>PEXN01000062.1 GCA_002774685.1 Elusimicrobia bacterium CG08_land_8_20_14_0_20_51_18 | reverse complement strand
TCCAGGTTATCTCGCTTTTTTCGGCGAAATCTTCGGGCAGAACTTCAGCCTGCAGGGTTATATGGTTCTCACTGGATACAGTGGTAAATGATTTATTTTCATTGGGGAGGATTATTTCCTTCACCCGTACAAGAGGGGTTATAGGCTCTCCGGTGATTGGATCGCGGTCGTAAGGGTTTAACGTGACTTTTTTCCCGGCGTTTACTTCAATATATATTTTCTTTCCATGGCCTCGCAATATAACTTCTTTGTTTCCTAAACATTGATTACAGGTGGCCTCACCTATGTAATCTCCTTCTTCAGGACCCAGGGTCATATATGCCCTGCTGAAACCGGCTGTATCGGTTGTCCCGTTTTTTATCCTTATAGACATATCGTCAGGAGCAGGCTTCGTAATTCCATTCTTGTCTATAAACTTCACCTTATCATAACCCACTTCAAGATTCCCGACATATTGGTTGGTAAGGGTGTTAAATGCTCTTACGCGAAAAGCGGTTTTTAATTCTTTGGCCACCCTTCCACTTAAATCACATAACTCGCATCTTAATTCCGTGGTTTCCTCAAAGGTCTTGGCTGTAGATGTAAACGTCACCTCCCTTGCCCCCGAGGTGCAGTGTTCGGGCGGGCATGTCGCAAGGACCTTGTAAGTCCCGGCTACTGTTCCAAGCGTCAACTTCACCCCGGCTATGCCGTTTTCGGTGTTGACGCTAATGCTGGTCTGACCATCGGGGAATTTCGCCCCGTTTGAGGGTTCAATAATCGTAAAAGTTATTGGCACAATATTATTGGTAAGCGTCCCGGTCTCCCCGTCAGCCACCTTCACGCTCAATTCTTTCGGAAGTTTCTGTTCTACCAGATAGGTCTGGTTGTTCGTATCGGGAATGATACTCAGCACATTCCCTATATAATACGCTGCAATCCCGGTAATTTCCCCACCATAACCCGCGTTCATATTGTAAGTGTAGGAACCGGCGCCCGGCGAAGCCTCCACCCTCGCGCTGCCGCTGATTCCGAATTTCCCCAAACGATAATAAACTTTACCCCCTATTTCGCATGTCCAGGTTGATAAGGGCGTTACTTCCGAGGCCCATGATTTCGGGTCTGTAACAACGCCCTGGAGCTGGGCATAATTACTGCGCTTAATCTCATAAGGTTGCAAAACGGTGATTCCATTCGGCGCAAAAAAGTCAAATCTTGCGGAAGCCCCCACCGCGCCGTCGGAAGCGGCTACGTCCAGCCAATTAATTGATAAATTGCTGCTGAATTTTACGCGGACACGCGAACCGGGTATCACTTCGGCGCATACATATTTGGAATAACCGGCCTCGGATTCCCCCGCCGCAACAGGTATAAGCCACGGAGGAGGAGGAACATATAGGATTAAACTATTCATCTGGCAATCTGATACTGAAGCTTCGCCGCTGAAGAGAGCACTACCGGATAAAACAGTTGATGTGGAATAATCCGGCGGAGAGCCATCTATATACGGAGGGGTTCCGCCCCAACCGAATAAAGGCCTGGTCCATACCGCCACCCGACCACTGCTTGGCTGGGATATCACCGTTATCTGCGCCCCAAGAAGGCATTCAAGCAGAATGAGCGATATTATCCCCAAAAGCGTTTTACCAAGGTTATTTGCGGTCATAATCGTTTCCCAAAAATAATTCTACCATAATAAACAAAAATCATTTTTTCCCTTTCCTTTACCAAGCAAAGGAAATCGACGCGCAATAAATGGTCGGACGCACTTTAATCGGTTTTGGTTTAACATTTAGCTCCGGACCGTAAAAATAACGCGCTCCAAGTTCAATTTTAAACTGTTCTCCGGAAAATTGAGTGCCTATTACGAAATAAGGGGCAATCCTTGTCGATGACATCGCATCTTGGTCGACGATTATATAACTGTTGTCCCAACGCACATAAGTGTAATCTACTTTCAAATAACTCCCGCCTAAACCTATAAAGGGAGAAAACCAAAAGGGATAATAAAAATATTTTCTTGCTCCAAAATATATGGGGATGTCAACCTGTTCTCTCACCCCCTCCCATTCGTCGGATCCGGATGTGCAAAGACCCTTCAAATAAGTTCCGGCAAACTCAAACCCCCAACTACTGCGAAAATTGTATTGCCAAATCATGCCCAACCCCCAATACTTTTCCCCCCTTGCGGTCTCATTAAACCCATAGATTAATCCAAGTTCAAGTGACTTGCGTTGTCCACGGAATTTAACAGTGTCGCCTGGCTCTACCGCCTTTTTCCTCCCATAACTGGAACCGATGGATATCGCGTCTGCAATCGCTTCCACTTCCATTTTGCTTTTATAGTTCCCGCTGGCGTCATACACCATATAGACGTCCCGCTCGCGCACTTTATGCACCGCCCCCTTGTCTATTTCCACCAGATTCCCTTCCACTCTTCTAACTACTCCCCATCTCTTCCCTTTTTGTAACGACTTTCTTAATTCGCTGACCAGATGGTTTATGTATTCATCATTTCCACGTTGTTCCTGGATGACGGTTTTTTGCATGTAATGAATTTCAATATCCTTATACGGTTTTTCTTTTTTCAACTCCCTATAAAGTTTCTCCAACTCCGCTTGTTCTTTGACTGCGGTCTGTTGTTTTTCGGTTTCGGCCTGGGCATTCAACGGCCCGCAAATAGAACAAAGAATCCCGAGCGCGAGAAAACTCGCAGCCGATATTCTCTTTAACCAGAAAGTAGAAAAGTTAATCATTGTCAGGGATATATCTGTTTTATGTTTTTCCCATCCCCATCCGCCCAGAAGAATTTGATGTCATATAAGTTCCCCTGTGTTTCTTTTAGAAATTCACCTACGGCAAAAATAAAACTTAAACCGTTTGTATTCCAACGAAAATAATCGCAAAAGCCTGTAGCCACTATATATTCATTCTGGGTTTCTATATCCACAATCCGCAATTCTTTTAGAGTAGTATATGCTATCTTTTTAAAATCAGGAGATAAATACGCTTCATTTACGCCTTCTTTCACAACAACCTTTTTATACCTATTCCCGGTGGAATCAATTACCAGCATTTCATTATGATTCACAAGCAATATTCCCTTATTCATATCATTACCCCAAAACACTCTGGGCTGAAATGTTTCTCCAGCAAAAACGTTTAGGGCACAAACGATATACAGCAAGCAACATAACAAACATTCCCGTGTTTTCATTTTATCCTCCATCGCATGTAATTTACCCGAATTATTACCCTTCCTCAACGTTTAATGATATAAGTAAGAGCTACATTGCGCGGGCGAGTCTCAACGCCACCTATTATACCGGTATTTGCTATTAAAGCGCTACGACCCGTTCCATTGCCTGGGGACACCCCTCCACCCCCTCGCCATGTATTCGCGATTTCTTGGAATGTGTTATCAGGGTGCGTATGTGATTTAAAAATATCGGCCTGCGTGCTTCCAAATACCCTATAATTATCTACCCCTCTTCCAGCGTCAAATCCGCGGACAAATTCCCCGCGCAAATCCGGGAGGTTAAATTTATTAGGCTCTGCAATCGGACAACCAAAAGTGCAGCCTATCACCGCAAACAATTCGGGATAGTCGTCTTTAAAAATGCTCTGGCCATTGCAAAGTAGCCAGCCTTCCGGAGGTGTTATTGAAGCATAATTCAATATTGTCCCTGCCGGAATTTTATCCGAAGAGGCGAATGGCGAGCGAAGAAGCGGCTGTCTGGGAACCATAGGCGCTTCGCCGGAAACCATTATCTCCACGTAAGCCGCCTCGAGATTTTTCACCGTATCCTCCAGAGGCTTATTGTTCTTGTCCGGGCCCTGAAGTATCACCTGAAAATTGCCGTTTTGGACGGATAGGGAAAAATTCTGCTCCCAAAGAGCTATTCCCCCGGTTGCGGCGTCAAAAATCGAAAATGTCATCTGATAAGTCCCGTCCCTGTTTATCCCGTTCATGTCCGTCAGCCTGCCCTGGATATTAAACCCAGCGGGGACGGCTCCAGCCAAACCCGCAAAAAATAAAAGCAAAGCAAACGCCGAACCTAATTTTTTAATAGGCATTTTATTCCTCCTGGAGTAATGGGATAATTTAAGAAATAATTGAATGATACGCTTGGCAGGCAAGTTGAAAGTTTTACAGTGGCTCAAGAAAAGCTCCCCTATACGAAAATCTTTTCTCTTTGAAGTAGGGTCCTCGATGTTATTTGAAAAATATACATCTCTGTTTGACGTTTGTCAACTAAAATCTTATTACTGTCCAGTTTTTTGCAAATAGGGGTTTTTTTTGATAAACTATATTCATGGCGATAAAACTGGTCAGGCAATACACCGTCTTTCTTCCGAACAGGCCCGGCGCGCTGAGCCAATTCATAGAGCTTTTCGCCAATGAAGGGATAAACATCATCGGGGTGGCTTCCGAAATACACGACGAATCGGGAATAATAAAAATAGCCATGGATTCCGATAAGAAATTCAGCTATATCCTCACCAGAGCCGGTTTTACCACGCTCGAAACCTCCATGCTCTCCATAGACCTCGAAGATAAGCCGGGTGAGCTTCTCAAGCTTACCCGGATACTCGCCCAGAACGACATAAACATAACCACCGTTTACGGCACCTCTTACGGAAACAAGGTTTCACGGATACTTTTAAACGTTTCGAATCCGGAAACGGCCCTGGAAATACTTTCAAAACATTACTCCTGAACGCGGCCGGCCTGAACCCCTTCAATGAAATTTTCCGTAATACTACCAGCCCATAACGAGGAACAATTCCTTCAGGGCGCCCTGAATTCCATAAAAAAGGCCTCCGAAGCCTTTCCCGGAGAGGTCGAGACGATCGTTTCGCTCAACCGCTGTTCGGACAAGACCGAAGAAATTGCCATAAAGAACGGCGCCGCCGTTGTCAGGGAAGAAAGAAAATGCCTCTCCGCCATAAGGAACGCCGGCGTTAAAGCGGCCGGGGGAGAGATTGTTCTGACGCTGGACGCGGATAGCCGCATGTCGCCGGACACGCTGTCGGAAATAGAGGCCCGGCTTTCTTCCGGAAAATATATAGGCGGAGGAGCCCTGATCCTGCCGGAACGCTGGTCCCTTGGTCTCGTCGTCACGGCTCTTTACCTGGCCCCCTTCATTTTCCGCTTCGACTGGAATCTCTCCGCGGGCCTTTTCTGGTGCCGGAAAGAGGATTTTTGGGCGGTTGGCGGATTTAACGAGAACCTCATCAGCGTGGAAGACCTTGATTTCGCCAGGAAGCTCAAAGACTACGGGAAGAGAAAAGGGAAAAAATACGGGACCCTCTGGAAAGCCGGGATAACGACTTCCTGCCGGAAAATGGACAGGTTCGGGGACTGGTTTTTTATAAGACATCCCTTGCTGGGATTCAGGCTTCTTACAGGCAGGGACCGAAAAGCGGCGGACCTGTACTATTACGATTTCAACGACAAAAGCCCGAAAACATAGAAGTTTAAAGTTGATAAGTTGACAAGTTAATAAGGAACAAAAAGACGCGAGAAACCGTTCAGAAGCCTGCGCTATCGGGAATCCAGATAGCCCTGTCGGATTTTACGCCTTTCAATTTCATGGCCTCCTGCGCGCAAAAAAAGCCGGCCGGCGACAATAAGCACAAAAATGCGAGTGTTTTTTTCATAATATCAAAAAAGGCCTCCGAACCCCCGATCTTATATCCTTAAAACCTTAAACCCTTTTTATTTGTCATTCCGTTATAAATTTTTTTATCCCCGTCAAAAGCATCTGCACCGAGATGGTTATCAGTATCATCCCCATAAGGCGTTCCATGGCGGAAAGCCCCCTCTGCCCCAGGAAGCGGGCCAGTTTAGAGGAAAAAGAAAGTATTATCACGTTTATTACCCAGGAAACGAAAACTATAAGGAACCAGGTCGGCAGGTTTCCGGGGTCCTTCATGTTGAATATCAGTATGGTGGTCAAAACCGAGGGGCCGGCCACCAGGGGGATGGCAAGAGGAACTATAAACGGTTCCCCGTCCGGGGTTTCCGATATCGGGCCGTGCTGCGAGGGAAAGATCATGGAAAGGGCTATAAGGAAAAGAACTATCCCGCCGGCCACGGAAAGCGCGGTAATATCCAGGGAAAGAAGCCTGACTATCCATTTCCCGAAAAACAGAAAAAATATCATTATAAGGAGGGCGATGAACAGCTCCCTCGTTATGACCTTTATTTTTCTGCCTTCCTCCACGTTCTTGAGGGCGGTTATAAAAAGCGGGATATTTCCCAAGGGGTCCATGACCAGGGTAAGAGTGAATATCGCCGAGGCTATTTCTATTATGTCCATAGGCAAGAAAATAGAGATTAAGAGATTCAGTGATTAAGGGACGGGAAAACCGAAGATTAAGCCCGCGATCCGGATTCTCCGGCTTAACGTCTATTTTCTCAATATCTTAATTTCTTTTTTTACTTTTTCTCTTCTTTCTTTTCCAATTCTTCGTTTTCCAGGTCTTCGTTCACCACCGGCTCGACGCTGGCTATTTTGTCACCCTCGTCCAGTTTAACTATCCTGACGCCCTGGGTGTTCCGGCTTATCACCCTTATATCCGCGCAGGACATTCTTATGACTTTGCCTTTTTCGGTCATTACCATGAGGTCGTTATCGTTCTCGACAAGATATATCCCGACGCCGGCCCCGTTCCTGTCGGTGGCCTTTATGGTTATGACTCCGCTGCCGCCTCGGTGCTGGTTCCTGTACTCGTTAAGTTCGGTCCGCTTCCCGTAGCCGTTCTCGCAGACCGTGAGGATGGTCTTTTTCGTGTTGCCGGGCGCGACTTCCATGCCCACCACTATGTCTTCCTTCGAAAGCCTTATGCCCCTTACTCCCATGGCGTTCCTTCCCATGGAGCGGACCTGGCTTTCGTTGAAGCGTATGGACATGCCTTCCTTCGTGCCTATCATTATCTCGTATTTCCCGTCGGTATGGGCCACGCTGGTGAGGATGTCGCCGTCCTCGAGGGTTATGGCGTTTATCCCTGATTTCCTTATGTGCGCGAAATCCGAGATGGGCGTTTTCTTTATGTTCCCTTTCCTCGTGCACATTACCAGAAAACTCTGCTGGCTCTTTTTTTCCTCGAAAGATTCGATGGATATTATCGAGGTTATTTTTTCGTCCTTTACGGGGAGGAGGTTGACTATAGCCTTGCCCCTGGACGTCCTGTTGCCTTCGGGTATCTCGTAGCCCTTTATGGCGTAAACCTTGCCGCGCGTGGTGAACATGAGAATGGTGGCGTGGCTGGAAGTCACGAACAGGCGTTCTATGAAATCCTCTTCCTTAAGGTCGGAGCCGTTGACTCCCTTGCCTCCCCTGCCCTGCACTTTGTAGGTGTCGGACGGAATCCTTTTTATGTACCCGCTGTGGGTTATGGTTATGACCACGTTTTCTTCGGGGATAAGGTCTTCTATGTCCAGATCCGTGGCTTCTCCGGCTATTTCCGTCTTCCTCTTGTCGCCGTACTTTTCCTTAAGCTGTTTCAGTTCTTCGACTATTATTTTCAGGATCTTTTTCGGGTCGGCCAGGATGGAGCGCAGTTCTCCTATCAGTTTCATCAGCGCCTTGTGCTCCTCTTCTATCTGGCCCGTTTCGAGCCTCGTAAGCTGGTGGAGCCGCATATCCAGAATGGCCTGGGACTGAATGTCGCTCAGGGCGAACTGCTTTATGAGTTTCAGCTTGGCGTCCTGGGCATCCTTGGCTTTCTTTATTATCTCCACCACGGCGTCTATATTCTTAAGCGCTATCAGGTAGCCTTCCAGTATATGGGCTCTCGCCAGAGCCCTGTTGAGGTCGTACTTCGTCCTGTTGTAGATCATCAGCCTTCTGTGTTTTATGTACTGCTGAAGGACTTCTTTTACCGTGAGGACCCTGGGCCTGCCGTCCACTATGGCGAGCATTATCACGCCGAAGGAGGTTTCCATCTGGGTATGCTTGTAAAGCTGGTTCAGCACCACCTGCGCGTTGCCGTCCCTCTTGACCTCTATAACTATCCTCATGCCGCGCCTGTCGGATTCGTCCCTTATATCGGAAATGTCCGGAATCTTCTTTTCTTTTACCAGTTCGGCTATGGACTCTATAAGCGCCGACTTGTTTACCTGGTAGGGGATCTCGGTCACGATAATCGCCTGCCGGTTGCCCTTTATTTCCTCTATCTCGGCCCTGGCCTGCATATGAACCGAGCCCCTGCCGGTCTCAAAATAATCCTTTATGCCCTGTCTGCCCCTTATTATGCCGGCCGTCGGAAAATCCGGCCCTTTCATTATCTTCATCAGGTCTTTTATCTGTATTTCGGGGTTTTCCACCACGGCTATCGCGGCGTCGCAAACCTCGACAAGATTATGCGTCGGAATATTGGTAGCCATGCCCACGGCTATACCAGAAGAACCGTTCACCAGCAAATTCGGCAGCTTGCCGGGAAGCACCGACGGTTCCGTCATGGAGCCGTCGTAATTTGGGACGAATTTAACCGTGTCCTTGTCTATGTCCGCTATGAGCTCGTCGGCTATCTGCGAAAGCCTGGCCTCGGTGTACCTCATGGCGGCCGGCGGATCTCCGTCCACCGAACCGAAGTTCCCCTGCCCGTCCACAAGCGTATACCTGAGCGAAAACTCCTGGGCCATCCTGACCAGCGTGTCATAAATGGCCGCGTCGCCGTGCGGATGATATTTTCCCATAACGTCGCCGACTATGCGGGCGGATTTTTTGAAAGGTTTGTTATGCTTCAGCCCCATGTCGTGCATGGTATAGAGAACCCTTCTGTGGACCGGCTTCAGGCCGTCCCGCACGTCGGGAAGGGCCCGGCCCACGATGACGCTCATGGAATAATCTATATACGAGGACTTCATTTCCTCGCTGATGTCCCTCTCTATTATGTTTGAAAAAAGATTGTCGCTGACGTTTTTTTCCTTGTCGCTCATAAGTTCTCCTTAATAAACAGGCCGAAGACGACAGGCGGAAGGCTGAAAGCGGCGGAAGAATTTTGCCTTGCGCCTTCTGCCTTACGCCTTTCTTATATATCCAAATTCTTAACCTCAAGGGCGTTCTGTTCAATGAAAGCCCTTCTGGGTTCCACCTGGTCGCCCATGAGCGTGGTGAACATCGCCTCGGCTTCGGCCGGATCTTCCAGGGAAACCCTTAAAAGCTTCCTTGTCTGGGGGTTCATGGTCGTTTCCCAGAGCTGTTCCGGATTCATTTCTCCCAGACCTTTATACCGCTGTATGTTCGCCCCGGCGGATCCCTCTTTGACCACGAGCTCGTTCAGGGACCTGAGATCGTAAGCCCTGGTTTCCCCCTTCTCGGTCTCAAGCGTGAAAACCGGCTCTTTTCTTTTTTCCTCTTCCACGCGGTACTGCTCCAGAGAGCAGCCGAAATTTTTAAGTTTGGCGGCTATGCCGGAAAGCCTGGCGAATTCTCCCAGCGTCTGGAACTCGGGCCCGAGGTCCTCTTCCAGTTCAGGGTTTTCCTGCTTGGTTTCTTTCATTATCTCGGCTTTCCTTTTTTCTATATATTCGTTCTCGTAGGCCAGCCATTCCGCTTCGGTATAGCAGTACTTGTAGTTCTCCGGAGAGAGCTCCACCCTGTAAATGGGCAGAGGGCCTTCCTTCGCGAACCGGAAGTAGTCGGCCAGCGTGAGATTTTTAAGCTCCAGCTTTCTTACGGCGGCATCCGAGGAGGAAATAAGCGCCAGGAGTTCCGAAACCTCTTTGGATTCGAGTTTTTTGCCTTTCTGCCCTTTCACGGAAATGGCCCCCAGGGCCTCTTTAAATATCCAGGAGCTGAGCTTTTCCTCGCTGTCGAAATAGCTTTCGAATTTTCCTTTTTTTACCTTGTACAGCGGAGGCTGGGCGATATAAACGTGGCCTTTTTCTATCAGCGGCCGCATCTGTCTGTAAAGCAGGGTCAGGAAAAGCGTCCTTATATGCTGACCGTCGACGTCGGCGTCGGCCATTATTATTATCTTCCCGTACCTGAGCTTCTCCATGTTGAACCCGTCTTCTCCCTCTCCTATCCCCGTCCCGATCGCCGAGATGAGGGTCCTTATCTGTTCGTTGGAAATTATCTTGACCATCTGGGATTTCTCGACGTTCAATATCTTTCCCCTGAGCGGAAGTATGGCCTGGAAAACCCTGTCGCGCCCCTGTTTGGCGGAACCGCCGGCCGAGTCTCCTTCGACTATGAAAAGTTCGCTTTTTTCCGGATCCCTTTCCTGGCAGTCGGCCAGCTTTCCCGGCAGGCCGCTGTCCATGAGGGACCCTTTTCTCCTGGCCAGCTCTTTCGCTTTCCTGGCCGCTTCTCTCGCGGCCGCGGCGTCTATAGCCTTATTGCATACGGCTTTGGCGGTGGAGGGATTTTCCTCGAAAAAGACGGAAAGCGCCTCTCCGGTAAGCGACTTCACAATTCCTTCGACGTCGGAATTTCCCAGCTTGGTTTTTGTCTGCCCTTCGAACTGTGGATGGGGAATCTTGACCGAGATAACGACGGTGAGACCCTCCCTCAAATCGTCGCCCGTCACGTTGTATTCTTTGTCCTTGAGAAGATCGTACTTTTTTATGTAGTCGTTTATGACCCTGGTCAAAGCGGACCTGAAACCGGAAACGTGCGTCCCTCCTTCTGTGGTTTTTATGTTATTGACGAAGGAAAAAACGTTTTCGGAATAATCCCTGTTGTATTGTATGGCCAGCTCCAGCATGGAGTCCCCTTCGGTCTTGTCGATGTAAATGGGTTCGGCGTGGAGCACGGTCTTGTTGGTGTTTAAAAACTTGGCGAACTGTTTTATCCCGCCTTCAAAATAAAAAGTGTGCTTTTTGTCTTCCCTTTCGTCTATTATGTTTATCCTGGCGCCGGGATTCAAAAAGGCCAGCTCTCTGAGCCTGTTGGAAAGCACGTCGAACGAAAAGATCCCCTCCGTGAAAACCTGGGCGTCGGTCTTGAAAGTGACGGTGGTGCCGTGATCCTGCGTCTGGCCTATTGTCTTTACCGCGTCTCTCGGCTTGCCTCTGTCGAAAGCCTGGAACCAGACCTTCCCGTCGCGCCTCACTTCCACCTCCAGCCATTCGGAAAGGGCGTTTACGACCGAAACCCCCACGCCGTGGAGCCCTCCGGAAATCTTGTACCCGCCGGTATCGAATTTCCCCCCCGCATGCAGGACGGTCAAAACGACCTCAAGGGCCGATTTGTTCTTGAGCTTGGGATCTTTTACGTCCTTCATCGGGTCTACGGGGATCCCGCGGCCGTTGTCTGAAACGGAACAAACATTGTCGTCCTTGAGAACGACGTCTATTTTATTGCAGCCGCCGGCTAAAATTTCATCTATCGAATTATCCACGACTTCGTAAACGAGATGGTGCAGTCCCGTGACGCCCGTGGAGCCGATATACATTGCGGGCCGTCTTCTTACGGCCTCAAGCCCTTCCAGAACCTGTATCTTTGAAGCGTTATAATTGGTTTTTTCGTTGGTTCCCATTTCAGCTTTCTCCTTTAAAACTTTTTGAGATTCCGGCATGCCGTCTCCTTTTTCACTTGCTCGTTATTCTCAGGCCTTTTATCCATCTGGCCCTGAAGTGCTTGTTAAGATTTTTAAGTATTTCGTCCCTTCTCAGGAAGAGTTCGCTGGCGACCACCGAGTTGGCGGCCTTTACCACTACGAAATTCTTTTCCACGCCTTCGAGCTCGCAATATTTGGCGAACCCGGACATCTCCTTCTCCCAGACCGTTTTTAAAATCACCAGGTTTTCCGGCTTTATTCCGCCGAAGAGACTTCTCGAGGCGATAAGACTGGACGCGTTGGCCCATCTGCTGCTTTTTCTGGTTAGAAACATGTTACCCCGTTTCATAATACCGGCTGTTTTTTCCATCGCCTAAACCGCGCCCGCTGAAGCAACTCCCTCCCCCCTCCTCACGAGACGCCGTTTCTTATGATACGCCTTCCGTCCTGCGCAACGGCAGCGGACCTCCCGCAGGGTTTTAAGGGAGAAGAGGCTGAGTCACTGGGCTCTTAAAGGCATAACGATATACAGCAGCTCGGCGTCGGCGGCGCTTTTGACTATGCTGGGCGTCGCCGGTCCCGTGAACTCGAAGGTCACTTTTTTGGAGCCCACGTTTTTAAGTATGTCCGTTATGAACTTCGGATTATAGCTTATCTGAAACTCCTTGCCGCTGAAATCTATGTCGAGCTCGTCCTCGAAATCCATTGTCTGGGAGGAGGCGTTAACTATAAGCACGTTCTTTTTAAGAGTGTATTTTACGGCCCCGCCTCTGTCGTTCGAGCAAATAGCGGCCCTCTTGGTGGCCGCCAGCAGTTTCTCCGCGTTCACTTCCGCCTTGAACTCCGTAGTCTTGGGAATTATCTGTTCGTAGGCCGGGAAATTCCCTTCTATAAGCCTTGAAATAAAAACGGTCTTTCCGAATTTAAAGCCGACCTGATTGGTCGAAAGCCCGACCGTCATCTCCTCTTTTTCGTCTTTTACGTTGGTTTTTATGAATTTCACCAATTCGTTCATTATTTTAGAGGGGATTATAACCTTAAAGTCTTTTTTTATTTTAAGTCCTTCCTTCCACGTTACAGCCAGTCTTCTCCCGTCCGTGGCCACGATAGAAAAAACGCCTTTTTCATTTTTCCAGAGAAGACCATTCAAAAAATGCCGTTCATCGTCCGCGGCCGAAGAAAAAACCGTCTTTTCTATCATATTCATGATATCGAGCGCTTTTATCTTAAAAGAATCTTTTTCTTCTATGTCGGGAATAAGGGGATAATCGCTTTTGGGAAGACCTCCTATCTTAATTTTTGCTTTTCCGCTGTTTATGGCTATTTTGGAGGCCTCGTCCACGAAAATATTAACCTCTTCTTTGTCCAGATTCTGAACCACGTCCACGAACTTTTTCATCGGAATGGTCACGCTTCCGTCGTTCTTTATGTCTACTTTTATGAAATGTTTAATTGCCATTTCCAGGTCGGTTGAGACCAGTTTTAGGCCGTTTTCATCGGTTTCTATTAGAAAATTCTGGAGCACCGGCAGGGCTCCCGCTTTACTGGTAACGGCCGACTGTATCACCTGAATGCCTTTTATCAAACTCTCTTTGTTTGAAGTTATTTTCATATTCATCATCCTCTCTTTAAGCAGTGTTTATAGTGTTAAAAGTGTTGATAACCGAACGGGTTTTTATCAACAAGTTGTCTTTTTTATCAACATTTTCAACAGCTAGCGGGCTTTTTAACAGTTTTTCAACTTTTTTTACTCTTTATTTTATTAACTACAGAGTTTACCTGCTCGCTGAAAAAGGGATCGTTATTCATTAACTGCGTTATTTTATCCCTTGAATATATCACGGTCGAATGATCTTTGTTAAAATCGTCGCCTATTTCCGGCAGAGACTTATCGGTCAGGGAGCAGGCCAGGTAGATGGCTATCTGTCTCGCGAAAGAAACCCTTTCCGTACGGCTTTTGGAGGCCAGCTCTTCCGCCGATACTCCGTAGGTCTCCGAAACCATCTCCTTTATGGTCTCTATCTTTACCTTATCCCTCATATAGGAGTCGCCGCCGGGGATTATGTAATCTTTTATAAGATTTTGAGCCAAATCTATGGAGGGATATACGTTATTCTGGCTTGAGTAGTGGCCTATAGTGGAAATACAGCCCTTAAGGCTTCTTATATTGTCCGTAACCTTTTCCGCCACGAAATTTATTATATCCTGCGGGATATTGAATTTGTTTTTCTCGTTTTCCTCGTTGAGGATGGCCACCTTGGATTCGTATTCGGGTTTGCCGATGTCCGCTATTACGCCGGATTTAAACCTTGAGATGAGCCTTTCGTTCAGTTCAAGGTCGTTGGGTTTCCTGTCCGAGGTCACCACTATCTGTTTTTTTGAGTCGAAAAGAGCGTTGAAAGTGTGAAAGAACTCCTCCTCGCTCTTCTCTTTTTTTACTATGAACTGTATATCGTCGAGAAGCAGGCAGTCCAGGTTCCGGTATTTATTCCTGAAGGCGTCCTGGTTTTTTTCCTGTATGGCCGTAATGTATTCGTTTACGAAGCTTTCCGCGGAAAGATAAAGTATTTTATTGCCGGGCCGGGCTTTAAGTATTTCATTGCCTATGGCGTGAAGAAAATGGGTTTTCCCCATTCCGGGCTCGCTGTACATGAAAAAAGGGTTCTGATTTGTTCCCGGGGCCTGGGCCACGTTTTTGGCTATGTTATAGGAAAAGCGGTTGAAGTCTCCCACCACGATGGCGTCGAAGGTGTAGTAAAGGTTTATATAGGAAACGACCTTCGCCGCGCCATGCTGCGACGGGGGCGGGACCGGAGACGGGTAATGAAAGGGCTCCTTCCTGTCTTCTATGCCGGAGATCAGATAGTCCAGGGAAACGGTTTTGTTCAGTTCTTTCCGGAGTATTTCAACGATGTTTTTTTCGTATTTTTCGGAAATATTGTTGCGGAAAATAGAGTTTGGAACCTCTATTTTAAGGAGATCTTCTTCCAGCACCAGAGGCTTGAGCGGCTTTATCCACATTTCAACCGGATCTTTGCCTATTTCAAGCTCCAGGCCGTCTACAACTTTTTTCCAAATTTCTTTTAGATTATCCAGGTTTTCCACAGTTTATCCACAAGTGTTAATAAGTGTTGTTTTTTAAAAAAAATGCTTGTTTTTTAAGGATTTTTTGTGTTAATAACTTTTTTTAAAAAACCGGCGGACCAAAATTTAAAATCCGCGTATTAAAAAATTGTTTCATCTTTTGCAGAGAGCTTTTGCCGGGCTGAAAACCCGGCAGGCCGGGTTTTTTCCCTATATAGTTATAATATAATTTTGCGAGCCGGAAGTCAAACCTAAAAAGCCGATTTTCCCGGTTTACCCTGCCACCTGTTCAGCGGCTCAAAGCCGCTCCTTTCAGCATGAATAGGTGGCAGCCGCAACGGCGAATCCTTCGGCAACTGAAGGATTCAGGTTTATCGCGCTCCGGGGGAGGAAATGTTTTCGTGAAAAAGAAATGTTTTTATGGAGCGAAAATAATGTAAAATTTTTTTATGATCCGGTCACCCGTTTATAGCCCGCAGGGCGATTCAAAAAAGAAAAAGGCCCCGGCGAGTCGGGGCAAGCGGGTGACCGGATGAAACTTCTTGAAGGGAAACCCCTTTCACGGTCCATTTTGGAAACCCTGCCGGGGAGAATAACGGAGCTGGAAAAAGCGAGAGGCAGCAAGCCGGCCCTCGCCGTGATAAATTACTTTGAGAACTCTCCCTCCGCCGTTTACGTGAAAAGAAAAATAAAGATGTGCGAAAAGCTGGGGATAGCCTGCAAGGTTTTTTCGCCGGACGAAAAAGAAGGACAAAAAGGCCTTTTAAATCTTTTATCTTCTCTGGGCCGGAATCCGGATTTCGACGCTGTGATGGTGGAAAGGCCTCTTCCCGCGGGTTTTGACGACTTGTCGTTCTGGGACGCCATCCCGGCGGAAAAGGACGTCGACGCTCTTTCCTCGCTGAATATGGGCAGGCTCTTTACCGGTAAAAGCATTAAGGATGCCGAAAGCGGCCTTTTTTTCTCCCCCTGCACCGCGCTGGCGGTCATAAGGATCATGAAGCATTACGGCATAGACCCGTCGGGGAAAAAGATAACCGTGGTCGGGCGCTCTTCCGTCATAGGAAAGCCTGTTTCGCATATGCTGACCTGTCTCGACGCCACCGTGACGCTCTGTCATTCCAGGACGAGGGAGATAAGGGAGCACCTCAGGGGGGCGGAGATAATAGTGCTGGCCATAGGCAGAGCCAAGTGGCTCAAGAAGGAGATGGCCGGAGAAAATCAGACGATAATAGACGTTGGAACGAATTTGGACGAATCCGGCAAAATGTGCGGGGACGCGGATTTTGACGATTTGAAGGAGACAGCCGGCGCCATGACGCCCGTGCCGGGCGGAGTCGGTCCCGTTACCCTGGCCTGTCTTCTGGAAGCTTCGGTAAGGGCGGCGGAAAATTTTTTGAAAAAGAGATAACGGTCCGCGGCTTGGCGCCGGGGCCCGAGGCGAAATCGGAGGAAAAATGAAAATACCGGAAAAAGTTTTTATCTGCGGTCTTTTTTTAGCGCTGGCGGCCGGACCGTCGGCGGCGGTGGACGACCTTGAAAGGTCCACCGAGGTGGTTAAAATAAAAGGGGTTTCCAATGTAAAAAAGGAAGGGAAAGCTTTCAATAAAAAACCAGCCCCGAAAAAAAAGGGCAAAAAAGCGAATTATGTTTTCGAAAAACAGGATGAAACCAGCTATAAATTCAATGAAAAAGGCGACCCTATGAAAGGAAAGGTAAAAAAGAAGCCGGCCAAAAAAACCAGGAAAAAAATCAAGGATATGTCCAAGGACTATAAAAACGAAAGCAAGGACAAGCCTTTCCAGACCTATAAATTCGACGAAGAGGGAAATCCGCTGAAAAAAGAGACGAAAAAGAAAAAAACCGGCAAAGAGGAAAAAATAGACGACAGCCTCGAGCTGGGTAACGAGAGCAAAAAAATTACCGTGACCGAGTGAGGAACTTATGGCCGATATGCTTGTAAAACTTTACGACCTTGAAAATTTTGACTGCGCCGGGCTTGAAAAGAGCGGGATCTTCATAAAGAGGGCCATAGCGCCGGAAAAAGAAACCGTCACAAGCTGGGTTAAAAAGAACTTTTCCCCCTCGTGGGTCTCCGAATGCGATGTGGCGCTGTCCCAGGTCCCTTCCAAATGTTTCCTGGCCGTGAAGAACGGAAAAATATTAGGCTTCGCCTGTTATGACGCGACTTGCCGGGGTTTTTTCGGCCCCATAGGCGTTCTGGGAAGCCGGAGAAAGACGGGCGTGGGGAAAGCCCTTCTTTTAAAGACCCTGGAGCAGATGAGGAATGACGGCTACGGCTATGCCGCGATAGGCTGGGCCGGGCCGGTGGATTTTTTTAAAAGAACGGCCAAAGCGGTTTTGATCGAAGGCTCCGAACCGGGGGTCTACAGGAACATGATCAAAAAACAAAAGGACGCGAAGAGTAAAGAGTAAGGCGTAAATAGTTTAAGCGGATTTTTCCGTTAACCCTTTACAATTTACGATGAAAATCTCCAATGACTGGTATAAACGTTTCTTCAGGAATTCTTTTTACAATCCCGTTACTCCCGCGTCTTTGAAGAATGCCCGGGGCGAAGTCTCTTTTATAATAAGAAAA
>PEXN01000155.1 GCA_002774685.1 Elusimicrobia bacterium CG08_land_8_20_14_0_20_51_18 | reverse complement strand
GAGCAGGAATTAAAACTGTCCGGATTTCCCTTCCCCCTCACCAGATAAGAACTCGTCCCCTGGCTGCCGGGTATTATCCCAAGAGTGCCGCCCGCCGCCAAGGTAGCGCCTTTCCTGTGCACGAGGACTTCCCTGCCGAAATGCGTTTCGAGCGACGCGTAATTGTGGGCTATGTTTATTACGCCCGAAGGCGGGACGCCGCCGAAAGAGCACTCCCCTTTTATCTCCTTCTCGTTGAGCCTGAACTCCCCGGCTATTATCTCCAGCGCCTTACCCATCATGGCGGACCTGTTGGCGAAAGCGAAATCCACGCAGTAGCGCATCTCGTCCAGGTATTCCGCCGCCGTCTCCTCTCCGAGAGGCAGAAAAGCCAGATCCCATTCCCTTGGCACGGTGATTTTCCGCTTCCCGGCAGTATCCCTGGCCGCCCTGTTGTAGTGGTCGCAGACCTGCTTGCCCAGATTCCTGCTGCCCGAATGTATCATTACCCACAGGTTGTCCCCGCCGTCCTTCTGGAGTTCTATGAAATGGTTCCCGCCGCCGAGAGTGCCGAGCTGGGTGAGAGCCGAGCGGTATTCCCGTCTGGCCACGGGGGCGCCGGTCTTCTCCGGCATGGCCGGCATCAGCCTGTGGTCCTGCTCCCGCCTGTGATGCTCGAAACCCAGCGGAATGGTCTTCCTTATATTATTGACTATCTTCGCAAGGCTTTCCCGGCCGGCTTCTCCGGCCTTAAGCGAGGTTTTAAAGGCGCACATGCCGCAGCCTATGTCAACCCCTACGGCGTTCGGAATCACGAAGCCCTGGGCCGCGAGAACGCCGCCGATAGGCATGCCGTAACCGGAATGGCAGTCCGGCATGACGGCTATATGATGGAAAGCGAAAGGCAGGCGGCTGAGATTGTCTATCTGGCGGGCGGCTTCCGGCTCGGGATCAGGGCCCCAAAGGTAAACCGGCAGATTTTCTTTTCTTATTATTTTCATCGAAGATCGCACGCTAAAGAGGCGGGCATAAGGGAACTCCTTAGAAACTTTTCACCCTTTACTCTTCACCCTTTACGCTTTCTCTTCTATAGATTGGTTATGTCCTGGAAAATAAGTCCGGCGCCGGTTACGGACCCGTCCACGGCCTTGATGTTCATGGTGCTGTAGCCTATTTTTTTATGACGGCCGCCCCCCAGCGAATAGAAAAACTCCATCCTCTTGGCTATTTTATTGTCCACGAGCACGTCTTTGATGGCTTCTTTCATATCCGGGGCGAGCTTCTCCAGTTCGGAGTAGGACTTGCCCATGTAATCCTCTTTTATCTCGAGGATCTCCACGGCCTTGGGATTGAAAAATATTATCCTGCCTTCCAGGTCCACGCCGATAAAGCCGCCGGACAGGTTGTTTATGGTGCTCTGGGCCTTGTCGTTGAGGTGTTTTACCGTCACTTCCAGTTTATTGGCGTAGGCTATTCTGGACATCAGGCTCAGAAGTATCTTTACCGTGTCGAAATCGGCGTCTTCGAATTCCGGCTTGTTTTTCGGATTGATGAATTCCACGGCCCCCATGAGAGTCTCGCCGTAATAGCAACAAAAACACATTATGGACTTCGTCTCGAATTTGGTGATGTGGTCCACCTTGCCGGAAAAAAGAGGATGCCCCTTGGTATTCTTGACAAAAAGGTCCTTACGGTTGGAGGCGCACCAGCCGACCACTCCCGTATAGCCGAAACTTACCCCCGTTATTTCCCCGGAATGCGGTCCCGTGGCGCGCGCGAAAGAAATAATTTTCTTGTTCTCGTCTATGGTAAAAAAACTCGAAGCCCCGCAGGCAAGCCTTTCGGAAACCAGCTTTATGAAAAGCTCCCAGCCGTCCTCTTCGGTCTCAAACTTAAACTTTTCCAGCTCGCTTACCAGCTCTTTAAGGTTTTTCAGGCAATCCATATCAGTTCTTGACCCCCAGAAAATCGAGTATCCCCTTCTTTATGGTTTCGGCGAACCTGTCCTGCCATTTTTCATCGTTCAGCATCTCTTCCTGCTCCGGCATTATCATATAGGCGTTCTCGACCAGCACGGCCGGCATATAGGTCTGCCTTATTACGTGATAATCTCCGTAGCGCAGGCCCTCGTCCGGGAGAGGGATGTTTTTAAGGAAGGCCCTGTGTATGTGCCGGGCCAGTTCCATGGAATGATTCTGGTTGTAATAGATCTGGAAACCGCGCGGCTTGGAAAACGGGTCCTCCCCGTCGGCTATGGCATTATTGTGAACGCTTATATAAAGATCGCCGCCGGCCTGCCTGGCGAACAACGGACGCGCCGCGAGCGGGATATTCTCCTCTCCCTGCCTTACCATAAAGACTTCGGCGCCCAGAGAAGCGAGCTTATCCCCGAGCTTGAGCGTTATTTTCATGTTCACTTCGTATTCGAAACTGCCCATGGGGCCGACGGCTCCGTCGAAAGGAGGTTCGCGCCTGGGGGAATGGCCGGAATCCAGTATCAGTTTAAGCCCTTCCAGCGGCCTGGGCATTTTACCGGAAAACTCCGGACGGAACTTAAAATCAAGGACCAGAGAATTGGAAGAGGAATAGTTCAAATCATAGCCCCAGAGCTTTTTACCTTCGGAAAAATTGAACACGAACTGCGCCGCATCCTCGCCCAGCTGGCGGAAATTGACGTTCTTTATAAAGACGTCGGAGGAATCGTAAATTACCCAGTTGGTATGGAGATTCGCGTAGTACAGCGTCAGAACCAGGCTTCCCTCTTGTTCATAAACGGAATAAGGGACTTTTTCGTATACGGCCAGCTTTGCCGAGACTCCGTTTCTTCCGTTGGATGAAATGACCATATTGCCGGTCTCGGTTCTGGGTTTTTTAATTTTATCCGAAACGAAATCCGCAACGGAATCCGAAACCCACAGCGTCTGGTCTCCCATTTTCACCCTGTACATGGAACCGGCTTTCCCCGTGGAAAAAAGCTTTACGCCGCTCGAAAGAAAAACGGAGTAGCCGCCGGAAGGGTCGTTCTTCAGTACGACGCCGTCCGTGGAAGTTTTCAGCGTAAAAGCGCTGCCGCGCACCTTTACCCGGTTCGGGGAAACCAGTTTCACATTATGGGAGAAAAGACCTTTTTTAAACCTCAGGGTAATATCGGAATCCGCGGACCGGTCAGATTCCCTGACCCTGTAAGCGCCGTAATAGAATCCGGAACCGGGAGGAGACTCCTCCATTTCGCCTTCCGCGAGGTCCTCTATTTCATAGACCATTTTCTGGCCCGGAGTGCCCCTGGCGGCTATGTTTATGTAATCCCCGCTCATAAGCTCCAGGGAAAAGAGCGGACTGAGCATTTGAAGGTAAAGCGTGGAAGTGGAAATTTCCGGCTGTTTTCTTTCGGCCACCTGGATGCGCCTTGCCGTCGTGGAAACAGAGATCCCGTCGGAGACTTCGGCCTCGAACGCGAAAAGGCCCTCCTTTACGGGCAGATAGGCGATGAAGGCGCCGTTGGAATGGACTTTGACGCTCTCCCCGTTTATCTTCAAGGCGCCGGTGGAAGGTTTGATATTGCCAAAAATGAAAGTCTTTGACACCTGGGGGATCTTAAGGTTTTCGTAAGGGTAAACTATGTTCACGCCCGTGGAAAGGTTCGCGGGAGCCGCTATAGCCGTCGTTCCGGAGACGGGGACGGAGGAGAAAAAAGGCGCCTGGTTCTCCGGGGCCGGAACGACTCTCGAAGAAGAGGCTACCAGTAAAGCGTAAGAAGAAGTATCCTCCTTATTTCCGGCTTCCGGCATTGGCGGAGAAGGCAGGTCCTGGGGCTGGGAAGATAAAAAAGGAACGGCCGAAAAGGCCAGAAGCAGGGCTGAAAAGAAAACTCTTGAAAACATGCGTCCTTCCCGATTTAAAGATTTGGAAATATAAAGTTAATACCCAAAATATTATAATATCAAATTATGAGGCTATCTAACCAAGCTCAAAGACGTAGTTCAGGCTCGTTTTTATGCTTTTTTCTGCTCCTTTCCTGCGGCGGAATCCTGGCGGCGGGTGATATCACCTCTCTCTACCCCGGAGCCAGGGCCAATTCCATGGGCAGCGCCTTCGCCTCCGTAGCCGACGACCCTTACGCCATATTTTACAATCCGGCCGGCCTTACCCAGATAAAGACGGTAGAGATAGCGGGCGGGCTCGGGAGAAGGCTCACCCAAAGCGGTAACGCGGGAGAAACTTCGTTCTGTTATACCAGGCCGCTGCCGGACGCCGAGAACACGGTTTTCGGCTTCGGCTACGACGCTTTGAGACAGGCAAAACTGGGCAAAAGAGATTCGTTCCTCTTCGGCTGGTCCGACCAGTTCACCCTGAAATATTTCCAGCTGCCCGTCATGTGGGGCGTCAATTTCAAGATACTCAGCCTGCGCTATACCGATAAAAGCCATTTCGGACTGGGAGCGGACGCGGGCTTTATCGTCAGCTCGAAAAACGATCTCAAGACCGGCCTGGTCCTTTCCGACCTGGACACCGGGGTGGGAGACTCCCTTACCACCTTTACGATAGCCAATTCCTGGACGCACGGAAACACCCTTTTCGCCATGGACCTTAGGATAAGAGGCAATTATTCCGAATTTTTCCCCGGCGTGGAGCACAAGCTCTATAACGACCTGCTCCGCCTGCGGGCCGGCAAGGGAATAAACCTGGAAGGCGGGGATTTTTTAGCGGCCGGTTTCGGCTTTAACCTGGACCCGCTGGTTATAGACCTGTCCTACTCCCTGCCGTGGGAAGGCATGAACGCCAAAGCCGGGCTTTACGAGTTCAATTTCACCTATAAATTCGAGGCTCCCAATTTCAGCGAAAAGCTTATCGAAGAAGCGTCGGGCAAAGTCAGCGAACTGAATACGCGGATAGACGACCTCCGCAAGCGGAGGAACGATTTGGAAGTGCAGATAAACAGGTACCAGACGCATAAGGGCTCGCTGGAAGCGGACCTGACCCTCATGCAGACCAGAATGAGAGAGCTGGAAGAGCAGGTCAAACAGCTGGAAATAGAGGCTATAGACGCCGAATTCAAAAAAGGAAATCCCCCCAAAAAACACGCGCCGGTCAAAAAAGAGGAAAAATGGCCGAAACTGCATAAGGTGCTGAACGGGGAAACTCTCCGCTCCATAGCGGCCAAATACTACGGCAACCAGAATCTCTGGCAGCTCGTCTACGACGCCAACCAGGACAAGATATTCAGGGGCCTCCCCAAAGAAGGAGAAGTGCTCTCCATTCCCGCCCCTACCCGGAAATAACCATGAGAGACCTCATAATAATCTCCTCCGAGGAAAAAGACAGACTGCTGCTCCGGAATATCCTTTCCGGGATAGGGGCCGTTCCGCTTTTCGCTCTGGACCTCAACGAGGCGCTGAACCTTCTGGGGAAAACCTCCCCGAGGGCCGTCTTCATCGCGGAAAGCAAGGATCCCCCTTCCGAAATACTGCTCAGGGAAATAAGGCGGGCGGCCCCCCTTCTGCCTCTGGTGGTCCTGCTCAGGAACAGGGACGCCTCCAAAGCGGTGGAACTTATGAAACTAGGCGCCTTCGATTGCGCGCAACCGCCCTGGACCGAGGAGGAACTCCTTCCTCTTTTCAAAAAATCCCTTTCCCTCGCCGGCGCCGAAATAAGATTCCGCGAGCCTGTGAAAAACCTGTTTCTTAAATCCGCGGTCCTTTCCCTTGCCCTGCTAGCGGCCGCATGGGGCCTGTTTTACCTGGGCCGCAGTTCGGAAAAAGGGAAATACGAAGCCCTCCTTAAAACGGAAAAAGTGCTGCTTCCGGATAAAAATATTTCCGGCATTTTTTTCGACGGAGGGAGCGTCTATCTTACCGACTGGCTTCTCCAGTCGGTTTACCGCTATTCAAAAAAAGACCTGAAGCTGCTTTCCGTAAAAAAGCTCCCGGGCGAAATCCCCGTGGCGGCGGCGGACCAGCCTGCCAATTTCATAGTGATGAACGACGACAATATAGCGGAGCGGCGTCTAAAGGACGAAAAATACACGCTGCTTTCCAGGACCAGGCCGGTAAAGGGCGTTTCAGAACTTTGTTTCGACGGGATGTACCTGTGGACCTTCGACAAAAAAGAATACCGGCTGCAAAAAAGGATGAACAACGACGCGCTAGATCTTCTGGCCGAATTTCCCCTCCCCTCTAAAAACGTGCGCAATCTGGCCTGCGGCAATAAATTTCTGCTCTATTACGATTCCAGGCTGAGAAGCCTGCTTAAAGCCTCGCCAGAGGACCCGCAGAAAATACTTTTTGAATCGCCGCTCGAGGAAACCAAAATAATCTCCATGGCTTACGACGGTTCGGCCTTCTGGTACGTCTATGAAGAGGGCGGAAGCGCTTTTCTTAAATCCGGGAAAATAAAAGATGAGATATAAAGAATACATACCGGTCGAGATATTCTACTCTCCCGTAGAAAGACCGCTCTGGGGCAGGCTGCTGCGGCTGGGCGCGGAAAGCTGCGTCCTGCTTTCCAGGTACGATTTCAGGAAATACCGGAAACTTCATCTCACTTTCGAGTTCGGGGGAAAAAAATTCGAAAACCTTTCCTCAAGAACGGTCAGGATGGAAAAAGACCGGGACGGTTATTACTTCTACACCTGCCTGCCCGCGGACGCCCCGGCTGAGAGGCACATCTCGGATAGCGGGCAAGCGGGACGCGGCCAGGGCCGCCCGTCCGGGCGCGGCTCTTTTCCCTGCTTTCAATAATAGAGAGTCTCCGGTTTTCCCGGATTGACCCTGTAATAAATCCGCCCCTGGGGCGGATAGCAGGGCAATATGGTCTAATAATGAAGGGTTTCAGGCTTGCGCGGATTAATCTTGTGATTCAGCGCCCTGTAAACCCAGACCTGATAACCTATCACCAGCGGAACAAAAAGCAAAGCGACCGCCGTCATTATTTTCAGGGTGTAAAGACCCGAAGAAGAGTTAAAGACGCTCACGTTGAATTCCGGGGACAGGCTCGAAGGTATTATATTGGGGTAGGAGCCGGAAAAGGAAGCGGCGAAAAAGAATATCAGAAAAGCCAGGGAGGAACCGAAAGCGGCCGGGAGTTTCCCCGCCTTGAGCTTTTTTCTTATCAGTAAGAAAGACGCGGCCGCAAGAGCGTAAAACGCCGCCATTAAAGCGGGGGCCGTCCCGGCGGGAGAAAAATTGGGGTTTTGCCTGAAAGGCAGAAGCAGGAGAAAAAGGGCGAAGAAAAAAAACGCGGCGTGCCAGGATTTCACCGAATACCCGTAAGCCCGCTGATCCATTTCCCCCTCGGTTTTAAGGGCGATCCAGATGAGGCCGTGCATCACGAAAAAAGACACGAAGACCAGAGCGGTAAGAAACCCGTTGACATTTAAAAGGCCGGTCAGCCCTCCGGAGTATCCGGCCGGGCCTACAGGCAGAGAAGCCCACAAATTACCGAAAACCGCGCCCAGAAGAAAGGCCGGGGCGAGGCTGCCGGCGAAAATAAAAATATCCCAGACCCGCTTATTTTCCGTCTTGCCCCTGAGTTCGAAAGACACCCCCCTGAATATCAGGCCGGCCAAAACCAGGAAAAGAGGCACATAAAGCCAGCTGAACATGTCCGCGTAAGCGGCGGGGAAAGCCGCGAAGGTCGCCCCGCCCGCGGTTATAAGCCATACTTCATTGCCGTCCCAGAAAGGTCCTATCGAGTTTATTATTGACCTTTTTTCGTTCTCATCCCTGGCGATAAAATTCATTACTATGCCGCAGCCCAGGTCGAAACCGTCCAACGCGAAATACATTATCCATAAAAGCGACCACAAAACGAACCAGGTAATTTGAAGGATTTCCATAAAACCTCCGTTATCGAGCCCGGGCTCAATAATGTTCCAGCCCTTTCCGGGCGTATTTGAAGATAAGATAAAAACCCGTAACCCCGAGCGCCGCATAAATTATTCCGTAACCGGCGATTGAAAACATCACCTGCGAAAGCTTGAGATTTTTGGAGAAGCTTTCTCCGGTCCTCAGAAGCCCGTAAACGGCCCAGGGCTGCCGTCCGACCTCGGCCACTATCCAGCCCAGCTGCATGGCCAGATAGGGAAGCGGGACGGCGCAGAGCATGATTTTAAGGAAAAGCGGATATTTCTCCACCTCATCCTTATAGGACAGGTAAACCGACAAAAGCGTAAGGCCGATGAAAAGAAAGCCGAGACCGACCATCGTCCTGAAGCTCGCGAAAGTCAGAAGGACAGGCGGACGGTCTTCGGCGGGGAAGGACTTCAGACCCTTTATTTCCCCCCGCGGATCGTAGGTGGCCAGCACGCTGAGCAGATAAGGAATTTTCAGGGCCTCCAGCTTATTCGTCTCGTTTTTCTCATCGGGGACGAGGATTAGAGGATAGGCCGCGGCTTTTTGCGTTTCCCAGACCGATTCCATGGCGGCGAATTTGGCCGGCTGAAACCTGGAAATATCCTTGGCGTGAAAATCACCGAAAACGAAGACCAGCAGGGCCGAAGCGGCCCCGAAATACGACGCCAGCTTGAAGGATTTCCTGAAGATCTCCGGATCTTTTTTTTTAAGAATATGGTACGCCGAGACCCCCATTACGAAGAACGCCCCCACCACGTAAGCCGAGAAAACCGTATGAAAAAATTTCACCCAGCCGTAGGCGTTGGCCATAAAAGCCGGGAAATCCACCAGCTCCACGCGGCCGTTGGCCAGCTGATAACCTACCGGCCGCTGCATGAAGGCGTTGGCGAAAAGTATCCAGAGCGCGGAAAGATTGGAGCCGAGAGCCACCAGCCAGATAGCGGCGAGATGAGCCTTCCTGGAGATCCTTTCCCAGCCGAAGATCCAGAGCCCGAGGAAAGTCGATTCCAGGAAGAAGGCCATAGCGGCTTCCAGGGCCAGCGGCACCCCGAAGACGTCGCCCACGTATCTGGAATACCGGGCCCAGTTCATCCCGAATTGGAATTCGAGAGAAATTCCGGTAACGACGCCTATGGCGAAATTTATCAGGAAAAGCCTGCCGAAGAACCTGGTCAGCCTAAGCCATTTTTCGTCCCCTGTCTTATACCAGAAAGTCTGCATGACGGCGACCGGCACGACCACTCCCAGCGTCATGGGCACGAACAGGAAATGGAAAGCCGCGGTAAGGGCGAACTGCAGTCTGGAAAGAAAAAGCACGTCCATAAATCCTCCGTCGGGATGTGACCCGCAAAAAGCGGGTTCAGGCTGGCGGCAAGCTCTTAAAGCCGCGCGAATTAAAGGTCAGGAGAACTACGCCGCCCGAGCCCGCTTTACCCGCGCCTCATCGCCGCGCCTGCGG
The DNA here is from genome assembly GCA_002774685.1 of Elusimicrobia bacterium CG08_land_8_20_14_0_20_51_18. GTDB lineage: Bacteria > Elusimicrobiota > Elusimicrobia > Elusimicrobiales > UBA9959 > 0-14-0-20-51-18. The sequence continues at coordinate 7,662 of PEXN01000155.1, read as the reverse complement.
TGTTACATAAGGTATATTTTATAATAAGGGGTTTTTTTAATACAATTTAATCTATGGAAACAAAAACCGCTCCCGCAGTTCCGCCCAAACGCTCTCCCCTGAAGATAGCGGCCGTCGTCTTCGCGCTGGCGGCGGCTTTTTTCTCCCTTTTCCTTTACCTTAAATATTCAAAGCTGAAAAACCTGGCGGAACTCAAGATATCGGAACAGGTGCAAAAAGCTACCGGAAGAAAGGTGACCGTGGGAAAACTGGGGTTCAGCCCCTTGCGCGGCCTGCTCATGGAAAAGGTCTGCGTCAAGGAAAAGGACGGTAAAACCGACTTTTTCTGTTTTGAAAAAGGGAATATAAAGCTGGAGACCCTCCCTGCCCTCAGGGGTAAAATGCTCTTTTCAGACGTTAATTTCGAGAATGGAAGCCTCAAACTGAAAAAAACGGCGGACGGCTATAATTTTTCGGACCTTATAGAACTGCTGCCAAAAAACAACAGACCCATACACCTTAACTGGAACGCCAGAAATTTCGGTTTCACCGGTTTTACCATAACTCTGGTCCCGGACGCGGAGAACGGGAATGAAGTGGTCCTGACCGGCGCCCGTCTATCCGTCGAACACCGCTCCAGCACCGGCGGCAATTTTGTTTTAAAAGTAAAAAGCGGGATAAACGCCAGACTCGGAGGGAAATTCGTTTCAGGCGAGCTGGACTCCTTTTCCGACCTCAACTTCGAATACGCCCGCCTGCGCTCCGCCAGGTCCAGCGTAGAGATCGCCAAAATAGTCCTGGACGACATCACGGCCGGCGGAATAATAGCCAACTTAGAGGCTTTCGGCCTTGACGGAAAAAATTCGCAAAAAAAATTCGAACTGGAAGCCCTGCTGGAAGACCTGTTCATTCCCGCCTCCAATCCGCTCGCCGAAAACATAAGAGAGAAGACGGCCGTTTTCGAGAAACTCCTGGGCAAATCCGTACAGAACGAAAGAGAGTTTTCGATGAAAACTCTGGAAATAAAGTCTTCCTATAACGGGACGGATTTCGTCAATTCCCTGGCGCTGGACTCAAATCTCGTGGGGCTCTCTCTCAAAAGCGGTATGGACCTCAAAAATTCGAGGCATTCCGTCTCTCTGGAGATGAAAAACCGGGCCAAAACGATGAAAATAACTTCCGATTCCGCCTTCTCAAAACCAAATCCCCAGCCCTCGATGTCGGAAACGGTGGACGGAATGCTGAAGCTGGGCATAATAAGCCTGGAAAAATATCTGCTGAAGAAGATCGGAGACTGATATGAAAGCAATAGTGATAGGCTCGGGACCCGGCGGCTATCCGGCCGCGTTAAAGCTTAAAGCGTTAGGCGCGAACGTGACGATAGTGGAAGCCGGAGATTTCGGCGGCACCTGTCTTAACAGAGGCTGCATCCCGTCAAAGGCCCTGCTGGAAATAGGGCACAGACTGCACAATTTCGAGGATATGCTCGGCCTGGCGGAAAACAGGCCCGAAATAAATTTTCACAAGCTTTTTTCCTGGGAAAAGATAAAAGCCCATAAAAGGGACGTGGTGGGAAAGATGCGCGTCTCGCTGGAAAAGCTTTTTCAGCTCAAAAAGATAGACGTGATACGGGGCCGGGCCTCCTTCGTTTCGGACAAGGAAATAGCCGTGGCCGCCCCGGAAGGAGAAAAAAGATTTTCTTTCGATTTCGCCGTCATAGCCGCGGGCACCGAACCCGCCTACCCCCCTCCCTTCGACGCCCACCGGGACAAGCTGACCGATTCCGACACCATTTTCGACCTGAACAAATTCCCCGCTAAATTAGCCGTGGTCGGCGCCGGGGTAATAGGGCTCGAGCTCGCCTGCTTTTTCAACGCGTTGGGCTCGGAAGTGGAGATACTGGAGATAATGAGCGAGATACTCCCCTTCGAGGACGCCCAGATAGTCAGGACGCTTAAAACTTCCATGGAAAAAAGGGGCGTAAAATTCCGTCTCGGCGTGAAGGCTAAGGCCGTACTTTTCGAAGGCGGCAAAAAGATCATAGAACTGGAAAACGGCGAAAGGGTGGAAGCCGACGAGATACTCGTGGGGGCGGGACGAAAGTCTAACCTCGACGGGCTGGACCTGGAAAAAGCCGGAATAAAAGCCGGGAAATGGATACAGGTCGGACCCGACCTGAAGACCTCCAATCCCGCCGTTTACGCCATAGGCGACATAAACGGCATCTCCCTGCTGGCGCACAGCGCGGAAAGGCAGGGCGAAATAGCCGCCGAAAACATCAAGGGAAAGAACGAAGTTTTCAACGCGGACATCGTGCCCAAATGCGTCTACACCTGGCCGGAACTGGCCAGCGTCGGATTGAACAAAAAAGAAGCCGACGAAAAAGGCATAAAAAACAAGGTGCGAAAATCATATTTTCAGGCGCTTGGCCGCGCCATAGCCTCCATGAACACCGAGGGGCTGTGCCAGATAGTGACCGACGAGAACGATGTCGTCATAGGCGCCCAGATAGCCGGGGGACCGGCTACCGAAATAATACATATCCCGGCTCTGGCCGTAAAGACTAAAATGAAGAGCAAAGAGCTCAATTCCATGATCTTCGCTCACCCCTCCATGAGCGAGATAATCAAGGAAGCTCTCGGTAAGTGAGCGGCGGGAAAGACGTGATGGAGGATGTCTGCATAAACCTTTACAGGGGCGCGTTCAGAATACGCCGGTACAGCCTCAGCCGCTGCCGATAAGCTTATGAGCGAAAGAATAAAGATAGTGCTCTCCAAACCCAGAAATCCCGATAATATCGGGGCTTGCGCCAGGGCCATGGCCAATTTCGGCTTCAGGGAACTGAGACTCGCCGGGATTTTCGGGCCCGTGTGGGACGAAACCACGGGTAAAGCGGAGACGGCCGGCAGCGGGCTCACCCAGTCAGAGAAGGAACAAACTTCCGGACAGAAGCGTCAGGTAGTTTCAGAAAATGAAAGTTTAAATTTTTTGTCCTTATCCGCAAAGCGCCCATTTTCTCTAACGGGGCTCACCGAAGAAAAGATAAGGGCGTTCTCCAAAAACTCCGCCGTCGGAGCCGCGGGAATAATAGATTCGGCCAAGACCTATCCCTCTCTCGCCGCGGCCCTCGGGGATTGCTCGCTGGTGCTCGGGACCTCGTCCCTGCACAGGATAAAACCTGAAAGAAAAATCCTGGATATCCGTGAAACCGCGGAATACGTCCGTAAATTCTCGCCTTCCGCCAATATAGCCGTGCTTTTCGGTTCGGAAAAAACGGGACTTACGCACGAGGACCTCTCCCTCTGTCACGCGGCAATAAACATTCCCACCGCCGAAGAACAGCCCTCCATGAACCTCGGGCAGTCCGCGGCCATAGTCTGCTATGAACTCGCCGGATTGAACGCGGAGCCGAGGAAACACGGGAGAGGAAAGGCGGCCGAGCCGGCGGTAAGGGAAATAGAAACTCTTTTAAAAAGCGTCTGCGCCAAACTGAGACGGAAATTCGGGGAAAAATGGGGCGGGGAATATCATGAAAGGATCATAAGGCAGGCCCTGCTGGACGCCAGGCCCAACAGACACGCGGTGACGATAATCAAAAAATTCCTAGGCTGACACAAGTAACAACGCAATAAGCGTAAAACGTAAAGCGTGAAACGTAAAGAGTTGAGAGTTTAGAACGGCAGAACAAGACTGAGATTAAGATTGAGGTTAAGAACAGAACCTAAAAAAAGACGGTTTTGAAGTTTTTCTTAATCTTAGACTTAATCTTAATCTGCTGTTGAGACTAAGTTCTCTAAACTAAATTACTCTAAACTTGCCCGCCTTGCTTTCCCGCTTGCCCGGCTGTCTTGCTCTCTTGCTTGTCTTGCTTTCACGCTAATCCCACTTGAGACCTGTGACCTGCAACGCCTCACTTAAGCCTTTTCTTTATATCTTCTTTGCGCCACTCGTTGCGTACGGTCGGTTCCAGCTCCACGCTTTTTTCCGCGTGGACCAGGGCTTTTTCCGTTTCTCCCACCTTATCGTAAAGCTTCGCGAGATGCTGATGATAGGCCGTGTTCCCGGGATCGCCCGCAAGAGCCTCTTCGAAGCGCTCTATTTCATCCAGTATCTTGTCGCGCAATTCTTCCGCCGCGTCCCTGTATTCCTTTTCTTTCATATATATGAAAAAACCCAAAAGGCCCAGCAGGAAAGCCTGGAAAACGAAAAAATTGAAAAGCCTGGTAAAAAAAACCATTATATTGGCCAGATAAACGAAAATAAAGGCCATGGAACCGGCGAGAAGCGTCACGTCGTCGTAACTTTTTATGACCCTGTATTTCTTCTCCCCCCGCTCCAGTATCCAGATGAGCAGTCCCGCGTAAATCAGGGCAAAAAACGGGAAGTAAAGAAAAAGGAGGAGAATTTCCATCTGTAATATTTTAGCATAATGGCATAATTTTACGGAATCAGACAGCAAGGACATGCGCCGATTACTTTAAGAATCGCTTTTATCCGATATTTTCCCGCTTCTTATCCTGTCTATTTCCGCGATAAGTTTTCCGAAATCCAGGGGTTTAGAAAGCAAAGCCGCGCATCCCGCGCCGAAATTTCCCATTCCCTCGCCATTATAGCCGCTGACAATTATAACGGGGACTTGAACCAATTCGGGATGTGTTTTTATTTTTTTTATGGCTTCCTGGCCGCTCAGATTGGGCATATCCAGGTCCGTGATTATCAAATCCGGCCGTTTTTGAAGGGCGATTTCGACGAGCTCGGCCCCATCGCCGACATCCTTTATTTCATGCCCGCATCTTTTTAAAATATCGCGTAAACATTTTCTCAATTGCCGATCGTCTTCCGCTATAAGTATGTACATTTCCCCCTCCCCCAAAAAAGGATCCGGGATGAACGTCGCGTTCTTCTCTTTTTATGCAAAGGACCGGAGTATCCGATACTTATTTTTACAACTTTTAAGTTTTATTGTCAATACACTTTTAAAGTTGTGGATTCGGGGCTCAACTTAAAATAAAATTTAGTTTGGTGAAATCCGGTTTTGGAGGATTCGTGAAAAGGGAAATATGCGGCCTCGTAGGGGAAAGAATACGCGCCATAAGAAAAAACAAGGACCTGACCATCGAAGAGTTGGCCTTTAAATCCGAGGTTCATCCGAATTATCTCGGCGACCTGGAAAGGGGGCTAAGGAATCCGTCGCTTATAAACATGGAAAAAATAGCCCGCGGACTCGATGTGCCCATACACGCCCTCCTTAAGACTGAAGATCCGGAACACTCCCGCAGGAAACAGGTCGAGCAGGACTCGGTAAACGAAAAACTGGCCGCCTACCTCTCGAAAATCTCCAAAAGTCACAGCAAGCCGGAAATAAAGCTGATAGTGAAACTGGTTAAAAACATAAGCAATTACCTTAAAGCGCCAAAAAATCGCGGTTGACGCCAGGTTTAGGTTACGCAACTCTGAAAAATGACCTCCTTCAGGTCCGCATTTTTGCGCCGGCAGCGGGGTTCGGATGCGGCTGACCTTGTCCGCCATAGGGGCGGTTTTTTTATTTCGTCTGCGTTTTTCGACGATCGTTCAAATTTACAGAATTTACCAATAAAAAAAACGACGGAACGCCCGTTTCAGATATTTTAACAAACAGCCGAATATTATAAAATGAAAGGATGACCATGAAACTTCTCTCCTGGAACGTCAACGGCTACAGGGCCGTCGTGAAAAAAGGGTTCTTCGATTTTGTAAAGAAAGAAAAACCCGGCCTGCTCGGGTTGCAGGAAAGCAAGGTCTCTCCCGAACAGCTCGGGGAAAAAGATTACAGGATACCGGGCTACGAAGCGGAATTCCTTCCGGCGGAGAGAAAAGGCTATAGCGGAGTGGCCGTTTTTTACAGGGAAAAACCGCTGACGGTAAAAAAAGGCCTGGGCATAAAAAAATTCGATTCCGAGGGAAGGCTGCTGCAATTGGAGTATCCCGGCTTTTATTTTCTCAACGGCTATTTCCCCAACGGCGGCCAGGGCCCGGAAAGGATAAGATACAAGCTGGATTTCTACGAAGCTTTCCTGGAACACATAGAAAAACTGAGGAGAACGGGCAAGCCGGTAGTCTTTTGCGGGGACGTGAACACCGCCCACAACGAAATAGACCTGGCCAGGCCCAAAGAGAACGAGAAGAACACGGGCTTCCTGCGCGTGGAACGGGACTGGCTGGACAAAATAACCTCGCTGGGCTGGGTCGACACTTTCAGGCATTTCGACAAGAAACCGGGAAATTACACCTGGTGGGATTACAAAACCGGGGCCAGGGAAAGGAACGTGGGCTGGAGAATAGATTATTTTTTCCTGGACAGGGAGCATTTAGGCGTCCTGAAAAAAGCCTTTATCCTGCCGGAAGTCCGGGGCTCCGACCATTGTCCTCTCGGGATAGAGATAAAACTCTCCTAAAGCGCCGCAGGAGAACCGGGGGGAATCGGCTTTACAATGCCCTTAGGAAAATATAAGATAAATAAAAAGACGGCTAAAAAACTCCGGGGGGGCCAAACATGAATAAGACCAGAATTCTTCCTTTTATCTTTTGCGCTTTTATTTTTTCCGTTTCCTGCTCTCCCAATCTCAGAAAAACCATACCGCCGCCGGAAGACCTGCTGAAGCACGGGCCCCTGGCCAAAATACTGGTTTATTCCGGGAACGTGGCGCCGGGCCAAAGCGGGGCCAATCCTTCGGGCATGACGCTCGATATCAGCGGCTCAGCGGCCTTAAGCGCGCAGGGCCGGGATTCCAACAACAGGCCTATAAAAATAAGCCCGAAATGGACCGCCTCGAAACCCGAATTGATAGAAATAACCCCCTCTTCCGGCGATATAGTGCTTGTAAAGGGCCTGAGGGAAGGCACGGCCGAAATAGTGGTCGAATATGAAGGCGTAAGGCACACCGTGGAATACATATTCGTAAAATAAAAGGAACGGCATGAGATTCGACGCGGAATACGCTCTTTATCTGAACGAAAAACCGGAAGAAGAAGGCCCCGGCTACGCTTCGGCGGAAGAGGAAACGTTCGGATTTTTTCCCAGAAAAGCCCAGCCGATACAAATCCCCTGGACGCAGATAGCGGACATGAGTTTCACGGATTATAAGGCGTCCTTCCGGCTGGCCCCGGACAAACGCCTGGAAATAAAAGCTCTCGGCTACAAATTCGAGGATTTCTCCAGGCTGGCTTCCAAATTGCGGAATGAAAACCTCATAAAGACCTGTCTCGCCCGAGAAACCCTGAAGAAATCTATGATAGAAGCCGAGATCTCATTTTCCAAAGACGGGAAAGAGGTCTTCAGAGAAGCCTGTGAACTGCGCATCTACGAGACTTCTCTCCTGGCCCTGCCGCAAACCCATGAATTTCTGAGATTCCCCTTCAGGTTCATAAAGGAGATTTCCGAAGGCGATTACCTCCTTAAAATTTCCTCGGAAAAGGGCGAAAGCCTGGAAATTTCCGGCCTGGGTAAAAATTTCGACCATTTCAGGGAAAGCCTGTACGGACAGATGAACGAGCTGGACTCGCTGGTCCAGAAAAACCTTTCCGCGCTGTTCCAGGGCGCGGCCGCCCCCCTTTCGGTAAGGGCCGCGGCTAAAATACTAAAGGAAGGCAAAATAGCGAAGTTATCCCGGGCGGAAGAGAAACTTCCGGGATTACTGTCCGCCC
>PEXN01000067.1 GCA_002774685.1 Elusimicrobia bacterium CG08_land_8_20_14_0_20_51_18 | reverse complement strand
TACGGCGAAGCATTTCATCTTCAGCTTCTTGTGTTTTATTATCTTGTTGCATTCCGCGACTATGGCGTCCACCTGCCTGTCGGTGCGCTCCTGGTTGTGGTGGAAAAGCCCGAAATTCTTCACGCCGGATTTAATCGCGAGGTCCAGCGCCTGCGCCTAGGTGGAATGGCCCCAGGTCTTACGGATCTTGTATTCCTCTTCAGTGTAATCCGCGTCGTGCACCAGCAGTTCAGCGCCGGAACAGAACCTGACGTAATCCTCCAGCGTCTTCCCGCCGTAATGGCTGTAGCCCAGTTCATTGTCGGTCAGGAAAACGAATTCCCGGCCATTTTCCACGAACTTGTAGCCGAGTCCGCCGTTGGGGTGGCTGAGCTCTATGGGGAAAACGTCCAGGTTGCCCAGCTTGCAGCCCCGGCTGCACATGGTCCTGAATTTAAATTTGGCCTCTATCTCCTCGAACTTCACGGGAAAGCCCGGCGGCTGCATGGTTTTGGCTATAATCTCCCTGGCCCCGTCGGTGGAATAGGAACAGCCCATGACGGTTATCTCCACGTCGCGGTAAATGGGGGCGAAAAAAGGAAAACCGCTGACATGGTCCCAGTGCTGGTGGGTGAATATCATGTTTATCTGCCTGATATGGTCCTTCATGAACGCCTTGCCCAGGTTTTTTATGCCGGTGCCGGAATCCACTATAAGATTGTCGCCTTTCGAATCCGTTATTTCAACGCAGGTGGTGCTGCCTCCGTACTTTAAAAAATCCTTACCGCAAACGGGGATACTGCCGCGGGCTCCCCAGAATTTTATTATCATTATTGGCCTCCGCTAAAAGCCGTTACCAGAAGATTATACAAAAAATAAGTAAATTTTATATGTCAAACAGGTTACGGAAAGATTGGAAAGACGCCAAGAATTATGAGGTTTAGAGGGTTTGAGGAATAAAAGATAGGCGTAAAGCGGAAAACGTAAAACGGGAAGCGTTTGCAGAGAACTTCCTTACTACCCCTTTACGCTTTACTCTTTGCGCTTCACGATAAATTGTTCTCTAATCCTCCAAACCTCTAACCTTCAGCGATTTCTCATAAGCAAAAGGGCTCTGGGCCTTGACAAATCAAGGGATACCTGCTATAAAGTAGGGGCGGTTGCGGTTCTGTTCTCTCGCAGTTTCGGCTGTCCCGGCGGTGTTTGAGCGGCGCGCCCCTTTTTCCGGCGCGGCCCGCGTGTCGTTCCGCCCGGCGGCCTTTCGCAGTCGCGGTTGGTTCGCAGTTGCGTTGCGGTCGCGCCCGTCGTTGCGGTGGCGCTGTTCGCAGTTGCGGTGCGGTTGCGGTCGCAGTTGTCCCGCGGTCCTGTTGTTCGCGCGGGGCGGCGGCTTTAGGCGCGCGTTTCTTGTCCTGCGCCTGACTACTTGGCCCGCCCAGAGGCCTAAAGGTCGGAAGAAGGCGCCCCCAGCGGGCGCTTTCTTCATTTTCAGCCGGATTTAGCCGTTTTGTCGTTTTGATTGGAATGTCGGAGGGTCAGAAGTTTAGAAGGTTGGAGGATTAAGAAATTAGCGTGAAGCGGGAAACGGAAAGAACAAAAAGCAAAAAGTTGACAGGTTGAAAAGTTCAAAAGTTTAAATATTTAGGCTTGAGAGACTACGCATCTAATCCACGCTTTACGCCTTTTGCCTTTTGCCTTATGCCTTATTACTTCCCGTCGGCGGTTTTGAAGGCTTTGTAAAGCGAATAGGCGCGGCTCACGTACTGGGCCTGGGTCCCGTAATTTCCTTTCTGCTTTTTCGCATCCGTCCAGCCCGGCAGCGCCACCCTGGGGAAAGACTTGGCGAGGTCCCTGTATCCCTGAAAATCCGTATTGCCGAAGAGTTTGCGGTGAAGTTCGGGCCCGTAATATTTGAGGAAATACTCCCCGCCGTAATACCAGGCCTTGAACTCTTCAGCCAGAAAACGTATGCCGTATTCGGGGTTATTGCGCAGAACCGTCTTTGTTTCGGAAATACTTTTCGGCAGCCGCACATCGAGCCCCGGAACTTTCCCGCCCTTCACGTCGTTCGCCTGGGTGGAGGCTATGCCGGAAGCCACGCCATCCAGGTGACGGGCGTTGAATCTGTGCGTTTTTTCGTTGTAGCTTTCGAATACGCAATAGGCCGCCAGCGCGTAGGGATCCATCTTCCTGTCGACGGCGACTTTCTTGAAAACGAGCCCGTGCTCTTTCCACATCGCCGGGATATCCCGCAGTATCTCGGGTATATTATAGGGGTCCTTGTTCTGGCCGTCCGCGTTGTAATAGCCGGGGAACTCCTCGGCCGCAAAAACGAAGCCGCCGTCTCCGCCGGCTTCGCCGGATTTTTCGTCCTCGTCCGGCACCGTTTCCGGAACCGGCTGCGGGAGGTCCACCTGCACGGAGGAAATATCCATCGGGAAACCCGCGTCAAAATCGGAACCTTGCGCGAAAGCTCCCGGCGTGAAAAACAACGCGATGGATAAAATCAGCGTTTTTATATTCATAATACCAGCCGTTTTTACCAATGCCATAGTATACACCGTCCCACTTGACCTGTCAAGGGCCTGCCAGCTGAAAGCCGGGAGATCGGAGGATTAGAAGACTGGAAGATCGGTTTTTAAGAAATCCCCTTAATGGCGCCAATCACCTATTCCTCCAATCCTCTATTACGCTTCACGCTTTACGTTTTACGCTTTCCGCTTTACTCTTTACGTTTTTTTCTTTCACTTAATCTCCTAATTTCTTAATTTCTTACTTTTCTTAATTTCTTAGTCTCTTAATCTCTTAATTTCTTAATTTCTTGGTTTCTTAATCTCTTAATCTCTTAATTTCTTAGTTTCTTAATTTCTTGATTTCTTAATTACTTCCTTACCCCTCTGTGCTATAATATCTCCATGAATAAATTTTTTCTCGCTTCTTTCCTCCTGCTCTCCGCCCTCTCCATTTCCCATTCCCAAACCCGTTCCGAAGGCGTTTTCGGCCCGGACCGGCTGAAATACGTGCTTGGCCAGGACGGCGCCACCTCCATACCCCTTACCTTCAAAAACGGCGAAAAAAGATTCCTCTGGACCTTCGGCGACACTATACTCGGCGGCTGGAAAGGCCCCGTAGCCACCACCGCCACCCTCAATTTTTCGGACATCGCCGATATGAAAGCCATGCCCTGCAACACCCTGGCCCTTTCGCCAGTCCCGGATGACAAAAATCACAAGAACCTTTTCTTTAAATTCTATCCCGGCACCGGGGCGCCGAAAGAATTCATCGCCTACGAAAAGGCGGAAGACCCCTTCCTCAAAAGGATGTGGGCCGACGACGGCGCGCAGGAAGGCGGGAAGGTCTACGTTTTCTACATGGACATAAAAATGAAAAAGAAGGCGGGGGATTTCGACTTTCTGGGCACGGGCCTGGCGGTCTCGGAAACGCCTAAGAGACCCGACGTCTCCGGATTCGCCTTCAGGCGCTCCGAAAAATTCTACGCCGAAAAACTTCTTCTCGGCGACTCCGTAGTGAGAAAAAGCGGCTATTTTTATATCCTGGGCCGGCTCTCCCTGAAAAACGACGGCAACCTCAACGCCCTCTTTCTCTCCAGGGTGAAACCCGCCAAAATAGAGGATTTTTCCGCCTATGAATTCCTTTCCTCAGACGGCAAATGGCAAAAAGAGAAAAAAACCTCCTTCTTCGACGATGTGGCCGGCGAGGCCTCGCTGGCCTGGGACGAATACCGCAAAGTTTTCAGGATAATTTACATGAGCGCCAAAACGCAGGAGATAAAGTCCGCCGTCTTTTCGGACTTCGGAAAATTCGCGGGAAAACCCGAAACCGCCGTCCTTCATAAGCCGGAACCCAAGAAGGACGCCATGTACTATTCCGCCAAAGAGATCTTCCACACCAAAAAGGCGGTTTACCTCATCTACATAGACCCGTCCATCTACCAGCCGATTCTGGTGATAAGCGGGAAATGAGAAATTTCGCCTGAAATTTGTTATCATAAATTTTATGACCTCTCCCGACCGGCATCCCAAAGACCCGCTTCACGGCGTCACGCTGGAACAACTACTCAATTTGCTCGTCGAACGCCACGGCTGGTCGGAACTCGGCCGGCGCATCCCGATACGCTGTTTCAATTTTAATCCGACCGTAAAATCCAGCCTCACCTTCCTGCGGAAAACGCCTTGGGCCCGTAAGAAAGTGGAGGACTGGTTCATCCGCGAACTCAGGAAGCCCTTATGAAAAAACTTTCCGGCCTCTGGGGAAAATTCAGGAAACTGCATCTGGGTCTCTACCTTATTTTCTCCATGATGGTCAGTCTCGGAAGCTTCACGGCCTATTTTTTCGAGAAATACTCGCTTATAGACATCCAGCTCCTCAAAACCGAATGGGAACAGACCCGCAATTCCAAGGACGGCTACAGGCCCTCCGAAGAGACGAAGGACAGGATATTCAGGCCGCTCAAGCTTTCGAAGCGCGTCAACTACGTCCGCAAGGACGGGAAATGGGAGAAGACCGTCACCTACAACGACAAGGAAGACGTCGGGGGGCTGTACTTCCTTCTGCTCATAGTCTGGCTCTGGCCCCTGTACAGGCATTATTTCTCCAAAAAGCCGCAAAACCCGGCCAAAATAGAAAGCCGGATAATAAATCTCCCGCTCTTCATCTTCGCTTTGGTATGGCTGATGGCCCTCCAGCGCTATCTCGCCAAGGTCTGGGCCTATTCCGCCCAGTACGGCGAGGTCCCGGCGAAGACGCATATGATTTTAGCTGTCTCGGCTTTGGTTTTCGCGTCCTTCGCCAGCTACCTGAACCTCGAACTGACCGGCCTCTATATACGCCGGTTCATAGCCAGGCCCTTCTTCCTGGAGACTAATCCCTACGGCATAAAGCGGGGCTTCGCCATAAACCTCACGCTGAGGTACGCGCTGATGATCTTTTCCCTGGCCATGGTCCCCTTGTTCCTGGCGCTTTACGCCCCGGCCATCTCGCATATAGACATGTTCTACCGGCTCAAGCAATCGAGCGGCGCCGGCTGGGGCTGGAATATTTCGTTCGAAGAAATGCGCGCCCTGCTC
>PEXN01000021.1 GCA_002774685.1 Elusimicrobia bacterium CG08_land_8_20_14_0_20_51_18 | reverse complement strand
TAAGGAATTTCCTTTATACGCTCTTTACTCTTTACTATTTACGATTTACGACAGGTTTTCCCTTCCGTTATGTATCCGGCCAGCCTGTAAACGAGTTTAGCGGCGTTCATTTCCGTTATAGTGGAGTTTTCCTGCGGACTGACCTCCACCACGTCTATTCCCACTATCTTTTTTTTCGCGCAGACCGCCCTGAAAATTTTCAGCGCTTCGTACCAGCCAAAACCTCCGGGCTGGGGGGTGCCCGTTCCGGGCATTACCGAAGGGTCGAAGCCGTCCACGTCTATGGTCAGGTAAACGGCGTCCGTAAGTTCCTTAAGGACTTTTTTTATAAGCCTGCCGGTATCCGGGTTCTCGTGCATAAGGAAGGTTTTCACTTTTCCCTTGTTCACGTATTGTTTTTCGTCGCTGCCTACGCTCCTTATCCCTATCTGCACCGTTTTGGTCTCTCTCGAGACCGGGTACAGGGCCGAAGCGTGACTGTGTTTCGTGCCTTCGTATTCGGATCTGAGGTCGGCATGGGCGTCGAAGTGAAGCACTGAAAGGTTTTTGTGTATTTTTTTGAAAGGAGGAATAAGCCCCTGCGAGACGCTGTGCTCGCCGCCCAGAAAAACCGGGACGCCGCGGATCTGCCGGAGCAGGGAATCCACCGTTTCCCCTATGTTCGAGAAAAAAAATTTTTCCGAAGAAATTATCTTAAGCGGCTCGGTGGTGAAAAAACCGGCGCGGCAGGTCTCCTTTTTTAATTCCTCGTCCCATAATTCCACCTGGGGAGAGGCCTTTATTATGGCGTCCGGTCCGCGCTTCGTTCCCTTGCCGTAGGAGGTGGTCATTTCATAGGGAACCGGAACTATCGCGAATCCGGCTTTTTCAAGCGTGGAGAATTCGTCTATTACAAATTGTGTCCTGTTTTTTTTGAATTTCATGGGTTTCAGCCTTCAGTTCCGCGCCCGGCTCCCGGAAAGGGAGCAGCGGCGGAGTTCTCAGAATACGAAAACCGCGGCCGCGACGACCGTGGTCCAGAGGTCCTTGTCGCCTATGGCGGACTGGGTGACGTTCGCCGTTTTAACTATTTTGCCGCTCATTTTCCAGATCTCTTCCTTCTGGTCCCAGGAAGTGTCGCTGCCGAATTCTATCCCCTGTATGGTGGAGAGCATCATCGCCGCGAGGTCTTCCGAGTATTCCCCGGTCTGTTCGTCGGTCTCGCCGTAAGTATGATGTTCGGAAATATAACCGTAGTGATTCCTGTCCTTGGGCAGGGCCAGGCCCACGGAAGCCGCTATCAGCCTGTGGTTTTCGTTTATGGCGTTCCTGCTCATTACGCAATGCAGGATCTGGCCGCTTTTAAGTTTTTCCACGCCTTTCTGTCTGGAGATTATTTTGCAGTTAGGCGGAAAAATGCTGGAAACGTGCACGAGATTGAACTTGGCTATCTGCGCGTCCCGGAGGGCCTCTTCGAAACTGGCGAGTTTTTCTTTGTGTCTGCCGATGCCCTTGGTTAAAAAAATTTCTTTGGCGACTAGTGTGGACATAGTTGTATTATATAAAAAAAACGGAAATTGGGATAATGTTTTCCGTTCTGTCCGCGTTTTGAGCCGTTTACCGGGGGCGCGCGTAAGCGGAACTTGCTTTTGGCGAGCGGCAGGTTCCGGTTGACATTAAATAACGATTTTTTGTAAAATTTAATATATTTAACAAATCTAACATACCTAATAAGAGATTCCGGGGTAGAAAGGGGGGACTTGTTGTGAAAAAATTCTTTACAACGTCCGAAGCGGCCGAGATGTGCGGCGTCGCTCATACCACGGTAATCAGGTGGATAACTGAAGGCAGATTAAAAGCCCATGAAACTCCCGGCGGTCACAGGCGCATAGGGGAGAGCGAACTTGTTTCTTTTCTGAAACAGTTCAATATTCCGGTTCCCGCCTCTCTCGGGGACGGCCGTTGCCGCATTTTGGCGGTGGACGACGATAAGGGAGTTCTTAAGTTGTTGCGCAGGGTTTTTTACGCATACAGCAAAGAAATGGAGCTGGAAACCACTGGTAACGGGATGGAGGCGCTGGTAATGCTGGGGCGGAAGCGCTTCGACATCCTGATACTTGACGTCGCAATGCCGGGGATGGACGGGATAAAGGTTTGTGAAACCATTAAAAAAAATCCGGAGTTGTCCGCTCTGAAAATCATAGTGATAACCGGAAGGCAGTTTTCGGAGAAGGAAGAGGAATATCTTAAAAATAATTCCGAGGCTTTTATAAGAAAGCCTCTTCAGCCTTCGATACTTCTTGCCAGGGTTCAAGCTTTAATAAAGAACAAATAAGGGGGAGATGTGCCGGTCGGCCAATCGAAGGAAACCACGGCGGTGAGACTGCTTGTCGAGTACCTTAAAGGGGAAGGCGTGGAATACATTTTCGGCATTCCCGGGGCGCCGCTTATGCCCTTTTACGAAGCCCTCCATGATATGGGAGGAATAAAACCGATACTCGCAAAACATGAGGGGGGCGCCGCTTTCATGGCCGATGGATACGCCAGGGCCGGAGGAAAGCTGGGGGTGTGTTGCTCGACTACCGGCCCTGGCGCCACAAATCTTCTGACGGGGGTGGCCTGTTCCTTCGCCGATTCCATCCCGCTTCTGGTTTTGACGGCTCAGGTGTCGACCTCTTCTTTCGGGAAAGGCGCGGTTCAGGAAAGCACCTGCCACGGGATCGACGTCGTGGAGATGTTCAAACCGGTAACCAAAAGCAGCGTAATGCTTCATTCACCGGAGAAGATGGGCGATGTTTTCCGTTCTTTGCTGCGGGTCGCTCTTAGCGGAAGAAAGGGGCCCGTTCATCTGAATATCCCGGTTGATTTTATGAAAAAGAACGTAAAGGCGCATATCGTTCCCCCGAACTGTTATCGTGTCACGGCCGGACAATTCGATAGAAATGCCGTCAAGGAAGCCTCAAGGCTTCTGCTGAAGGCCCGTCATCCGGCGATCCTGGCCGGCAACGGGGTAAATCTTGCCGGGGCGCAGAAAGAGCTGCGCCGTCTTGCGGAGCTTTTGCGTATTCCGGTCGCCACCTCTCCCAAAGCCAAAGGAGCTTTTCCTGAAAATCATATTTTATCTTTGGGGGTTTTTGGTTTCGGAGCTTCCGCCCAGGCGGAAAAATACCTTTTATCCGGAGAGGTGGATGTCCTTCTGGTCGTCGGCACCAGTCTGGGGGAACCTGCCACCTGCGGCTGGGATTTGAGACTGGAACCTTCCGAAGCCATGGTGCAGATGGATATAGATCCCAAAGAAATAGGCAAGAATTATCCGGCCACTCAGGGCATATTGGGAGACGCGAAAGCGGTCTTAAACGAACTCAATTATCAGCTGGAGAGGGATTCCCGCTGGCTGGAAAAAGGGCCGCTGAATGAAAGGGAAGAAAAAATTACAAAATTCAAGACCGGCGTTTCGCGCTTTGACGCTCCGGAAAAGATGTTTTCCGGAGCTGTCCCGCTTAAACCCCAGAGAATAATGAAAGAGATGCGGGATATCCTTCCCGACGACGCAATACTGTTCATAGACATAGGGACGGCGATGTTCTGGGCCTTGCATTATTTTCCCGTGTATGAACCGGATACTTTTTACATAAATATGGGTCTGGGTTCCATGGGACACGCCGTGGCCGGCTGTATCGGAGGAAAACTCGCGAGGCCCGATAAACCGGTGGTGGCTTTGACGGGCGACGCGGCTTTCGCCATGAATGGAATGGAGGTTCACACGGCGTCGGAGATAGGCGTTCCGGTAATCTGGATAGTCCTTAACAACGGCGGACACGGAATGGTCTATCACGGAGAGCGCCTTCAGTTTTCCGGAAAGTTTGCCACCGGGATATTCAAACATCCTATAGATGTCGCCGGGATAGGGCGAAGTCTCGGGGCCGAGGTGTTTGAGGTGTCGGATGGAGCCGGGTTTTCGTCGGCTCTTGAATCCGCTTTGAAAACGGAAGCTCCATGCGTGATAGACGTAAGGGTGGACATTGAAGAAATGCCTCCCATGGGACACAGGATAAAAACGCTTGATAAAATCTTCGCCGGCTGAGATATGAAAAACAATGAAAAAGAAAAAATCGGAAAACTGATACTCGGCTATCGCAAAGCGAAAATTCTTTTTGTGGCCGTCTCCCTGGGGGTTTTTAGTCTGACCAGGGAAGCCGGCTCCGGTTTCAGGCGCGTGGCCCGGCTCCTGGGCGTGAATCAAAGGGCTATGGAAATATTCCTGGACGCCCTTGCGGCGACGGGCTTTTTAGAAAAAAAATCCGGGTTTTACCGCAACACGGAAATAACCGGAAGATTCCTTGTCCCCGAAAGTCCGGAATATCTGGGACACAACCTCATTTACCAGAACATAATATGGGATGCCTGGTCCGGCCTCGAAGAAGTGTTGAAAACCGGAAAACCGCGTTTTCCATTAAGAAGCCTGCTTTCCGAAAGGGAAGATTTTTTGCGCGGATATATCAGGGGAATGGGCGATATAGCCGTAAAACCGGCCGCCGAGATAGCTGAAATAATCGGATTTTCCGGGCCGGGGAAAATTCTTGACGTAGGGGGAGGCCCCGGCGCTTATGCCGCGGCGTTTTTGAAAAGAAATAAAAACCTCAGGGGCGTCATACTGGATCTTCCGGAAACGCTGGGCATAACCCGCGGCCTGTTTAAAAAAGATCCTGTTTTGGAAAGGCTTTCTTTTCAGGAGGGCGATTATCATAAAACTTTTTTTGGAAAAAACAAATACGACATCGTTTTATTTTCAAACGTGACTCATGACGAGGGGCCGGAAGAAAATCTCGCTCTTTTCAGGAAAGCTTTTTCCGCGCTGCGCCGGGGGGGCAGGGTAATCGCGCACGATTTTATGCTTGATGAAACGGGAACTTCACCCGAGTTCGCCGCCTTGTTTTCGGTGCATATGCTGGTTTATACCAATAAGGGGCGCGTGTATTCCGAAAAAGAGTACGGGAAATGGATAAAAAAGGCCGGTTTTACCGCTTTGTTTTCGCGGGAAATTTGCCGGGGGTCGGATAATTCTTCCAGAATAATTGTGGGGAAAAAGCCATGATTTTTCGGAGATCCGACGGCGATTTTTCCGAAAAAATAAGAATTTCACCGCGTTATCTTTTGTTTTTAGTCTTTCTTGCCGCCGCGCCGGGACTTTTTGGCAGGGATCTCAGGGTTGTCGACGACGTGGCGGACCCCATGACCCTGGATCCCCATAAGCAGTTTTCGGAAAAAAATCATACCATATGCCAGCAGATATTCGACGGCTTGATCCGTTTCGGTCCGGAAGGGAAAATAGAGCCCGCCCTGGCCGTTTCCTGGGAAAGATTGGACGAGAACCGCATGCGTTTCAGACTGCGCCGGGAAGTCAAATTCCATAACGGCGAAGATTTCGATTCCGGCGCGGTGAAATTTTCCATAGAACGCTATTTGG
>PEXN01000101.1 GCA_002774685.1 Elusimicrobia bacterium CG08_land_8_20_14_0_20_51_18 | reverse complement strand
TGTTTTCTTTTAAAACCGAAGAGTTTTCACGGACATTCTTATTTGAGCTAATAAGGGCGCGTTCACGGACATTTTATATGAGCTAATGCGCGTCTTTCCATATGTACTGTCATTTATGATAAAATTTAATGTGATAGCAACTGGTTCCATTCAATTCCTGGAGGACGGATGAAGAAGCTGATAGGCGCGGGAATTTTGCTGCTGGTCCTGGTTTTTTCCTTTATCGCTTTATGGCTCTCTCGCGGGGCGAAAGCCTGCCTCGAACCCGGCGTACTCGGTTCGCAGATGAATAAGGTCGTAAAGTTCTGGGCCGATTCCAATATCGACCAGGGCAACAGGACGGTGGACGTAATAATAAGCGACGCGCTTAACGCCGGGGAGGCCGAAGCGAAAAAAGAACAGGCTGAAGGCGAGGTCTCGGATCCGGACGCCGAGATATTACCGGCCGCCAATAAGCCTTCTTTCTTTCAAGTGATGCAGAGGACTTTTTTCCGGGAAACCGCGTCGGCCGAAGGGGATACCGATTTCATCAAAGCTTTCAATAACCGTCCCAACATCATAACCTGGACGCATAAGGGCCGGATAAGCGTAAGCGAAAAGGAGATGGCCGCGGAGATAACGAAGGTCATACTCAGGGCCGGCGAAGCCGGAGCCGACATAAACATAGTTACGCAGGGCTTCGCGGCCGCCCCCGCGCTTAAGGCGATCGACGCCCTTAAAACGGCGAACCGCAACGGCCGCGTCCCCGTTGTGAACAAACTCGTGGCTCTGGATATGAACAGGCCGACGCTGGAGCGGATAAATCCGGCTTTTTCCCCCAAATTCCAGCGCCCGGATAATTTGAAGGAATGGGTAAACATGTGGCGCAATCCCTCGGCGGGGAATATGGTTATAATCGAGCTTCACAATTCAGAGCATAAGGGGAAAAGGTTTTCAGGGGGGGAGATCTTCATCCCTTTCATAATCCAGCGCGGGATAAGCGATCAGGATATGGTGAACCTGGTCAAAAATTTCATACAGAAAGGATTTTCTCTTCAGCAGGTGCTGGATTACCTGTTCCAGTACGTCAAAAATAAAATAGCGGAGGCCGCCGAGAAAGGGAAACAGGAGGCCGCTTACTCGGCGGCGACAAGCGAGAAAGCCCAGAACTATAAAAGAAAGTTCGCAATGCAGAGCATAGAACAGCCGATAAATCCTCTTGACGCTATTTCCATGGGTTTGGAGGGAAAGAATAAGAAAACCGCCGACGGGGAAGGGGAAAAAACGGAAATTAAAAGCATGACCTGGGAAGCGGGAGCGGAGTATTGCAAAAAAAAGGGTCAGAAACTGCCGGGGCTTGCCGAGCTTAAAAATATGTGGAAGAAGGAATGTTCCGACGGCGAGAACGCCGATTTCTGCAAGGGGTGGTTCTGGTCGTCCCAGGAAACTAAAAGCGGCAATGCCTGGTATGTGGCTTTTTCCAGCGGCCGGTCCGGCAGTTATCGCAAGGCTTCGAGCCACTATGTGTGGTGCGTGCCGTAGTAATTAGGGATAAATAATAGGGACAAGGGATAAGGGATGAGTAAGAATAAGGCAAAAAGCTTAAATGAAAAATAGAACAGCCATATTCCTTTTTTTTCTGTTCTCGCTGCCGGTTTTTTCTGAAACCGCCGCGGCCGTAGTCAAATGCGGAATTACCGGCGTGGACGGACGCGAGATAGGGTGTCCCGACGACACGAAGTGCGTTTTCAACAATATCAGGAACGCCGTCAACTGCAGGTGCAAAAGCAAGGAAAGGAATCCCCTGACGAAACAATTCGACGCCCTCACTGCCTGCGCTCCCATAGAGGAATATTACGGGCCGGAGAAAAAAAAGAAGCTTCCTTCAAAAGTCGAAGCCGTCCCCGGCGCGCCCGAAGCGGCCAAGACCAAGCCGGGTCGGCCCGCGGGGCCTTCCGCGCTGGAGAAACTGCAGGCTCTCAAGACAATGGTCAAAAACGGAGACGGGCATTTTCAGAAGGGTAATTTTGACGGCGCCATAGAGGAATGGGAAAAGGCGATAGCCGCCGAGCCCGTTTTGGAGCCCCGGCTGAACCCCTTCCTGGCCAGGGCCTACGCCAAAAGAGGCGCCACCCAGTATATGAAAGGCGAGTATAAAGGCGCGCTCCTGGATTTTAACGTGTCCCTGGGCTTGAATCCCAACGCCGTTCAGGTGCGCAAGGCGAAAATGCAGACCGAACAGGCTTTGGCTAAACTTCAACCGCAGACCCCGGACCCGGGCCTCGCTCTTTCGTCCGGACAACCGCCGCAGCAGGAATTCGTCCGTGAATCTCCCCAAATCCCGCCCGAAGCGGAAAAAGAAAGAAAAAAGAATCTTTACAGGATGATCTTGATGCTGGCCGGGATTTTGATAGCGGGTTCCTGCGTCTGGGTGGGTTTCGACGCTTCGGAACTTATGCAGGATATCCCTCCCGCCGAGAGGAAAGCCATTTCCAACCTTTTCCCCGGCCCCGCCGAATGGGTCATCGCTTCCGTCTTTTTCTGGCCGCTGGTCTTTCCTCTTTACCTGATAAAACGCGGCAAATACGCCGCTTCGAGTTTTTCTCGCTCTTCCGTAACGGGGAAAAAGTCTAAAATTTCCCGCAGGTGTTCCGAGCCGGGGAAAAAAGTAAGCGCTCCGCAGCCGGAAAAGCCGGCGCCTGAACCTCCCCCGCCGAACAGGCCCGAACCCGAACCGCAGGTCTCCGTGCCTTCTCCTTACGCCCCGCCCATGACCCTGACCGACGAGGCCGTTTACGCCATGAAAAAAGGCAAATACGAGCAGGCCCGGGATTACCTGGGCGGCAAGAAAAAACCGGACCTTTTCGATTACAACCTTTTTCTGGAAATTTACGTCAGACTGGAAGATTTTACGCGGGCGAAGCTGATAGCCACCCGGATAAACGAATGGCTGAAGGCCAATCCCAGGAGCAAGTGCGACTATAAGCTTTGTTTTTCCATGGCGGATATCTGCAAGTCCGGGAACGAGGAAGAGCTGGCCCATAAGCTCAGGGAAACGGCGCTGGACGGTATGATGAAGCAGGCTACCGTGAGGGAACTGGCCAAGGATTATTACGAACTGGGCGTTCAGTTCGAGAACGAAGGAGAACGGGAACTGGCGCTTAAGATTTACCAGCTTTTTGAAGGGCTCGAAAGGCCGTACAGGGACGTGAGGGAAAGGAATAAAAACCTCAAGGAGAAACCGGCCGCGCCTCCTCCTCCCAAAAAACAACCGGAGCTTAACAGCGTTTTCACCAGAAGCGGGGTGCACGCGGCGGGCTTTCTTCTGGCCGGCCGCTATGAAATAAAGGGCGCTGTGGGCGAAGGCGGAATGGGCGTGGTTTACGAGGCCTGGGACAGGCAGGGGAACCGCAAATCCGCCATAAAACGGATGCATTCCCAGCTCAAGCAGTATCCGGAGGAATACGAAAGGTTCAAGCGCGAGGCCAAAATAATGGAGCGGCTGAAGCATCCGAACATAGTCGGGGTGCAGGGGATACTGGAAGAAGGCGGCGAGACCTATTTGATCTTCGATTACGTGGAAGGCCGCTCGCTTTCCGAAATACTCAAGGAGAGGAAGCGTTTTCCGCTTAACGAGTGCAGGGACATTTTCAAGGGGGTCTGCGGGGCCGTTCACCACGCCCACGCCAATAATGTCATACACAGGGACCTGAAGCCTTCCAATGTCATGCTCGACCCGAAGGGCCAGGCCATGGTAATGGATTTCGGCCTGGCAAGCGAATTACGCGAAAGTCTAACCCGCGTCACCCATCAGACCATGTCCGGCACGCCGGCCTATATGGCCCCGGAACAGCACGAGGGGATAGTGAAGAAGGAGTCGGATATTTACGCCATGGGGGTATGCCTTTACGAGATGCTCACCGGCGAGCTGCCTTTTAATTCTTTCGATTTTCAAAAACAGAAGAAAAACAAGAATTACCAGGAAGTAAGCGCCAGGCTGCCCTGGCTGCCGGGCGGGGTGGACGACATCATAGACAGGTCGCTGGACCCGGAGCCTTCGATGCGATACGGCGACGCCCTGGATTTTTACGAAGATTTGAAGAAATTATGAACGGAGAAGAGGGGGATAAAGAGCAGAGGAATAGAAGATTGGAGGATTAGAGGATTGGAAAATTGAGGAAAAATAAAAAGTTTAAAAAAATATATATTTTTCTCCTGCTGAGTCTGTCCGCGCTTTGCCCCGTCCGGGCCCAGCAGAAGGAATGCAAGGCCGCTCCCGTAGACTGCGCCCTTTGGCACACCCGCCGGGGAGAATACGACAAGGCTATAGAATTTTACGGGAAAGCCATAGCCCGCGACCCGGAAGACCCCGTCGCCTACTCGAACCGCTCTTCGGTTTATTACCGCCTTAAAAAATTGTCCAAAGCCCTTCCGGACTGCAAGAAGGCCATACAACTGGACCCGGGCTATCCTTTCGCCTATGCCAATTGCGCCGGCGTCTATAACGACCTAAAAAAATACAAAGTTTCTCTTAAATATTCGGACAAGGCCGTGGAAATAAAACCCGATTTCGCCGAGGCCTGGTATAACAGGGGTATTTCCCATTACAAGCTTAAGCGGTATGACCTGGCCGCCGGGGATTTCGAAAAGGCTTACGAGCTGGACGAATCCGGCGAATGCGGCAGCGGGGAAAAGGGGTCCGCCCAGAATTACAGGGGCAATATCTATTACGACCTTGGGGATTATGACGCGGCCATAAAGGAGTATGAGAAAGCTCTCAAGGCCGACCCTAAATCCGCAGACGCCCATAACAACCTGGGCCAGGCCTATAACAGGAAAAAAGATTATGAAAAGGCCTTGGGCTACTGGGAAAAGGCCGCGGAGATGAGCCCGAAATACGCCGCCAGGCTCAAACCTTATTTTTCCAGGCTTTACCTGAACCTGGGCCGGAAATTTTTTGAAAAAAAAGATTACAGCGGGGCCATCGTGAACTGGTATAAAGCCATAGGAGCCGACGGGGACCTGGAAAAGGAACTCGCGCCCAAACTTGCCCGATGCTACCTGGAAAGGGGAAAATATTACGCCGGTGCGGGGAACCGGGAGGCGGCGCTGGCCGATTTCAAAGAAGCGCTGAAGCTCGACCCGGAATCCGAGGAAATAGCCAAAGCCGAGGCCGAAGCCTCCGGACAGACGGAGCCTTAAATTTTTTTTGGGGGATATTTGGGGTTCTTTTCATGATTAAAACACAGAATAGGCGAATAAAAATTATTTCCAGACGCTTTTTTGTCATTTTGCCGTTTTTTTTGCGAGTGTCCCGGTATTTGCCGCGCAATCTACTCCATACTGCAGCCGTGGTGACGACTATTATTACAAGGGCAATTATCAGGCTGCCATCGCGGAATATACCAGGGCCATCGAAGCCAATCCATCGACGGGCTGCGGTCCCGGTTTAGCCCGTTCCCCGTACGTTTACAGGGCCAGAGCCTATGAGAAAAACAGGGAATATGACAACGCTCTCGCCGATTATACCAAGGTAATTAAAATAGACCCGGAATCCGCGATTGCCTATATAGAAAGGGGGGATCTCTATAAAGCTTTCGGTCGCTATGATGAGGCTATTTCTGATTATAACAAGGCTATAGCGCTTGATCCTTCGGATAATCTGAAAAGTATGGCCTATAACAACAGGGGGGACGCTTATTTTAAAAAAGGAGCCCCTGATAAGGCTCTGGCAGATTTTAACAGAGCCATAAGATTAAATCCCAAAGAAGAGTTGTACCGGGCTAATAAGAAAATCACGGTTGATGCGATTAACAATGCCAGAAACGCGAAGAAACAGGAAGCCGAAAATATACGGAATACCGTGGATTATTACGTTTCCGGCGGCAGCGAAAAATATAAAAGCGGCGATTACGGCAACGCGATAGTGGACTGGTATAAAGCGATTTCCATCGACGGCAACCTGGAGCCAAAGCTTATTCCCTCCATAGCCAAGGCTTATGAAAGGAGGGGGACTCAAAGAGCGGAGGCCGGCGATTACGGGGAAGCCCTGAAGGATTACGACGAAGCTCTTAAACTGCTCCCCGGAAATAAAAGTATAATCAAAGCCCGCATCCAGGCGAAAAAAACCTGCAGAATCCGCCAAAAAAGCCGCCGCCGGTGGAAATAAAAACGCCTTCTCCCTCCGGGGTTTGCGAATCTTTCCGCTCCTGCGCGCAGATGGGGCTTGAGTCTAAGTTAGACCCGGAAAAGATACTCCATTATTCGAAAGCGCTCGGTTTCTGGGTTCCGGCCGAGGGGGCTAAGAATAAAGCCATAATTTTCGGCAACCGCGCCAAACTCTACTCCAAAATAAGCCAGTACGATAAAGCCATAGAGGACCTTACTGAGGCCGTTAAATCCGACCCTTCCGGCGAGATAGGGACAGGGACGCCCGGCTGGGCTCACTATTACAGGGGCGCGCTTTATCAGAACCGGGGGGAACAAAAAAAAGCTCTTTCGGATTTTAACTCGGCTCTGGATATAAATCCCAATTTGCCTGACGCCGAAAATAGAAGGTCCGGGATTAAAGCGGATCAATCGCTTTCCATTTTTGTCGCTATAGTTATCGCGTCGATGTGGGTTGTCCTGATCCTGCTTTTCGCTTTCTTTCTTCCCTGGAGAAAACAGACCGGCGTTTCGATAATATGGACCGCGGTTTATATAGGCGCTTTTTTCGTCCCTTTAGTCTTCATACCGCTTATAATCGTCAGTTCCATCTGGGTCCATTCCGACGCCGCCAAAATAATGGCAAAGATCCCCAAGCCGGAAAGAAAATTGCTCGTGCGCTGGGCGCTCAGCCCGGCCGGCTGGACGGCGGGCAGTTTGTTCCTTTGGGGAATAACGTTTCCCGTTTATCTGTCCGGAAGACTGAAATATATGGAATTCAACCGCACCGGTTCCATCCCGGAAAGGGGTCCCGGTTTTTTTAAAAGCATATCCCTCTTTTTCAGCCCGGCGCCGAGGCGGGCTGAAGCCCGGCCCGCTCCGGCCGGCCCCGAAATGCCTATGAAAATACGTCATGCCGAAGCGATAGAGAAGATGTTCGCCCATAAAAAAGACTACTGGGCCTATTTGCGGATAAAAGAAACTATAGAAGCCGGAGATTGCGAGAAAACTTTTGCCGCTTACGGGGCCAGAAGTTCCGGCAACCTTACCATGGCCGACAAAATGAACCTTTTCGAGATACATCTTCATCTCAACAATAAGGACACGGCTCTCCTGATCTACGAAGACATAAAGGATAGCTTCATCCTGAAGGAAGACCCTTCTCTTCAGAAGAGCCTGGCCGGGCTTTGCTTCGACAAGGGACTGCCGGAACTGGCCGATAAGATAAATTCGCTGTCCGGCGGCAGCAGCCCTTCCGGTCCCGATACGGGGCAGAACCCCTCTTCCCTGGTGAAAGAGGGGAAATACGCGAAAGCTCTCGACGCTTTGGGGAGAAAAGCGGTAAGCGAACTTAAACTGGAGGATTATAACCTGTTCCTTGAGTCGTACCTGAAGATAGGCGATTTTATGCGCGCGGAACTTACGCTTAAAAACATAAGGCAGATAATTTCCGCGAAATACCCGGTTGAAAGGTTCCAGGGACGTATAGCGGCTAAACAAAAGCCGGCGGAAGAAAATAAGTGGAAACACGCCTACAATCTTTTAGGCCGTCCGGTCGTTGAGCAGAATTTGAAACCCGGCCCGCAGGCGTTTTATGAAAAAGATGGTCGAGGCCGGACTCCGGTAAAACCTCCGGAAAATCCTTTTCTCCCCGACCTCGCTTTTTACGGCTCCATGGCCCGGTTCTGCAAAGAAGCCGGCAGAGGGGACATCGCGTCCGGCCTGTACCGGGTAATGGCGGATGTGATGATAAATGTCCTGAAACCCGGGGAAAACGCCGGGGATTTTTATGAATTAGCCGTTCTTTTTGAAGCGGCGGGGGAAAAACAGTCCGCCATGGAACTGTACCGGCTTATCACGGAAGGACTGCGCGGCTATAAGGATGCGGCTGAGCGTTATAATAAGCTGAAAGAGAACAAGGTTTTTGTCCGGCAAACGCCCGCGCGTAAGGCCGCGCCCGCGGCGGCCTTAAAGACCGGGCTTGACGTGTCGGGCCAGGTATTGGGCGGGCGTTATCAGCTGAAAGGCGTACTGGGCGAGGGCGGTATGGGCGTGGTTTACGAGGCCTGGGACAGGGAGAAAAGTCTGCGCGTGGCGTTGAAAAGGATGCATTCCTCGCTCAGGTCTTATCCCCAGGAATACGGTCGTTTCAAGCATGAGGCCGAAATAGTGGGACGCCTGAAGCATCCCAATATAGTGGGGGTGCGGGGAATATTGGAAGAGGGGCAGGAGGTGTACCTGGTTTTCGATTACGTGGACGGAAAGCCTTTGTCCCGGATAATAGCCGAAAAAAAACGCTTTCCGCTGGACGAATGCAAGAGCATTTTCCGGGGCGTCTGCGGGGCGGTGAACCACGCGCACGCCAATAACGTCATTCACAGGGATCTGAAGCCGTCGAATATCATGCTGGACGCCAAAGGCGAGGCTATGGTGATGGATTTCGGCCTGGCCAGCGAACTCAGGGAAAGCCTTACCCGGCTCAGCCATCAGACGAAATCCGGCACGCCGGCCTACATGGCGCCGGAGCAGTACGCGGGGATAGTGAAGAAAGAGTCGGATATTTACGCCATGGGGGTATGCCTTTATGAGATGCTTACCGGAGAGCTGCCCTTCGCGGGTTTCGATTACGAGGAGTTGAAAAAGAAAAAAAATTACAAGGAAGCCGGCGAGATGCTGCCCTGGCTGCCCGGCGGGGTGGACGCCCTTATAAACAAGGCCCTGGAGCCGGAGCCTTCGATGAGGATAGGCAGCGCGAATGAATTTATGACCATGCTGGAAAGTTTGTGAGAGGGAAAAACAGATGAAAGCGAATAGATTAAAAATTTTTCTCGCGGGAGTTTTTTTATCCCTGGCCGCGGCTTTTTCTTTCGCGGAGGTCCTTGAAAAAGATCTTACGGAAGTTCCCGTCAAAAAAGGGGAGACTCTATGGGGTTTTTCCGGCTCCTGTCTGAAGGACCAGTCCAAATGGAACGAGCTCCTGAAATACAATAAGCTTCCTCCTTTGCCCGAGCAGGTCCTGAATGCTGAAGCTCTGAAAGTCCCTTCGGTTCTTTTAAAGGAGGAGTGCAGGCCTTTACGGTTTCTCAATTCCACGGGGGAAGCCTTTTTCCGCAGGGGAAACGGCGAATGGCTCGAAGCCGCGGAGGGAACCGATATTTTTCCGGGAGACACCGTGACCACCGGGAAAACTTCGACGGTGGATCTCGGCCTCTATAACGGCGAGGTGTTCAGGCTTATCCCCGGCTCCACGGCCGTTTTTCTTTCGGAGAAAGGCGGCTTATCCTGCCTTCTGGGCTCCGGGGGGATCCGGGATTGGGGCGGCCGTCTCGTTTCCGGACAGGTTAAAGCCGGGCCGGCCAGGGCGGATTCTGAATTTTCAGCCGAAGTAAAAAAAGACGCTTCCGTTCTGGTAAGGGTTTCACGCGGAGCCGTTTTCGTGGAAGCGAAAGGGAAAAAAGCGGAAGTGCAGGCGGGGTTTTCCTGCCTGGTTAAATACGGCGCGGAGCCGGTTATACGGGGCCGGGGCGCGAAAGGTAAATAAAAACCGGCGATAAAAAAGGTTGAAGACGGGACTGTTTTTAAGGCGGAATAAAGTCTGGCCGGAGGGGAAATGCCGGAAGAGAAAAGAACCTATGAGATGCTGGAATCGGGGCTGATAGCCAGGGATATTATCAGAGCCCCGGAACTGGAGAAGGCCCGGGAATTTTCCAGGAGCAGGGACATCTCCCTGGTGGCGGCGCTGATAGAGGGAAATTTTGTGCTCGAAGAAGAGCTTGCCCGTATTATAAGCGAAATCTACGACATTCCTTTCCTCTCGCCGGAAGAACTGGAAAAGAACCGCCTTCCTTCCGCGGCCGGGCTTTTGGCGGAATCCTTTACCCGCGACCATCTGGTCATGCCGCTGAAAATCTCGGACAATACGCTGGAAGTCGCCATGGCCGATCCGCTGGATTTTTTCCTTCTGGAGGAAATGCGGATGAGGAGCGGTTTCGAGGTGGAGCCGAGGGTGGCGACGCGCTCGGCCATTAAAAAAGAGATAGAAAACGTTTATGAACAGAGGACTGCGCCGCCTATGAGCGCTCCGCCGGATAAAAAGCTGGAGATAACCCTCTCGGACGGAACCCGCGCCGAAGCCGGCTCTGAAATCCTGCCCCAGGAGGGGGACGAAGCTATTTACGTGGGCCTCGCGAACTTCATACTGGTGCGGGCCATAGAGGAAGGGGTGGACGAGATACACCTGGAGCCGCTGGAAAAACAGCTTTCTCTTTATTTTCTTACCGGAGACAAACTCCGCTGCCTCAACGCCCCTCCCCTTTCCGCGCTGAAAATGCTGGTAAAGAGGTTTAAGCTGCTCGCCCTTTGCGACGTCGCCGGGCGTTCCCGTTATCAGGAAGGCTTTTTCGAGGTTAAGCTTGAGGGGAAACACGTGAAGATAGAGGCCGCTTTCAGCGCCGGGGAATACGGGGAAATCATAGCCTTGTCCTTGTGCTATCTCAGGCCGGATTAAGCCCGGTTTTTTAAAAAACTATTTACGGGGAAAAAACCGGAAGGAAAGCGGGGGAAAAGTCTCGTTTTACGCCTGCAATATAAGCCTGCCGTCTGACTACGGGAAATTAAAGATTATAAGGAAGGAACTATGAAAATATTCAAGAAAGCCCTTTATTACGCCGTTTTTGCCGCGGCGGCTTACCTGCTCCTGAAGACCACGACTTACGGATGGATTTTCAGTTTCAAGCCGCCCGCGCCTCCGCAATTTTCGGTCGAAACGGCCCAACGGCTGAAATCCCACGTGACCAGGCTCGCGGTCGACATAGGTCCGCGGGACGTTTTCGGGAACAACAGGAAAAGACTGGAGCTTTCTAAGAAATACCTGGTTTCCGAACTGGAAAGATACGGCTATACGCCGGAATTCCAGGAATATCCGGCCGGCGGCGCGAAAGCCGTCAACATTATAGCCTCGAAAAAAGGAAGCGTTACGCCCGAAGAGGTGATAGTGGTCGGAGCGCATTACGATTCCTGCGATAATCCCGGAGCCGACGATAACGCCAGCGGGACGGCCGGGGTGCTGGAACTGGCCCGTCGTTTCGCCGGCCTCAAACCGGCAAGAAGCGTCAGGTTCGTCCTCTTTGCTAACGAGGAACCTCCTTTTTTCGCCAAGGAGGGGATGGGAAGTTACGTTTACGCCGCCGAGGCCGCTAAAAAAGGGGAAAATATAAAAACCGCCGTTGTACTGGAAATGATAGGTTTTTATGCCGACGGTAAATTTTCCCAGAAATATCCTCCGCTGGTGGGTTTTTTTTATCCTAACAGGGGAAATTTTATAGCCCTGGTCTCTAATTTCGCCTCCCGTGTTCCCGCTCTCGAGGCGAAAAAATCTTTTAAGAAAGCTTCCGGCCTGCCGGTCGAGGCGACGATACTGCCGGCGAAAGTGCCCGGTGTGGATTTTTCCGATCACAGAAGTTTCTGGAAATTCGGCTGGCCGGCCTTCATGTTCACGGATACCGCTTTTTACAGGAATTCCAATTACCATAAGCCTACGGACTTGCCGGAAACCCTGGATTACGGGCGTATGGCCGCCTGCGTGGAGGGTATAGCCGCCGCGGTTTCGGACCTGGCCGGGCGATAAAGCATAAAGAGCGAAGATGTGGACGAGGTAGAGAGTTTAGCAAAATAAGGCAATTCCCTTATATCTTCTATGTCTTCTATCCCCGCCATCTCTTCATTCCCTTCATGTATTTGCATAAAATCAAAATAATAGATAAAATAGGTAAATAGTGAAAAACGGAGGATTCAACATGAAAAAAATCGCAATGCTTTCGCTGTTCCTTATCCCCGCCGCGGTAACGGCGCAGGATTATAAGGTGTCAAAAAAAACGGGTGAAATTACGCCTATTGAACAGGCTCCGGCGCCGCTGGACGAGAACAAGGCTCTTTACTCCCTCGGAGTGGCTATAAGCAAGAACCTGACCGGGTATAATTTTTCGGCCCGGGAATCGGAAAACATCATAAAGGGTTTTTCCGACGCGCTGAAGAACGGCGCGAAAGAAGGCGATTATGACTTCAAGCTTATAAACGAGTATATCACCAAAAAGCAGACGGAAAACGCCAAGGCGGAAAAGGAAAAGGCCAAAGAATATCTGGCCAAGGCCGCGAAGGAAAAAGGAGCTAAAAAAACCAAATCGGGGCTTATCTATACGATAACGGAAAAAGGCAAAGGGCAGAACCCCAAGGCCGAGGACACCGTGAAAGTCCATTATAAAGGCTATCTTTCCGACGGGAAAACCTTCGACAGCTCCTATGACAGGGGCGAACCCGCTGAATTCCCGCTTGTGGCCGTGGTGCCCTGCTGGACCGAGGGCCTTCAGCTCATAAAGAAAGGCGGGAAGGCCAGGCTCGTCTGCCCTTCCGACATAGCCTACGGCGACATGGGCAGGCCCCCCGTAATACCCGGCGGAGCCACTTTGGTGTTCGAAGTGGAACTGCTGGATATAATAAAGGAAGCGCCGGAGCCGGTTAAAGTGCCCGGGACTCCCGAACAGAAGAAGAACTGACAATATCGAAGTTTCTCCTGAAATAAACCCCGCCGTTGATGAAACGGCGGGGTTTTTGTTTGTGTTAAAGCGTTACGCGGGTTTTTCTTTATTATGCGGTATCAGCAGCGACAGAAGGATGGAGCCGGCCAGTATGCCGAGCACGACCACCAGCGAGCTTATGGGGGAGATCTTGTAAACCCCGGAGATCAGCATCTTTATTCCGACATAAAGAAGTACTATAGATACGCCCTTTTTGAGATATCTGAAATAATCGGAAATATAGGCCAGCAGGAAATAAAGCGAGCGCAGGCCGACCACCGCGAAAACGTTCGAGGTGTAGACTATCAGCTTGTCGGTGGAAATGGCCAGCACCGCCGGTATGGAATCCACGGCGAAAACGAGGTCGGTGGATTCTATGACTATAAGGGTGGCGAACATGGTGGTGGCGTAAAGCTTTCCTTTTCGCAGAAAAAAATCGGAGGTTTCGGTCTTGGTGTCGAAAGGCAGGAATTTAGACAGGAGTTTAAGTATGGGGTTTTTCTCCGGCTCTATCTTTTCTTCGCTCTGGAAATACATCTTAAACGCGGTATAGACGAGCACCAGGCCGAAAACGTAGATCACCCAGTGGAATCTCTCTATCAGAGCCACGCCGGCGAAGATCATTATGAGGCGCATAAAAACGGCTCCGAGTATGCCCCAGGTCAGGATCTTGGGCTGGTATTTCTTGGGGATGTTGAAATAGCTGAAGATCATCAGGAAGACGAACATATTATCCACGGAAAGGGAATATTCTATCACATAAGCCGTGAAAAACTCGAACATTTTTTCCTGGGTGAGAAGGTGCCCTGCCAGAAAGCCGTAAATGGCGGCTATGAATATCCAGAAGGAGCAGAGCATAAGGGATTCCTTGGCCGAAATTTCATGGGCTTTGGAAGAGGAAAGTTTTATGTCCAGTATAAAAAGAATCGCCGCGGTCGCGGTAAAAACAAGCCAGAGAATATTATAGTTGTCCATATAGTGAGATTATACAAAAAAATATTTTCCTGCCCCGTTAGAAATTTCACCCCGTTAGCTGAAGCCGGGGGTAAAGTCCGGAGTTTCAGCCGGTGTTCCGAAGTCGCCGGCTGTCGCCGCGAAGCGTGCGTTTTCTCTAACGGGGTTTACCCTCCGGGGCCGCGGCCTGGTCTGTCCGCTCGCGGAGATTTCTAACAAGGGCTTGCATAATAGGAAAATAATAAATAAAATACTAAAAGTAGAGGCGGGAGAATGGAGGATAGCGGTTGGAGGGTTGGCTTAAAAGGAAAAAAAAGCCAAACCTCTAAACATCCAAACTTCTAACCTTCTGACTTCCACCCTCTCTTCTCTAATCTCTATTCTCTTTGGTTAAACGGAGGTTTCATGAAAAACACGTTCGATATAGTGCTTTTGACCGCCCTCCCCGCTTCGGGGAAATCGGAAGTGAGAAAATTCCTGACGAATGTTCCGTCCGACAAGCTGATGAAGGATTTCCATATAGGCCGGAATCTTCAACTGGACGACTTCCCCTACGTTCACATTATGAGAAGGATAGACGACGAATTGTCCGCTCTGGGCAAGAACAGGCTGTTTTTCCAGTCCGGCGACAAGCCGTTCATCAATCCCGGGGATTGGGGCACCCTTATACACATCATCAACGAGGATTACCGCGACCTGATAAATTCCAGGAAGGAAGACGTCAAATCCGCCGGCGAATGGATGATGAATAAGATAGAGCGCGCCGCCCAAAAGGCCAAAATAGAGCCGAGGCTGGGAAAGCTCGACAGGGAAACCTTTTCCAAAGTGGCCGGAAAGCTCGAGAAAGAGTCCAGGGATATTCTTAACGAGAAATACGCCGGCTATACCGACAGCTTCGAGGGGAAAACCATAGTCATAGAGTTCGCCAGAGGCGGAGCGCACGGCTCTTCTATGCCGCTCAAGGAGCCTTTCGGCTACCAGTATTCCTTCGGCCAGCTGGACGAGGAGATACTCAAGAAGGCCGTTATCCTTTATATCTGGGTCACTCCCGAAGAGTCCAGGAGAAAGAATAACGCCAGGGCCAATCCCGACGACCCGGGTTCCATACTGCATCACGGCGTTCCGATAGACGTCATGATGAACGATTACGGCTGCGACGATATGCAATGGCTTTACGACAACAGCCGGGTGAAAGACACCATAACCGTGGGCAAATACCACGTGCCTTTCGCCAGGTTCGACAACAGGGTAGACAGGACCAGCTTTCTAAGGGAAGACGCGGCCAAATGGGACGCCGAAAAGGTGAAAGCGGTCAGTGACGGTATCAAATCCGCCACCGACAGGCTTTATTCCATTTTCGCCGGCTCCCAAAAATAAAAAAGCCGTTAAGCGTGAGTCGTGAATCGTAAAGCGTGAAGAGGAAAGGATAAAGACCTGACTTTACCCCTTACTCCCTGTTTTTTTGCCGCTTTCCTTTCACTATTCCGGTTTTTATTTTTTTACTTTAGTTCTGACTTGTGACCTGTGACATGAGACTTGTGACTTATATTCTGACTTGAGAGGAAAGATATGGCGAATAAAGAGTGCTGGGGAACCAGGGTGGGGCTTATTCTGGCTATGGCGGGGAACGCCGTAGGCTTGGGGAACTTTCTGAGATTTCCGGCCCAGGCGGTGCAGAACGGCGGGGGGGCCTTCATAATTCCCTATCTTACCTGTTTCCTGCTGATGGGACTGCCTCTTCTTTTCGTGGAATGGGGGATAGGCCGCCACGGCGGTAAATTCGGCCATCATTCCACCCCTTTCATGTTCGACGCCATGGGTAAAAAGACTTTCTGGAAGTACATAGGCGTGCTCGGAATTTTCACTAATCTCGGCATAGCCGCCTATTACTGCTATCTCGAATCCTGGACGCTTTCCTGGGCCTGGCATTCGGTAGTCGGGGATTTTATGGGCAAAAGCCAGGCGGATGTTTCGGCCTTTTTTAATTCCTATATAGGGCTGGAAATGTCCGAGCCGGTTATTTTCTGGCTCATATGCCTTGTCCTGAACACCTGGATACTTTCGAGAGGCCTGAAAGGCGGGGTGGAACTGGCGGCTAAAATAGGCATGCCTCTGCTTCTCATTTTCGGGGTAGTTCTGGCCGTAAGAGGCATAACCCTCGGCGCCGGGTCGAACGGAGCCGTTTATGACGGACTTCTCGGCCTGAATTTCCTCTGGGAGCCGAAATTCGACTCCATACTGGACCCGGTGGTCTGGCGAAACGCGGCCGGCCAGATCTTTTTCACCCTTTCTCTCGGCATGGGCAGTATTCATTGCTACGCCTCCTACCTGAAGGCGAAAGACGATATAGCTCTTAACGCCATGAGCGCCGGCTGGATGAACGAGTTCGTGGAAGTGGTGCTGGGTTCGGCGGTAATAATACCGATAGCGATAGGTTATCTGGGAATAGACAAGGTGGTGGAACTTACCAAAGGGGGAAGCGGTTTTGGCATAGGGTTCATGACCCTTCCGT
This sequence comes from Elusimicrobia bacterium CG08_land_8_20_14_0_20_51_18, assembly GCA_002774685.1. Taxonomy (GTDB): domain Bacteria; phylum Elusimicrobiota; class Elusimicrobia; order Elusimicrobiales; family UBA9959; genus 0-14-0-20-51-18. The sequence goes on along the minus strand of PEXN01000101.1, from coordinate 891 downwards.
ATCTCTTCGCCCAGTGGGGGCCCTTCTTTTCCGCGGCTTCCGGGTTTATGTGGTTTACCCTGCTGTTTTTCGCGGGGATAACCTCCTCGCTGGCCATGGGGACGCCCTGCATGGGCTTTATGGAGGATAATTTCGGCTGGGGACGCAGGAAAGCCGCCTGGACCTTCGGTCTGGCCATCCTTTTGCTCGGTATCCCCATTGTCCTTTCCCAGGAAGCCTTCAATGAATTCGATTACTGGGTCGGCACCCTGGCGCTCGTCGTTTTCGCCATAGCGGAGATAATAATGTTCGCCTGGGCTTTCGGCATGGAAAAGGGCTGGGCCGAGATTACGGAAGGCGCGGACATCAAAGTGCCGGCGGTCTTTAAATACGTCATAAAATACGTCACGCCGGTTTTCCTGCTGGTGGTTTTTATAGGCAGCATTCCGGAGATATGGAGCAATTTGACGAAACCCATAACGTCCTACGTGCTTATCGCCAGGCTTATGCTACTGGCTGTTTTCGCGGGGGTAGCTCTGCTGGTTTACTTCGCCAAGGCAAAGGAAAAAAGGGAGGAGAAAATATGACCAAAAGCGCCCTGCTGATGCTTCTTTTTGCCGAAATACCGGTGACGGCTATAACTTTGTATTTTTTCTGGAAAGTGCTGAAAACGCCGCCTAAAACGGATTCTTTCTGCGAAAAAGACCCCCCGTTGTCTTAAGTTTTAGAGTATCCCCGCGGAAGCTCTGAAAAGCGTACCGAAGCCCCGTAACATTCCATTGCAAATTAAAATTTGATAGTATTATTACTATTATCATTATAAGCCGAGGTAGCTCAACGGTAGAGCGTTCGCTTCGTAAGCGACAGGTTGTGGGTTCAAATCCCATCCTCGGCTTTTAATAAGGCAGACTA
>PEXN01000098.1 GCA_002774685.1 Elusimicrobia bacterium CG08_land_8_20_14_0_20_51_18 | reverse complement strand
CAGCATAATGGGCCTGTCTATCACCTGTATGGCTATGGAGCTCAGCCCCGCAGGCAAAAAAGGGATGGAATAAACCAGCATGTTCTTAAGGGTTTTACCGTCCGGCGCCGAGAAAAGATATTTGAAATAACCCGCGAACATGGCGGCGGCAACGAAAGAGGAAATTATATTGGACAGGAATATCCCCTCTACGCCGTAGCCGGCGTATTTGAGGAAAATAACGTTTAGAGCCACGTTCAGGGAGATGGTCAGCGTCCTTATTCCGACGAAAACGAAGGCCTTATGCTTCATCCTGAGGTCGGCGAAAGGGATAAGAGTAAGCGAATCCAGATAAAGTATGCCCGCGGCGTAGATCACGAGCCGCCAATGCTCCGCTCCGAGGCCGGAAACCTGAGCCAGGGGTTTGGCGGAAAGCGCCAGGAACAGGGAGATGACGAAGGAGGTGTAAAAAATACAGCTGAAAGAGGAAGAAAGGGCTTTTTCCTCCTTGAAATGCCTCATATAGCCCTGGTTGAGTCCGTAGGCGTAAACGACGTTCAGAAAAGCTATATAGGAAAAGACGGTGGCTACCACGCCGTATTCGGCGGGCAGGAGGTAATGCGTATAGAAAGGCATCAGGATGAAATTGAGAAGACGGGCCACCACGGTTGAAAGCCCGTAAACCAGACTTTCTTTACCGAGTTTTTTTATATCTCCGAACATAAATCTATAATAGCAAAATCGGAAGCGCGGCAAAATGGAGACGCGGGGACTTGACCAAAGTCACTTAACCCCGATGCGCTTTTTTAATATAATATTATCATAGGGATTAAACTAAGGGGTGGGGACGCAATGTATAATAAAGAACAAATCACGACCTGTCAGGGCTGTAAATTCAAGACCGCCTGCATTTTCAGCGAACTGGAAACGGGCGCCCAGAAAGAGTGGCAGACTTTAAGAAATTTCAAAAAATTCAAGGACGGACAGCCCATTTACGCCGAAAACGAAAACCCGACCGGCGTTTTCATAGTCTGCAAGGGCAGGGTGAAAATTTACTCCACCGATTACCTGGGCCAGCAACTGATAACCTGGATAAGGCATCCCGGCGAAATGTTCGGCCACCTGGCGCTTTTCTCGGGGAACGGCTACTCCTGCAACGCGGAAAGCATGGGAGAGGCCTTCATTTCCCTCATAGCGGGACCGGCTTTCAATAAACTCATGGAAAAATTTCCGCGTATCTCCTACCTGATGCTGAAAAAAATGTCCATTGAAAACAAAGCCATGCAGTTGAAGCTCAAAGATACGGCTTATAAACCGGCCAAAGCTAAAGTGGCGCACACCCTGGCCAAACATATTTCCTACAAAAGCAAAAACACCGAAACCCCGACCATCTACGGCGTTAAAAGAACGGAAATAGCCGAGATAACGGGGCTGGCGCTGGAGACGGTGGTCAGGATCTTGTCGGATTTCGAAAAAAAGAAGATGATAGAACGCTCGCCCAGCCACATAAAAATACTGGATCTGCAGGCCCTTCTGAAAATCTCACACCAGCAGAAATAGCAGAATAGAAGTATTAGAGGATATAGAAGCGTTGGAAGAATTAGAAGGATTGGAAGACCCGGAAAAGCTTACAACTCCGCTACCCTCGCGACTTACATATCCCGCTAACTCGTCCACCTCGTCCAATTCTTCCAAACCCTCTAGTTTGTTCCGAACATCCTGTCGCCGGCGTCGCCGAGCCCCGGGACTATATAGCCGTTCTCGTTCAGCTTTTCGTCCACGCAGCCCGCGTAGACATTGACGTCCTTGTGGTATTTTTTGAGGTATTCTATGCCGCTTCTGGCGGCTATCAGGCAGACGAAATGTATTTCCTTCGCGCCCCTGGATTTTATCAGGTTCAGGGCTTCCACGGCCGAGCCGCCGGTGGCCAGCATCGGGTCGGCGAGGATGATAATCTTATCCTTCAGGTCTTCAGGGAACCTGATATAGTATTTTACCGGCTTAAGAGTTTCCTCATCTCTGTATATGCCTATATGCGCCAGCCTCGCTTCCGGGAAAATTTTCATCAGACCGTCCATAAGACCGAGCCCGGCCCTTAAGATCCCGACGAAAACGACTTCCTTGGAGATCTTTTTGGTCTTGGCCACGGCAAGGGGGGTCCTGACCTTGGAATCCTTGAGGGGAAGGTTGGCAGTCACTTCATAGCCCAAAAGCATGGCCACTTCGGACATGAGGCGCCGGAATTCGTGATTGGGGGTGTTTAGATCCCTTATTCTCGAAATTTTGTCCAGCACCAGCGGATGTTTGCTTATCGTGACAGACATAATTCCCTCCTTAGTAACAGCGGTGACATAAAGACCGTAACCCGTGATCCGGGACCCGTTCCGGACGTAAAACTGGAAGACTGCGGTTTGGCTTCCTCAACTTTCTCGCTTTCTCGCTGGTCTTGCTTGTTTTGCTATTGTCCCTTCTAACCCTCTATTCCTCCAACCTTCTAACTGATTATTTCCCTTATGATTTTCCCAAGCTTCGGCTTGGAAGAAGAAATTTTCATACAGCCCAGGAACATTTTTTTGGCTTCGTCGAGCTTCGAAGCGTCGCTGGAGAAGATCTCGGCTATCACCTCGTTCTTCTTCACGGCTTCCCCGGCTTTCTTTTCCAGCCACATACCGGCCCCGAAATCCACGCTGTCCTCGGCTTTGGTTCTGCCCACGCCGAGCGCCACGCCGACCCAGCCCAGAGTCCTCGATTCCATGCTTTCTATATAGCCGCCTTTAGGCGCCCTCACCTGGCACGCGAACCTGGCCCTCGGGAGGAAAGTCTTCGGGCTGTCCACCACCCTTTCGTCCCCGCCCTGCCATTTTATCATCTGCCTCATGGTTTTGAGGGCTCCCCCATTCTTCACGGCTTCCAGGGATTTCTTCACGCCTTCTTCGACGCTTCCGGCCTTTTTGCCCATGTAGATCATATGCCCGGCCAGCGCGTGCAGAAGTTCCTCGTAATCGCCGGCTATCTTTTCGCCGCGCAGTATCCTTATGGCCTGTTCCATCTCTATGCCGTTGCCTATGGCCCGGCCCAGGGGATTGTTCATGTCGCTAAGGACGGCCACGGCCTTTATGCCCAGCAGTTCGGCGGTCTTTTTGAGGCACAGCGCCAGCTCCCGGCTCTTTTTGAAATCCTGCATGAAGGCCCCGCTGCCGAATTTCACGTCCATCACGAGCCCGTTTATGCCTTCGGCGTATTTCTTGGAAAGAATGCTGGCCACTATCAAAGGGATGGACTCCACCGTGCCGGTCACGTCGCGGAGGGAATAAAGTTTTTTGTCGCTCGGCGCGAGCTCCCCGGTCTGCCCGAACATGCAGACGTTTATGGCGTTGAGCTGTTTTATCACCCGGTCCGTGCTCAGCCTGACGTTGAAACCCTTCACGGCCTCGAGCTTGTCCAGCGTGCCGCCGGTATGGCCGAGCCCCCTGCCGCTCATCATCGGCACGGGAACGCCGCAGGCGCCCACTATCGGGGCCAGGGCGAGGGAGATACCGTCGCCTACTCCGCCGGTGGAATGCTTGTCTATCTTGGGACCTTTTATGGATTTAAGGTCCAGCCTCTCGCCGGAAAAAGCCATGGCCCTGGTAAAATCGGCCGTCTCCCTGTAGGTGAGGCCCTTGAAAAACACGGCCATGAGCCACGAGGAAAGCTGGTAATCCGGCAGCGAGCCTTTGGCGGCGCCCTGAGCTATGAAATCCAGTTCATCAAAAGCGAGCTCTTTGCCTTCCCGTTTTTTCAGTATCAGATCCAGCATTCTCATGAGACTCTCCTTAAAAAGCGCCGTCTTTTAAAAGCCCTTCTATCAGCTTCTTTATCCTGGCCCCGGCTTCCTGACCCATTTCGAGCACCTTGGCGTGGTCGAAAGCCTCTTCGCTTATGCCCGTGGTGAAATTGGAGATCCAGGTTATCCCGCAAACATCCATCTTCAGCTGCCTGGCGGAAATGACCTCGGGCACCACCGACATGCCGACTACGTCGCCGCCGAGTACGGCGTACATCCTGACCTCGCTTTCCGTCTCGTAGGCCGGACCGCTGACGGCCAGGTAAACCCCGGCCTGGGCGTCTATCTTCAGGTTTTGGGAAATTTCCAGCAGTTTTTTCACGACCGACTTCTTGTAAGGCTCCGCCATGTCCACGAACATCTCGCCGAAAGAAGGAGAGTGGTTGCCTATCAGCGGGTTGCCTCCCATCAGGTTTATATGGTCCTTCAGGATCATAAGTTCGCCGGGCTTGGCGCTTTTTTTGAGCGAGCCCACGGCGGCGGTGACTATGAGTTTTTTAGCGCCCCGCGTGTTCAGCAGCCTTATAGGGAAGGAGATGAAGCTCATGTCGTGGCCTTCATAAAAATGAAAACGGCCTCTCATGACGGCCAGCTTGCGGCCGGCGTATTCGCCCAGCACCAGTTCGCCTTTGTGGCCTTTTACTGTGGTACGGGGAAAATTGGGAATCTCTCCGTAGGGGATCACCTTCGGGTTTTCCAGTTCCGGCATGGCGTTCGCCAGCCCGCTGCCCGTGATTATCAAAATTTCCGGCTTGAACCCGCCGGCCCTTTTTTCCAGCCAGAGGACCGATTCCTTTATCTTTTCTATCATTTTTTCGCCTTTCATAAGTTCTCCCGTAAAAAAGAGGATTGGAAGATTGGAGGATTAAGGAATTAGCGTGAAGCGGGAAACGTAAAACGGAAAGCGTTTGTAAGGGACTTCCATATTACTTTTTACGCTTTACTCCTTACAATTTACGATAAATTATCCTCTATTCTTCTAATCTTCTATTCCTCCTACACTGCGGCGCTTCCCGCCGCCGCTTCAGACGTAGTATCCTTCCGCGTAAAAAGCGTCCTTTATCAGCTCAAATTCCGTCTTCCCGCCCGCCTCGGTTATACCCAGAACGTCGAATCTGATGTTCTCTATCTTTATGCCGTTTTTCTTCAGATAAAAGAGAGCCGTCTTCACTATGCGCCTGCGCTTAGCCGGGGTGACGGCCTCAAAGGGGCCGCCGAAAGAGGCGTTCCTTCTCGCCTTTACCTCTATAAAAACCGTATCGCCGCCTTCTCTGGCCACTATATCCACTTCGCCGCCGCGTATCGTAAAATTCCTTTCGACTATCCCGTAGCCGAGGCCTTCCAGGTATTTCGAGGCCTTTTCTTCGTATTCTCCGCCTATCGAACGCATAAAACGTCCCTGACCGGCGCAAAGCTTTTCCGGTGTTCCGGGCTGGCCCCGTGAACCGTAAGCTTTTCCATATGCGCCTTCGTGCCGTAGCCCTTGTGCAGGGCGAAGCCGTATTGGGGATACTGCAGGTCCAATATCTTCATCCATTTGTCCCTTATCACCTTGGCGAAGACGCTGGCACAGGCGATGGACAGGCTTTTGGCGTCGCCGTCCACTATAGGGACCTGGGAAACTTCGAAATTGCGTATCCGGTGCGGGCCATCCACCATTACCAGGGCTTTCCCCAGGCCCCCGTCCAGATGTTTAGCCAGCATAGCCGAGGCTTCCCTCATGGCCTTGAAAGTAGCGTTAAGGATATTCAGCCGGTCTATTTCCTCCGGGGCGGAGTAGGCGAAACCGAACCTTACGCCCAGCGAAACCATTTTCTTAAACAGTTCGAGTCTTTTCTTTTCGGTGAGTTTCTTGCTGTCGTCCGCCTCTCCCAGTTGTTCCGCGGCCGAAAGGGGAAGCCAGGCCGCGCAGGCGACCACGGGGCCCGCCAGAGGGCCTCTTCCGGCCTCGTCCACGCCTATCAGCAGCCGTTCCGGATTTTTCCGGGCCATTTCCCGGTCAAAATAAAAAAGCCTCGACTCTGATCGGGGCTTTTCCAGAACGGAATTTTCTTCTGCTGTTTTATAATTCATTTTCACTCATCGATAAAACGCTATTTCGTTTCAGGGGCTGATTTACCGGCTTCAGGCTGAACGGGAACGGGCTGGGCCGGGATTTCCGGCTGGACGGCCGCCGCTGACGCCGCCGTTTCCATGACATTCTTTTCGTCAAGCCTGGAAGCCTTGCCTTCGAGTTCCCTTATGTAATTGAGTTTCGCCCTTCTGACCTTTCCGGATTTAACGAGCTCCACCCGGTCTATCCTGGGAGAGTTCATCGGGAAAACCCTTTCCACGCCTACGCCGTAGGAAGTTTTCCTGACCGTGAAAGTCCTGGCCACGCCTGCGCCTCTTATGGCTATGATCACGCCGTCGAAAACCTGTATCCTTTCGGTATCGCCTTCAACGACCTTGGTATGCACCTTTACGGTGTCCCCGGGCCTATATTTGAAATCCACTCTGTGCATCTTAAGTAATTGCTGTACCCTGTCCATATTATTCCTCCGTTAACAACAGGCTAAGATTAAGGCTGAGGTTAAGAACAACATTTTAAAACTTCTTTCGCCGTTTCGATGTTCCGAATCACGAGTCACGTCTTCTACGCCTGCTCCGCCTCTACCTGTCTTTACCTGTTTTTTCCAGGAGTTCCGGCCTTCTTTCTGCCGTTATCTCCAGCGACCTCGCCTTTCTCCACTTCTCTATCTCTTTATGGTTCCCCGAGAGCAGAACTGGGGGGACCGGAAGCTTTCTCCAGACCGAAGGCCTTGTGTACTGCGGCGCCTCGAGCAGGCCTTCGTTAAAACTTTCCGTTTCCAGGGAGCCTTCTTTTATGACCCCCTTAATCAGCCTCGCGACTGCGTCTATCACGCAGACCGCCGCGGGCTCGCCGCCGGTCAGGACGTAGTCCCCGACCGAGAGCTCCTCGTCCACGAATCCGCTTATCCTTTCGTCTATGCCCTCGTAATGGGCGCAGACCAGGGTCAGACGCTTCTTCTTCGCCAGGAAAGCCGCCTTGCTCTGGCTGAACGGCGTTCCCCTGGGGCTCAAAAGTATTTTGTAGGAGCTTTTGCCGGAAACTTTTTTTACCGCCTTGTATACCGGCCCGGCCATCATAACCATACCCCTGCCGCCGCCGTAGGGTTTGTCGTCGACGGTTTTGTGCCTGTCTTCCGTAAACTCCCTGGGATTGGTAAAAGCCAGTTCCAGAAGCCCGTTTTTCCTGGCCCTTCCGACGATACTCTGCGAAAGGGGGAAGTCCACGAGTTCCGGGAATAAGGTTATAACGTCTATTTTCATAAAGTCCGCGACCCTCCCTCGGGAAGATCAGACTATTTCAATGAACACTTTCTGGTTGCTTTTTCTTCCGATTATACCGAAGACGTTCCTTACGGCCTTGACCACTCTTCCGTCCTTGCCGATCACCTTGCCCCTGTCGGAATCGTCCACTTTTATCTTGAACCTGGAGATCTCGCCGTCGGTCTCATAATTTATGACCACGTTTTCAGGCTTTTCCACAAGACTGTTCAAAACGTAAAATAAAGCTTCTTTCATAAATCTTCCTTCTTAAGCCGCTTTAGCTTTGTTTATCAGGCTTCTGACCGTTTCGCTCGGCTTGGCGCCGTTCTTTATCCAGTGATCAACCCTTTCCAGCTTGACCTGCACCTTGTCTTTGGGCTTGTCGGCCTTGGGGTTATAATGACCCAGCACTTCCAACGGGGGACCTTTCGGGCCGCTGGATTTCTCGATAGCGACTATTCTGTAATGAGGCTGGACTCTTTTGCCGCCTCTCTGAAGTCTCACGACTACTGCCATGTTTCCTCCTTAAAAATAACGAAAAAATCCGCAAAAATCCAATTTTATATATTATATTACATTTGGGAAGGGGATAAAAGGGGAAAGTAGGCAAGGCGGAAGGGTTAGAAGGGGTTATAGACGAATTAGAAGCTTTAGACGAGATAGAGGATATAGAAGGGATAAGTGGGTTTCTTAAGGCCTCCCATGCTTCAATGACTTCTAATGCTTCCAACTCTTCCATCTCCCCTACTTCCCTATCAGTTTCTGAACCTTCTCCAGCAGCCTGTCCCACTCGTAGGGCTTGTTCACGTAGATGTCCGCGCCGGACTTGAAAGATGTTTCCATGTCGCCGACAAGGCGCCGGCCGGTAAGCATTATGATCCTGGTCTTTTTCGTATTCTCGTTGCTTTTTATAAGTTCGCAAAGCGTGTTCCCGTCTATCTTGGGCAGGCCTATGTCTATTATCGCCAGGTCGGGAGGATTCTTCCGGGCTTTTTCCAGACCCTCGTTCCCGTCGAACGCCGACTCCACCTTATAGCCTGCGTTTTCCAGGCGTATGGAGAGAACCTTTACTATCAAATCCTCGTCTTCCACTAAAAGTATCTTTTTAGGCATAATCGCCCCCCGGTCTAAAACTTTTTGATTTTCCCGCTAAGCGCCTTTATGAAAGCGGGATTTTTTCTCGAGAAAAGCGCGCTCCCCATGACCAGCGAATTGGCCCCGGCTTCGAGGCAGTCGAAAGCGGTCTTCTCGTTGACCCCGCCGTCCGCCTGTATATGGAAGGACAGGCCTTCGTTCTCCCTTATCTTTTTCGCGGCTTTTATCTTGTCCAGCATTCCCCCGATGAATTCCTGGCCGCCGAAACCCGGCTCCACCGTCATTACCAGAAGCAGGTCTATTTCCTTTAAATATTTTCCGGCTTTCGCCAGCGGGGTTTTAGGCCTCAGCGCCAGCCCAGCCTTCAGTTTCCTTCTCTTTATTTCTTTCAAGGCCTCCGGAAAATTTTCGCTTTCTAAATGAACGGTTATCAGGTCCGCGCCGGCCTTGCGAAAGGGCTCTATGAAGGCCATAGGTTTTTGCACCATCAAATGCGCGTCCAGGGGAAGCCTCGTCAGCGTCCTCAGGTTCCTGGTTATATGCGGCCCGAAACTCAGGTTGGGCACGAAATGGCCGTCCATTATGTCCACCTGTATCCAGCCGGAATATTTTTCCACGCCTTTTATTTCCCGCGCGAGACGGGTAAAATCGGCCGACAACACCGAAGGCACGATAAAATTCTCTTTATAATTTGGAAAACGGATTTTCATAATATTAGTTGCAAGTCTCATGTCTCAAGTTTATATAAGGGTTTCTTGCAGTTGCCTGAAACCTGTGACCTGTAACCTGAAACCTTTTACTTCACCGGCCTCTCTTCCACCAGTATCCCGTTGACGAATATCCTTATCTTCTCGGCGGAACCGGAAGGGATGGACAGCTCCACCTTCGAGCCCGGGTCTCTGAGCGCGTTGAAAAGCTCCCTGTCGCCGGTCTTACTGACCGCCACTATCCTTATGTGGCGCTGGGAACCGCTCTGCGAGATCTGGTATTTTATCTGGAACTCGTTCGCCGCCGTCTGCGCGGTCTCAGGCTTGGCGCTGACGGTCACCGTTATCTCCGCGTCTTTGGTCACCACGGAATCGCTGTCCGGGTACTGGTCTATTATCGTATTGGCCGGGAAAATGGAGTTCTTATCCTCTATGGTCGAGGACTTAAGGTCATTGTCGTTGGCCCACTTGTAAAACTCGTCTATTTTCTTCTGCCTGAAATCCGGCATCAGCACTATGCCCTGCGGAGGCGCGCCGGCGGACACCATCACGCCGACCATGGTGTTCTTGGCCACGCCGGTCTCCGCCTTGGGATCCTGGGAAAGGATGGTGCCTTTCTCGAATTTGAGGGAATAGGATTCGCTCCGTTCGCCCAGCAGTAATTGCCTCTGCCTGAGCAGCAACTCGCCGTTGCGGAGGGGCAGACCTATGAGGTTCGGGGTGAAGACGGATTCTCCTCCCTGGGAAAAGACCACTTTCACCATCCGCCCTTCCCTAGTGGCAATGCCGCTCTGCGGATTCTGCCTGAGCACCGTGCCCACAGGCACGGTGTCGTTGAACTCGAAACCCTGTATCTTCATGGCCAGGTTATTTTCGGAAAGGAGCTCCAGCGCCTTCAGCGAGGATTTGCCCTTGATGTCCGGCACTATGACCTCTTTGCGCTGGTGAATGACCGACTCCATGGTCCAGGAAAAGGAGAAATAAGTAAGCACGGAAAGCAGCGCGCCCACGGAAATTATCTTTATGTAAAATTTCCAGTTTACCTCTATGTCAGTCTGTTTCTCCGCGTGTTTTTCCGTCTTTTTTTCTTCGTTTTCCATTTTAGTTTTATTCCTTTGTAAAAATTCCGTCTCCGGCTTTCAGCCGGCGCCCGTTCACGAAATAATCGAAAGCGTTCAGTTCCCGGCCGCCTTCCGGCTTTACCTTTTCGACGAAAAGATGGCCTTCCTGACATTTTATAAAAATACCTTTACCCTTTTCAAAACCGGAGAGAAAACCCGGCGCTAAACCGTCGCCGGCCGGGTTCGGGGCGGGGAAAGCTGAAAGTATCTGCATCGTCGTCTTTTTCCCGTTCAGTTCGAAAACCGCCCTGGCCGCCGGGGCGAAACAAAAAGCCCTTATCCGGTCGTAGACCCGGCGGACGCTCATGGAAAAATCCAGGTAAGTATCCTCTCTCCCTATTTTCGGGGCGAAGGAAGGCTCGCCTTCCTGGGGCCGGTATTCCGCCTTGCCTTCGTCTATCTTCGCCACGGCCTCGACTATAAGCTTCCGGCCCAATTCTACCAGCCGGGCGAAGAGCGAAACCGCGTTCTCGTCCCCGCCTATGCCGAGCTTTTCCCGCAGGAGGACGGGTCCGGTGTCCAGACCTTCGTCTATCCTGAAAACCGTTATCCCGGTCTCTTTTTCCCCGTTCATTATCGCCCGCCTCACCGGCGCGGCGCCGCGGTATTTCGGCAAAAGGGAAAAATGCGCGTTTATGAACCCGTGCTTCGGTATGGAGAGGACTTCCTTTTTCAGCAGTTTCCCGTAGGCGACGGCCACCCCGAGGTCAGGTTTCAGCTCCTCGAGAATTACTTTAAGCTCTTTGCCGTCTGCGGGCTGGAACACTTTTATATCCAGATTCCCGGCCTCGGTCTTTACCGCGGGACACATAAGGGTCATGCCCCGGCCCTGCTTCCTGTCAGGCTGGGTTATCACGGCGCAGACCCCGTACCCCGCGCCCGTTATCTTCCTCAAAAAGGGACAGGCGACGTCCGGCGTACCCAGAAAGACTACTTTAAGACTCATAATACATATAGAATAGCAAATCAGATGTATGGAGGCATAGCAAAATGGAGGTATGGCGGGTTGAAAAACTTAAGTTTTGAAGGTTGGATGTTTGGAGGTTTAGAGGTTTGGCAAAAATGGAGGCATAGATGCGTAGCAATTTGGAGGTGTAGCACACATCCGGTTGTTTTGTTCTTGTCAACTTTTAAACGTTTTAACTTTTTTCGTGTTACGCATTACGGATTACGAGTCACGGCTGTTATGCATTCCGATTTAAGGTTTCATGCCAAGGGTTGAGATTTCAACGCTTTTTTATGGGAGCAAATCCTGGGTAAGAATGCCGTCGGGTTTCATGGCATATTTTTACATACCGGAGCGGGTCCCGCCGGCAAGCGACATAAGGTTTCATGCCAAGGGTTGAGGGAACCCGCCTCTGGAGGGCACTGGTCCCATTGTTTGAAGCCCAAAATCCTCTGGATTTTGAGGCAAGTTGGGACCTGCCGAAACGCGCAGGCATAATCAATCTGATATTGGAAACCGGCAGGAACTGCCGGCGGGACCCGCGACTTCTTACATCGGCTTCTGCATGCCCTTGCTCTCGTCCATCTTCTTCCACTGCCTCTTGAGCTTCATAAGCACCGGCTTAAGCCTAAGCCGCGTCAGAAGGGAAAGATGGTCCAGGAAAACGATACCGTTCAAATGGTCTATTTCATGCTGAAGCGCCCTGGCCAGCAGGCCGGTCCCGGTTATCTCCACCGGCACGCCCTTCTCGTTCAAAGCCCTTACCTTGACCTTCGCGTGGCGCTTCACCCTGGCGAAAAGCCCCGGAAAAGAAAGACAGCCCTCGTCCTCGGCTATTTCTCCGGATTTTTCCGCGAGCACCGGGTTTATCAGCACGAAATCCATCTCCCGTTCCTCTTCCTTTATCCTTACGATAGCCAGTTGCATATCGAGGCCTATCTGGTTGGCCGCCAGGCCCGCGCCGCGGACAAGGTCGAGCGTGTCTAACATGTCCCCGAGTATCTTCGGCAGTTCGCCCTTTATTTTCTTGAAATCCACTTTCTCGGTTTTCTTCGAAAGAATTTGTTCCCCGTACTTGCATATTCTTCTTACCGGCATAAAACCTCCAAAATAGGGATAAGGGATAAATTACGAGGGATAAAACATGGGGACAAGAACGACAAGGAAACCTCTCTAAGTTTTGTCCCTTATCCCTAACTTAACGTGTACAGCAGAGTCCTTCCTTCCCATACTATCTTCACGTTCACCTGCCCGCTCGATTCAGGCTTTTTCAGCATGCCCCAGTAGGTGGCGAGTTTTTCCAGCTGTATCTCGGCGCCGAAACTACCTGACACTCCCATGATTATCTCGTCCACGCCGACGGTCTGCGCGAAATAGATTATGGTATAAAAAGGGTCGTTGGAATAAAGCATCACCGGCGTCACGGTCTTTCCGTATTTCTCGGCTATCAGGATTATCTGCTTGAAAAGCTCCTTATCGTCGTCCGCAATCCCCGCGCTTTCCCCGGCGGATTCCAGGCCTTTCTGCACCTTTATGTAAAGAGTTATGATATCGGTATTGTCGTCGTCCACGTTCTCGAGCACCGACTTAAGATGTATCAGGTTGTTCGGGTTCCTGACCGGGACGAGTATCTTGTTCTTTTTGGTGAATTTCACGGACAATCTCTCCATCTCGTTCTCGCTGGCGAGGTTGAGTTTTTCTTCGAACCCCTCGTTCTCTTCGTCCAGGGTTATTTTCTTCTCGTTCCTCTTTTCCGAGACGGTAAAAAGGATATAGAGCCCCACGGTGAAGATGAGACCGGAAATGGTGGCTATTTTTTTGGTGAACAGATTCATCATGGAAGTAGTCACCAGCACGATAAAGATAGAGATAAGCCCTATCGGCACGTGGTATTTGTCCACCTTCAGGTTGAAGGGGAACATCCACTCGCGGGGCTCGTCCGGCTTCTTGAACCTCAGCACTATTATCGAAAGCACGTCGAAAGTGAGGCTCCACAGCACGCCGAAGGCGTAGGCCTCGCCCAGCAGGAAGATGTCCCCGCCGGACAGCAAAACCACCACCGCCTGAAGTAGCGCCACCGCCGTTATTATCCTGTAAGTGGTGCCGTACTTCCTATGCAGGCCCCTGAACCAGTCGTGCAGAATCCCGTCCTCCGCCACCCTGTTGAGTATGCCGTTGGCTCCCACGAAAGAGGTGTTCACGGCGCCTATCAGTATCAGTCCGGCCGAAAGCACCACCAGCGTCTTGAGTATCAGCTTAAGGTTGTAAGGCGCCCAGAGCTCCATGGCCAGGCCGCTGAGCATATTGTCGGAGTATTTGCCTATGGATTCCGCCGGGATTATCAGCGAAGAGAAAAAAGTGAGTAAACCGGTAAAAAGCAGGCTGAAAATGAAAACCACGGTCACGGTTTTCTTCAGGTTGGGGATCTTGGGGTCCTCTATCTCGCGGTAAACCTGGGCCAGGGTTTCGAGGCCCGAAAGCGCCAGGATGGAATGCCCGAAAGCCATTATTATCCCCAAAATGCCGACGGCCTTAAGCCAGGGGAAATTCACGGTCCAGCCCAACGCCTCCTCCGAAAAGTTCAGCTTGAAAGGAGGCAGAACGAAACCCCTGTGCGCCAGCGTGACCGCCGACCAGCCGAAAAGGATGACCGCCACCAAAGACACGAAAAGTATTATCTTCACGTTATTGTCGGCCGATTCCTTTACGCCTTTTATGTTCTCCCGCCAGAAATAGGAGATTACCGTGAGCGAAAAAATCACCGCTATCAGCCGGTCCGGAATATGCCAGTCCACGCCGAAAAACGGAAGGACCACCTTGAGCAGGGCGGCTATGTAAAGCCCGGCGCTGACGGAGCTTATGGGGCCGGTAAGCAGATAATCGAAGATCAGGGCCGACACCGAAAATTTCGCCATGGTCTTGCCCATGGTTTCCCGGACCACCACGTAAACCCCGCCCCTCGTGAAAAGGGCCGAGGATTCTATGTACACCATCAGCAGGAGGCCGGCGAAAAGCATCACGCCGAGGATGAAATAGGGAAAAGCGGGACCGAACGCCTTATAGGCTATGCCGCCGGCGTAATAAGCGCTGGAACCGAAGTCGCAAAGCACTATGGCCGCGGCCTTCCAGAAGGAAATAAAACTGAGCATTGCGGTGCTGAGGATGAATACCTGTTTGAATTTGCCTTTCATATAAAAAGTTACTTTTCGGCGTTGAGAATAGCCGCGTAAACCTCGGCCGGGGTCTTGAGAGCGGAGATTTCCGTTATGAATTCCTTCCTGAAAATCCGCGCCACGTGGCTGAGCAGGTTCAGATGCGTCTGAAAAAAAGACGGTTTGAGGGGGGAAAGGAACAGAAAAGAAACGAAAATCCGGGTCTCGGACCGGTCGTCTTTTACGCCCTGCGGCGAAAGAAGCAGAACGGAACAAAGCTCTTTCAGGTCGCTGAACTTGGCATGCGGAATAAAAAAGCCGTTATCGAGCACATTATTCAGCTTATCCACCTCGGCCAGACGCTCGTAAAGGACCTTATTGCTGCATATCCCCTTTATCAGGGGGTGGATCTTCTGGGAGCCGAATTTAATCAGCTCCTGCCTGGTTTTGAGGTCGTTTACGAAGTATACGTCTTCCGGTTTTAGTGTGTCTTTCAAAAGCACGGATTGCATTTCTTTAATCATAAGGACTTATAAATACATATTATCATTTATAAGGGGAGGCAAGCAAATGGGCGCAGAAAATAGAGGATTGGAGGGTTGGAGGGAAAAGAATAGAAATTAAGAGATTGAGAGATTAAGTGAAAGAAAAAAGCGTAAAGCGGGAAGCGGGAAACGCAAAACGGAAAGCGTTTATAAGGGACTTCCATATTACTTTTTGCGGTTTACTCTTTACGATTTACGATATGTTGGGTTTGTTCCCGCTGTCACGAGTTACGAGTCACGCGTTACGGTTGTTCCGCTATTCCGCCTTCGTTATTTCTTCCGCTATCTTTTCCGAAACCGGATTGAATTTGTATTCGTCGGCGGCCATCACCGTAAAAGACTTAACCGTCCTGTCCGCGTTCAGGTCATAAACCTTGACCATGAAAGCCACTCCTTCCTTGCGGCGCCCTACCGCGCCGTAAACGCAGTAATCCGCCTTAACCCCCCGGCACAAAGCCGCCGCGGCCGCCTCGTCGTAAGGCGGGGGGACTTCCGCGGCCGCCTTTATAAAAGCAAAATCTCCTCTCGAAATCAGCGCGTAACCGTTTTCAGCCAGCTCCTTTTCCACGTTATTCGCCATAAAACTGCCGTAATTCTCGCTTACCCCCGAGGCCTCGAAATCCATCACGGCGAATTTTTTATTTTTCAGGAACAGCGCCTGTGCCGCTTCCGAAACTTTTTCCTCTTTTTCCTTCTCCCGGTATTCGCCGAACATGTAATTGAAACTCAGCCGGTGGGTCTCGCCCAGTTCCCCGTAAGGCACATAGGCGTAATCCAGACTTTTCCCGCTGAAATTAAGCCCGAAGCCGGCCGAAAACACCCCCATAAAACCCATCTCTTCCCTGTTCTTGAAATTAAAGCCGCTCCTGAGCGTGAAATCGAAAATATCCAGCGGCAAAACGAACTCCCCGCCGGCCGCGAGATAAGGTTCGTCGTCGCAGGGGAACTTGATTTCGAACAAAAGATCCAGCAGGTTCGAATAAGGGTATCTCAGGCCGCCCGTCACCTCCAGCGGCAGGGGAGAGCTTTCTCCGCCCAGCTTCATCGGCAGGCCGAGGTTCCTGACCAGCAGAGAGTACTCCTTTTTATCCTTTTTGTTCCCGCGTATCAGCAAGCCCAGGTCCAGGGCCGCGGAAGAAGCGCTTTCGTAAACCAGGTCTTCGCTTATGAACTTTAAATTGGCGCCGTAGGAGATCCCGTTTTTTTCGAACGAGATCCCGGAGAACAGCGCGTAATCGTAAGGCGCGAAAGAGCCGCTCACAGTCCCGCGCGCGTCCATCCTGTCGAAAGCGCCGTAGGAATTGTAGATAAGGCCGAAACCGTAATGGCAAGACCCCTCCTTCCAAAGATAGCCGAGGTCCGTCCTGTAGGAGCCTTCCAGCAGGGCCTGATAATTCATCAGCAGGCCGGACGAATGACCGTAAAGTCCCATCGCCGCCGGGTTATAGAAAAGATTGTCGGGCGCGGCGAGCTCCGAGCCGGTCTGACCGAGGCCGAAAAAACGGGCCGAAGAGACGTTTTTGAGAAAAGAAGCGGAAGTCGTGCCGCGGGCGTCCTTGGAAAAGGCGTTATCGGGCAAAATGCCGGAATGAAGGGGGGAAATTATAAAAAAAAAAGAGAGAAGCGCTGGGAAGATTTTTTTCACTGTTTTTTGAGGTCCGAGAGCAGGAACTGTATTCTCGCCTTTACTTTTTCCTTGTCGAGCGCGTCGTAATCGTTCATTATGTCTTCGAGGAACTTCACTATAAATTCGTTATTGGCCGTCCTGGGTTTGGCGACGGCCATATTCTTTTCTATGTTCTTCATCCTGTCGTCCATCTTGGAGATGGCGGTATAAAGGTTCTTTATGAACTCTTCGGCGGGCGAAGGTCTGCCCGGGTTCGACTGCGGCTCGGGTTCCGTGAAGAGATTTTCCTGCTGGGCGGGCGCGGCGGCGGGCTGTTCCCGGGGAGGTTCCTGCGGAAACTCTTCCGCCGGCGCGGCCAGGCCGTCGGCCACTATATCCTCGGGCGCGGCGCGCTCTTCCTCGGCGGCGTTCATTTCCATCAGCTTCCTTATGCCGAAAAGCAGAGAGGTCATCGCGGCGATAAAAACCGCCACATATACGTAAAAAGTGTAATCTATCCAGAGAGAGTAAATTGTGAATTTCATAATTTAAATTCTATTAAAACTTTAAGCTCCTTTCAAGCCCCGCGTTTTTTGTGCCGTTTTTGCCGTCCCTGATTACCATTTACTGATTACCAGTTTCCATTTTCCAGTTACGTTTCTTTTGCTGTTTTTTCTGTCCCGAATTGCTATTTACTATTTACTGATTACCAGTTTCCAGTTACGCCTTCTGTGTCGTTTTTGCCGTTCCGCGTCACGAGTTCCGGGTTTCGAG
>PEXN01000059.1 GCA_002774685.1 Elusimicrobia bacterium CG08_land_8_20_14_0_20_51_18 | reverse complement strand
AGTTTCAAAGTTCACAAGTTTAAACGTTAACCTGAATCCTTCAGTTGCTGAAGGATTCACCACCGCGGCTGCCGCCTGGTCATACTGAAAGGACCCGGCCACCCCGATATACGCGGAGCGTGAATGCTCCTCTATCGGGGTGGCCGCCCTGAAAGGGTGAAAAAATCAGGGACAAAAATATTCCCGGCTTTAATCGGTAAAAGCGCGGGGAACTGAATTTTTCAGATTAAAACATTGCAACTTTTCAACCTGTCAACTTATCGACTCTCCTGCTACTCTTTGGGTTTATTTTTTGGAACTTTTCTTTTTCTTTTCGAGTTTGGCCAGCTGCAGCCTGGCTTCGTCGCTGTCGGGCTTCAGCTTCAGGAGCTCCCTTAGCGACAGCATGGCTCCGGCGTCGTTCTTCACGCCCAGATAGGAATGGGCCAGGGTCTCGTAAATCTCGGCCTTGTCTATGGAAGGATAGGCGCATTTTCCGGACAGCAGGTTTTCAAGGGCCGTTATGGAATCGTAATAGAGTTTTTCTTCGAACCTTATCTTGCCCATTACGGAATCGGCCCTGCACGCGGCTTCCCCCTTTATCTTGCGCATGTTTTCCAGGGTCACGGTATAATCTTTCCCGCTCTTCCACTCGCTCAAAGCCATATTCTCCATGATCACTCCGTTCTTCGGATACCTGGCGTTGAGCCCGGAATATTCCTTGGCGGCGCCGGCATAATCTCCCTTGAGATAATGGATCCTGGCGAGCATCAGCCTGGCCTCAAGGTCGTCCGGCCGGTTATTTATGTACCTGGCGTATTCCAGCTCCGCGAAATCATAAAGGCCCACGGCCTGGTACATCAGGGCAAGGTAATAAAAAGTCCTGACGTCCGTATAGCCGTTTTCCCTGGCCATTTCCAGGTCGCTTATGGCGTCTATATAGCGCGAATAACCCATGTGGTATTTCACTATCCCGCTCTCGAAGAGGGCCTGCATATCGCGCGGGTTTTTGGAAAGTCTTTCGTTTATCTCGGCCAGTTTTTCATCCAGATTCCGGGAATCGCCCAAATTGCCGAATTCCCTGTTGAAGGAGGCGTAATTCTTGTCTCCCGCTGTTTTGGAGGCGTAGACTATGATGAAAGAAATGGAAACGACCAGAAAAACGCTTATCCCGTAAGAAGAAAGGGCCTTTTTGATCTTTGAAAAATCAAATCCCGCCATGTTCCTCTTCGGTGCTTTCCCTGAGGAGCTGTCCGAGCGTAAGTTTTGGGGAACCTTTCAGATACTGCTGTATCTTTTTCCTGTCCTCTATTTCCTCGAACCTTTTCATGGAAAGTTTAAGGTCGTAGGTCCTGGGGTTCACTCCCAGCACGGCCACGTTTACTTCATCGTCTTTTTTAGGGACGAAATCGAAGCCGTAGTCCTGCTCGGAAATGAAGCCGTAAATATCCCCGGAAATGTGGGCTTTGGCGCCGTCTTTAAGCACTTCGGTTATCTTGACCCTGAGAGTCGTCTTGAAAGGGAATTTCCTCTTGAGGAGGTCTATGGGATTCTGGGTCAGCTGTTTGAGACCGAAATTTATCTTTTCGGTTTCTTTGTCTATCCTGAGTATCTTGACTTTGAGGCGCTGTCCCCTTTTATAGGTTTTTACGGCCTGCTCGGGATTCTTCCAGGACACGTCGGACGTGTTTATGAAACCCTCTATCCCCTGGTACCTGACGAAGATCCCGGCGTCTATGATCTTGGAGACCACAACCCTGGTTATCTTCCCGCCCTGCGTTTCTTTAAGCACGTCTTCCCTTCTGACCTTCTCGTCTTCCTCGAGGACCTGCCGCCTGGAAACTATTATCTTCCTGGCCCTGACGTCCATATCGGTGACGTAAAATTTTATCTTGGCGTTGGGCGGGAGATAATGCTTCGGCGAGCCGCCGATCTCCGAAAGGGAAAGAGGCATGAAGCCCCTGAGGCCCGAAACGTCCACTATGTATCCGCCTTTCACATGTTCCACTATCTTGCCCCGAATCCTCTCTTTGGCGCCGAAAGCCTTTTCCAGCCACTGCCAGGAAAGCTTCTCCCTGGCCTTGCGGTGGGACAGAACGGCGTTATGTTTTTCGTCGCCGCGCTTTTCCAGCAGGGCCACGATTTTGGAACCGACGGCCGGCTTTTTATCCGCCTCGAATTCGTCGAGGGCGATCAGGCCCTCTTTTTTTTCGCCTATGTCTACGAATATCCCCTCGTTGTTGACTTCCACCACCCTTACCTGTATAATCTCTCTGGAGTATAATTTTTCGTTAAAATCGCTCTCGCCTTTTAAAAGGTCTTCCATGGACATTTCCTGGGAAAAGTCCGGTTCGGGGGCGGCTTCGCCGATTCCTCCGATATTCGGGCTCTCTTCCCCTTCAGGATTAAGTTTGACTTCGTTGTTATCCATAACGCTTCCTCCAGTAAAAACAGATTAAGGCTGACAGCATACTCTGAAAGTTACGCAAGGCAGAAGGTTAAGAAAGTTTAGAGTTTAAAGTTCTCTAAACTAAATTACTTTAAACTAAGTCGCTTTAAACTAAGTTACTCTAAACTAAATTACCCTTTTCTCGACCTTCAACCTGTTCTGTCGCCCAACCCGCCGTTAAACGCGGCTTTAAAGTCAAGACGCGCCCGTTAGAAATTCAACGCCGGCTTTTATATTCCACTAAACCCGCCGCCGGCCTCTTTTTAAACCCGAAAAACTCCGACGAGACCAGCGAAACCGCGACGGAAAAGAGGGGCCGGGACCTCAAGGTTCAATGGAAAATATCTTTTCCATCACCCCGGCCGCGAAGTCCCTGTAACCGTCTTTCCCGAGCCCGGGGTCGAAAGAAACCGCCTTTCCGAATACAATAATTATTTTACCTAATTTTGAGAAGTTTTCACTATTAAAAATTCTGACCGGCAGCACCGGCGCGCCCGTCTTGTGGGCCAGGTAAGCTATGCCGGATTTGGGCTCCAGTTCCCTGCCCCTGGCCCTGGTGCCTTCCGGGAAAAGCAGCAGGCAGCCCCCTCCCTTCAGCGCTTCCAGCGCTCTTTTCAGGGCGGAAACGGCCCCCCCCTCGGAATGCCTGTCTACCGGGATGGCTCCGAAGCGTCTCAATAACCAGGCGGCGGCGGAGTATTTAAACAGCTCTTTTTTGGCCATTATGCTTATAGGCCTGACTCCGGAGGCAAAAGCGGCTATGGCCGGCGGGTCCGCGTTGGAAAGATGATTGGCGGCCATTATGAGGGCGCCCTTTTCCGGGACGTTTTCCAGGCCCCGGATCTCGATGGAATTCAGGAGTTTAAGCCAGATTTTTATAGCGGTAAAGACGAAAAACCTCATTGAGCCTTCAGTACGCCTTCGTAAAGATCGAAGATCCTGCCGCAAACTTCTTCCTGAGTAAGACCGGTGGAATCTATATAGATCCCGTCTTCGGCCTTCTTAAGAGGGTTGTGCTCCCGGAGAGAATCCTGGTGGTCCCTTTTTTTTATCATCTCAAGTATCAGGGCGTAGTCGGATTTCCGGCCGTCGGCTTCCAGCTGTCTGACCCTCCTCAGGGCCCGCGCCTCGGGAGAGGCGTCCAGGTAGATCTTCAGTTCGGCATCCGGGAAAACGTTGGTGCCTATGTCCCGGCCTTCCATTATGAAGCCGCCGGCCGCGCCTATTTCGCGCTGTTTCGAAACCATGAAATTCCTGACCTTCAGGAGCCTGGAGACCGCGCTCGAGGCCTTCCCCACGTTTTCGTCCGACAGTTCCCTGTCCAGGGGAATCCCGTCCAGATGGAGCAGGGGCTCGACGCCGGAAGAATACCGGAATTCCCAGGCGGAAGCCTCAGCCGTTTTCAGCATGAAATCCTCGTCGCCGATATCCAGGCCTTTACGCGCCGCCTTGAAGGCGAGCGCCCTGTACATTTTACCGGTGCTTATGAATTTGTAATTTATTCTGGCGGCGACGTTCTTTCCGACGGAAGATTTTCCTACCCCGGCGGGCCCGTCTATGGCTATTATAATTCCGTTTTCTCTCATATCTTAGGTAAAGCGTCAAGCGTAAAACGTAAAGGGCATATAAGGAAGCTTTTTAAAAACTCTTTACTCTTTCCGCTTTACGCTTTACGCTTTATACTTTTACGACGGCCTCAGGGATATTGTCCTTGTTTTCCATGCCCATTTTACGGAGAGGCCTCACCCACTTGGTGAAATTGGAAGGCTTGAGGGAATACTCGTTCACCAGGCGCACGACTTCGCTTATAGGCTGATAATTCTCCCAGTTGAGCCTGAGAACCCGGACGCCGGCGTCTTCCATCTCCTCTACGAACTGGTAATAATTTTCCTGGAGATGCTTGAGATAGTCGGCCGTTATGGTTTTTTCCATTTCCCGGCCCCTCATCTTTATCCTGTTTATCGAAGTTTCCACGCTGCAGTCGAGATATATCAGCAGCTGCGGAAAAACCAGCTCCCTGAGGACCATGTTATCGAAAAGGTCCAGATACGTGTTATAGTCCTGGTCGCTTATTATCTTGTCCGGATGCTGATTCAGCATCCTCGCGAAAATAGTGTCTTCCCAGATAGTCCTGTCCTGAACCACCCCGCGGATCTTGCCGAGGCTTATCCTGGCCACGAATTCCCTGTGCTGGCGGAACCTGTGATTCAAAAGCCAGACCTGCATTATCGTGCCGTACTTGCTCATGTCGCCGTAAAATTTGGCCAAATAGGGGTTTTCCCCCACTTCTTCCAGGACCGGCTCGAAGTTCAGCGCCTTCGCCAAATCCATGGTGAGAGTGGATTTTCCCACCCCGATTACTCCGGCTATGCCTATATACCCTTCTGCGAACATAAGACCTCCAGAAATAAGAGATTAAGAAATTAAGGGATTGAGATATTAAGGTTCCGGAAAAGAACGCTCCGCATTTCCATTTTTTTCAGCCTGATCACTATTCTCTTAATCTCTCGATATCTACCCCGTTACTTATGCGGCTCTATTTCCTGCTCGACCCCCTTTATAGCCAGGAGCACGTCGTCGGGATTGGACGCCGCGCTGATGACGTCTTCAAGCTTCGCCAGGCCCTGCTTGTAAATGCTGACCAGGGACTGGTTAAAAGTCTGCATGCCGTAAAAAGCGCCCTTGGCTATCGCCTGGTTTATGGGGTCCATGCTGTTCTCCGCTATCATCTTCTTGATGTGCGGGGTCGAAGCCATGATCTCCACGGCCGGCAGACGTCCGCCTTTCGAAGAGACAAGCAGTCTTTGGGAGACTATGCCCCTCAGGGTTTCGGAAAGCTGCATCCTGACCTGAGTCTGCTGATGCGGCGGGTAAAGGTCTATGATCCTGGAAATTGTCTGAACGGCGTTAAGGGTATGCATAGTGGCGAGCACCAGGTGGCCGGTTTCCGCGGCCGTTATCGCGGCCTTGGTGGTTTCCAGGTCGCGCATTTCTCCGACCATTATGATATCGGGGTCCTGCCTCATGGCGGCCCTGAGGGCGTCCACGAAGCTATTGGTGTCGAAACCTATCTCGCGCTGGCTTATTATGCTTTTCTTGTCCCTGAAAACGAATTCCAGCGGGTCTTCTATCGTTATTATGTGCGCTTCCCAGGTGCTATTTAGGAATTCCAGCATGGCGGCCAGGGTGGAGGATTTGCCGGAACCGGTTATACCCGTGACCAGGAGCAGGCCTCTTTCGTTCAAAAGGAGCTTTTTTATGGATTCCACCGGAAGCTTGAGGTCCTCGAAAGTGGGGATAACGAAAGGGATATGCCTTACCGCTATGGCCGGCTTGTTCTTCTGTATGAAATAGTTGAACCTGAACCTGCCGAACTCGGGAAGCTCGTAGGAGAAATCCACTTCCCGGTTTTCGGCGAAGATCTTCTTATGCCTGTCGCTCAAGAGCGGCGCGGCTATCTCGTTCACCTGGGCGGAGGTCATATTGGAGGCGTTTATCGGCGTCAAATCGCCGTTGAGGCGCAAAAAAACCGGCCCGTCGCCCCTTATGTGAAGGTCGCTGGCTTTGTTCTGTATCATCAGCTTCAAAAGCAGGTTTAACGTTATCGCCATAGTTTTTCCTTTTTATGCATTACAAACATAAAGCGGGAGGAGGATAGATAAACAGAGGATTAGAGGATTAGAAGATTGGCGAAATAAGAAAATTTCTTAAATAACCAGCCATCTAATCTGACGCATCTTGCCTCTATTTTTGCCAATCCTCCAATCTTCCAGTCCTCCAACTAGTGTGGTGTCGCATAGATAACTTTACTTTTGGCTGACCGATTTTACAGCGAAACAAGGAACGAGGAGCGCGCATAGCGGGGCTATGTAAGCGATGAGTGACGCAGTTGTAGCTCAAAAGCGGCCAGCCCCTTGGGGGAGGTCACCCCCTGGCCGATTTCGTCGTTGCTCCTCATTCACACTGCTTAAGCAGTGCTCAATCGTTGCGCCTAAAACTCGTCTCATGCTTTGACCTCCAAAAGCCAAGGTATTTATGCGACACTACACTAGTCTAGGAGCCTCTTCTGTCTTCTCATGTAGGCGGGCCTCTCGAAATCGTTCCTGGGCACCGTCTGAAGATTATTGCCCTCCTCTTTTAAAATATCGGTCTCGTAGTCGCGGGGAGCCGTTTTTTTACAACTGTCCTTGAAATGCCTGCTTATCACCCTCGAGGGGAAACCGGTGGCTATTACCGTGACCTGCATTTCGTCCTTCATCTCGTCGTCGTACACCTTGCCGAACTTCAGCTTTACGCCGTCGTTGGAAACCACCTTTTTTATGTACTCCGTGGCCTCTTCCAGCTCGACGAGCTTGAGGTTCTTGGAGGCGATGATGTTCACTATTATGCCCTTGGCGTCCTGTATGTCCGTGTTCTCCAGGAGAGGCGACCTGATGGCCTCTTTGGCGGCCGCTATATGCCTGTTCTCGCCCTTGGCCCTGCCTATGCCTATCAAAGCGTTGCTGGAATTTTTCATTATGCTTTTTACGTCCGCGAAATCCACGTTCATAACGCCCTGCGAGGTTATAACGTCGGTTATGCCTTTTATGGCCTGTTTCAGCACGTCATCGGCGGCCCTGAAGGCGTCCTCGGCGCTGATGTCCTTCGGCAGGGTGTCGGAAAGACGGCTGTTGGGAATGATCAGCATCGAATCCACGTAAGCGCGCATCTCTTCTATTCCCTTTTCCGCCAGATCGTGCTTGGGCCCGCCCTCGCAGGCGAAAGGTTTGGTCACAACGCCTATGATGAGGGCGTCCGCGTTCTCCCTGGCTATCCTGGCTATGACGGGCGCGGCGCCGGTGCCCGTTCCGCCGCCCATGCCGGCGGTTATGAAGATCAGGTCCGCGTCCCCCGCTATTTCTTTTATGTATTCCTCGGATTCCAGGGCCGACTGTTTGCCCTTCTCCGGATCGCCGCCCACGCCGAGCCCTCTCGTGGTGTTTTCTCCTATCTGTATTTTCACTATCGGGCTTTTATGCCTTTTAAGGGCCTGCAGGTCGGTGTTCACCGCTATCAGATCCACATTTTTGAGCGAGGATTCCAGCATCCTGTTGAGCGCGTTGCCGCCCCCGCCGCCGACGCCGATAACCTTTATTCTGGCCTCGTTCGTCCTGAAATTGTCCACAAGTTCAACCATCGCCATATCAAAACACCTCGCATAAAAGTCTCAGGTCTCAGGTCGCAAGTCTCAAATAAAGACTCTTTTTTAGCCGTCGCTCAACCTTTTACGCTATCCCCTCGCCCCTGACCGCCGGTCCCTGTCTTTATCATCTGAAAAGGTCCTTCAGCCACGCCGCCACCTGCTTTAAAACCGCGGCGTTCTTCTTGTTGTATATCTGTTCCGAAATGCCAGGCTTCACGAAATAGGGATAACAGACCAGCCCTATGGCCGAAGCATACTGCTGGTTCCTGTATTCCTCGTCGCCGAAAATCACGTATTCCGGGTTCGGGAAACCGTAGCGCACGTCCTTTACGTCCAAAACTTTCTTGACGGCCTGGGGCATACCCTTGAGCAGGGAACCGCCGCCCACCAGGACCGCGCCTATCGCGTAATCCGAGTACTCGGATTTGCTTATTATATCCTTTATGTTCACGAGCATTTCCTCTACCCGGGGCTGGATGAATTCCAGGAGCTCGGAAGGCCGGACCTGTTTTTTCGTCACCCGGTCTATGCCGACTATCGGGATCTGTTCGTTCTCCTCCACCAGCGAGGAGATGGCGGAGCCGTACTTTTCCTTGAGGTCCTTGGCCACGTCAAGCGGGGTGTGCAGGGCGGAGGCGATGTCCTTGGTTATGTAATAACTGCCGAAAGGGATCTCCCTGGAAAAACAGATCTTGCCCTCGTAGTAGATCGCCACGGAGGTGGTCTGATCGCCTATGTCTATAAGTATGCTTCCGATGTTCTTCTCTTCTTCGCTGAGAACTATTTCGGCCAGCGGAAAAAGATGGTAAAGGTGTTCCAGGTAGTTGAGACCGGAATTCGAGACCGCCTTGGAAATATTATTGAGATGGGAAGAGGAAGCCGTTATTATATGGACATTCACTTCCAGTATGGCCCCCTCCATCCCTACCGGGTTGGGGAACCCTTTTTCCTTGTCCAGCGAAAAGCTCTGTGGGATCACGTGAATTATCTCCCTGTCCGAGGGGATATGGACGGCTTTCGCGTTTTCGATGACGTTCAGCACGTCTTCCGAATTAATCTCCTTGTCGGTTCTGGTTATGTTGTAGATGCCCCTGTTGTTCATGGAAGCCAGATGAGCGCCCCTGACGCCCAGGTAGACGTCGGTTATGCTCTCCCCGTTTATTTTCCCCTCCGCCTCCTCTATCACGGCCGAGATGACGTTGGACACCTGGGAAATGTCCACCACCACACCGTTCTTTATTCCCTTAAGGCAGTCCTTGCCGGCCCCCGAGACGATCTTAAGCTTGCCGCCCGGGTCCTCGCTGGCTATGACGCAGGTGATTTTGTCGCTTCCGATATCGAGGCCGGCTATGAAATTTTCTTTAGGCATAAAACTCTCCAGAGTTCGCTTCTTTTTTGAAAAACCCGGAACAACCCCTCTTTACAGGTCTCAAGTCATACGAACGGCCGGATTAAAATTTTTCCGAGGAAAAACGTTCTTTCCCGTCGTAATTACTATTTTACATTAAAAACCGGTCAAATACAAAAAAACGGTTTTAAAAACCGGCGCCGCTACCCGGCGCCGTCTTCCAAAACGGAAACAAGCACTTTCCCTTCTTCGAAATACCTGGCGTCGACCCGGAAAGGGGGCTGGAGTTTTTTCAGGGCGTCGCCGAGTATTTCGTTCAACTTGCCTATCTTTTCGCGAGTGAACCGGAAACTTCCCCACATTATCCTGCTCCTGTCCTCCAGCAGCAGATAAGTGTCTCCTTCTCCGTCGTAAATTATCTCCGAAACCCCGAAATTGAACCTGCTCTTCAGCCCGTTGAATTCGTTTATGAAGGCGACGAAACCCGGCGGGAAAGACGAGAGTCTCGCCTGCGAGCGCACCACAAGAAAATTCTCGCCCATATTTATACCCCCCACGGCCTTGCCCGATTCAAGTATGTATTTTTTACCCTCGTCGGAGAGATATAAAGCTATGGCTTTTTCGAACCTGCCGGAAACGGTCAGCGCGCCGGTAAAGCCGCTGAATTCGACCTTTACGCCCGAAACGTAAGGCCACCTGGAATTCACGTAATCCTCTATTTCTTTACCGGTTTTCCCCCCGAATTCGGTGCCTATTTTCCGCCTGAGCAGCTCCGTAAGGGGCTGGGAAATGAATTTTTCGCTGAAATCCACTCTGATTGAATTTATGTTCCTGGAGCCGAAGCCGGAATAAAAATTTTTCAGATAGGCATAGGACCTTGAACAGACGTAAGGCAGGAAAGGCAAAAGAGCCAGGGCCAGCAAAATAAAGAATGTCTTCTTGTAAATTTCCTTTTTTCTCTTGAACCTCAGTTTTACCCTGTACTTTTTGGCCATCAGGTAAATTATACAAAAACGGAAAGCCGTTTCATTACAAGTCTCAAGTCTCAAGTCT
>PEXN01000093.1 GCA_002774685.1 Elusimicrobia bacterium CG08_land_8_20_14_0_20_51_18 | reverse complement strand
ACGAAACAGGGTTAAGGAATAAAAAACCAGGGACCTCTCTTTTAACTTATCAACGCATCAACTTGTAAACTTTCTTAATTAGGGAGCTCATATGAAAAACAAGGTCTTATTAATCGTCCGGGACGGCTGGGGCGTCGGGAGAAAAGACGATAAGTTTAACGCCGTGCTGGCGGCCGAAACTCCCAACATAAATTCCTATCTTAAAAATCACCCGAACACGCTGCTCGACGCCTCCGGCGAAGAGGTCGGGCTTCCTAAAGGTTACCAGGGCTCCTCGGAAGTGGGGCATCTGAATATGGGCGCGGGCAGGATAGTGGTGCAGGAACTTAAAAGGATCCGGGACATGATAGAAGACGGTTCTTTTTTCGGCACCGAAGCCATGAAAAACGTCCTCGAAAACGCCTCGAAGAACGGAACGGCGCTTCATCTTATGGGGCTGGTGCAGGACGAGGGAGTTCACGCGCATCAGGACCACTTATACGCCATAATGGAAAAGGCCATCGAGACGGGCGTAAAAAACATTTACGTGCATTTCTTTTCCGACGGCAGGGACACTCCTCCCCGCAGCGCGCTTACCTACCTTAAAATGCTGCAGGATTTCGCCAAAGACAAGCCGGAAGTAAAGACCGCCACCATAATCGGCAGATACTATTCCATGGACAGGGGAGAGAAATGGTCTCTCGTGGACAGGACTTACGACGCCATAACGCGGGGCGAGGGTCTTAAATTCAAAACCGCCGAGGAGGCATTGTCTTACGCCTACGAAAAAATGAAAAGCCCCAACGGCGACCCGGTGATAGACGAGTACATAGAACCCTGCGTCATAGGGGATTACCCCGGTCTCAAGGACGGGGATTCGGTGATACATTTTAATTTCCGCCAGGACAGGGCCATAGAGCTCACGAAAGCTTTCGTGGAAGAAGATTATCCCGGAAAAAGATGGAAAAAATTCCGCGTAGCCTATTGCGGCCTGACGCGCTATTATGACGCCTTTAAATTCAGCGCCCTCCCCCCGATGAGTGAAAGCGGAAACATGGAAAACCTGCTGGGGCAGGTTTTGGCGGCGCACGGACTGAAACAGCTCAGGATCTCCGAAACGCAGAAATTCAAGCATGTCACCTCCTTTTTCAACGGCAAAAAGATAGAGCCGGAAAAAGGCGAGGACAGGATAGAGATAAAGGGCGCCTGGGACCCTTCGGCTTACGCCGAGCACCCCGAAATGGACGCTTACGCGGTGGCCGAAAGATGCGAAAAGGAGCTCGTTTCCGGAAAATACGATTTCATACTGGTGAATTTCGCCAACGGAGACATGGTGGGTCATACGGGCAATTTTAACGCGGCGGTAAGAGCGGTGGAGGTCGTGGACGAGTGCGCGGGGAAACTCGTAAAGGCCGCGCTGGCCGGAAACTACGCGGTAATGATAACCGCCGACCACGGAAACGCCGAAGAGATGTGGGATTACAAAATAAACATGCCCAAAACCTCGCACACCACCAATCCCGTGGAATTCATTCTGGCCGGGGAGGGCCTTAAAAACCTCAAACTCCGCAAGCGCGGCATACTGGCCGACATTTCGGTCACGGTCCTCGACGTCCTCGACCTGGCAAAGCCCGCGGAAATGACGGCGAGCAGCCTGATAGAAAAGTAATTAGCAGGACGGGGGATAAATGTTTGTGTCCCGCGAATTGCGGCCTGGAAGCTGAAAATCTTATGACTTATATAAAACTCAAGGTTCACGCTTCGTCAAAAGAAAACAAGATCCTCAAAAAAAAAGACGACGCTTTCGAGATCTGGACCAAAGAACCGGCGGAGAACGGCCGGGCGAATTCCGCCGCTCTCGGCCTTCTCGCGAAAGCTCTCGGCGTAGAGGTCAAAAAAATAGCTCTCGTAAAGGGGGCGCATTCCCCGTCGAAAATAGTACTGCTGAGGGTCGCGTAAAATCTATAGTAAGCCTTCCTCTTTCCTCAAGTTTCCGGCTGACTAAAGCGTAAAAGTGTGTATTTTTTGTTAAATAAAGATACTTCCCTCACGACACGGGAAAGGCTTTTTTGCGCAAATTTGCGAATCTGATCCAATCTTCTCCAAAACCTCGCCTTTCATTTTCAGCGTCCATCCGAGGACTTTCTTGCGGCGGCGGTTTTTTGTCCAATGCCTCCAAATGTTATAATCTAATAAGTCAAAGGCGGCGGGTGGATTGCTTACCCGCCGGGGATACGCGTTTAGTGCCATCATTTCCGTTAAAATGGAGCGGTCCGGGAATACCAGATAATAGGCGAGGACGACGCGGCGGCCGGGAAACTCAATTACGCCTCTCCGCTGGCCGGGGGCCTGCCGGGCGCGAAGGCCGGCGACAAAGTTGTCCTACCGA
This sequence comes from Elusimicrobia bacterium CG08_land_8_20_14_0_20_51_18, assembly GCA_002774685.1. Classification (GTDB taxonomy): domain Bacteria; phylum Elusimicrobiota; class Elusimicrobia; order Elusimicrobiales; family UBA9959; genus 0-14-0-20-51-18. The sequence continues at coordinate 7,006 of PEXN01000093.1, read as the reverse complement.
GAAGCGCCGGCAACCTCAAGCTTGAAATAATTTCAGTCAGGTATCCGGCAAAGGATCCGGTTTAAGGATCACAGTTCGCCGCCGGCATTTATGGCGGTATATTGGTCAGGGGAAAATTTATGAAACAACATTGGAAAAGACGGCAGCAGCGTTCGGCGGCCGGACATCAGGAAGCGCTTTTGGACGGAGTGATACAGCACCATGGGCGGTTCGCTTTTTTGCTTACGGAGACCGAAGGTGGTTCCGACGTTTTCCTGCGCGGTCGCGGCCTTGATCTGGCCATGGACGGAGACAGGGTTCAGGCGAAGGTGCGCCGCGAACCCAACGGCCGCTTTTGCGGCGAGATAGTACGCGTTCTCAAGCGCGCGCACACCTCGATAGTCGGTATTCTCAAACAAATGCCGCGCGGCTGGGCGGTATACCCGGAGAAGGGAGACGCGCCTCCGGCTCAGGTTATCGGCTTCGCCCCTAAAATAACGCCAAAAGAAGGGTCTTTCGCGGTGCTGGAAATTACCCGCTGGCCCACCGCGAACCACGCGGCCGCCGGTTCCGTTATAGAAGTGCTTGGCGGGTCCGACGATACGCGCGCGCGCATCACTTCCCTGTTAAGGGCCAGGGGCATAAGCGAGCATTTTCCCAAAGACGCGCTGGCTCAAAGCGCCGCTTTGCCGGCTAAACTCCAGCCTTCGGATTGGAAGGGGCGCGAGGAATTATTCCATCTGCCGGTCGTGACCATAGACGGAGCCGACGCCAAGGATTTTGACGACGCGGTGTCTCTGGAGCCTTTGCCAGGCGGGCTCACACGGCTGGGCGTGCATATAGCTGACGTGGGGTTTTACGTAAAAACGGGCACGCCGCTGGACAAAGAGGCTTATTCCCGCGCTACCAGCGTATATCTGCCGGACAGGGTGGTGCCGATGCTGCCGCCCTCGCTTTCAAACAACCTGTGCAGCCTGGTGCCGGACCAGGAGCGCCTTACTTTGTCCGTCTTTATGGACATAAATACCACCGGCAGTGTGACCAGGCGCCGCATGGCCTCCACCGTCATCCGTTCCTGCCGTCGTTTCACCTACGAGGAAGCGCAGACGCTGCTGGATGGGGGCAAGGTTTCCGCCGTGCCGAAAGCGGCGGCAGAGGCCGTTATGTGCATGGGCGCGCTGTCTTCTGTCCTGTACAAGCGCCGGGTTGACCGGGGCGCGCTGGATTTCGATCTTCCGGAATATAAAGTGGTGACGGACGCGGAGGGTAAACCTGTGCGTGTGACGCTCCGGCCCAGGCTGAAAAGCCACCGCCTCATAGAAGAATTCATGCTTCTCGCCAACGAGGCGATAGCAACCGAGCTTATGGCCGCTAGAATGCCTTTCCTGCACCGCCGCCACGACGTGCCGGACCCGCTCAAGCTTAAAGCGCTGGCGAAAACGCTGGGTGAACTGGGCCTGTCGGCCGGCGGCTTGCTTGGAGTGGACCCGCATAAAGCCCTGCAGGACGTGCTGGCGCGCGCGCAAGCCCACCCTCTGGCCGATATAATAAATTCGCTCATCGTGCGCAGTATGAGGCAGGCTGTTTACTCCCCGGAATCGGCGGGCCACTTCGGCATCGCCGCCCGGGCCTACGCCCATTTTACTTCCCCTATCAGAAGATATCCGGACCTTACGGCCCACCGCGCCGTTACGGCGCTCCTGGCCGGGAAAAAAGAGAACCATTGCGCGCGGCGGCCGAGGCCGAACATCAGGCCGTTGATATACTGCGCGCGGAACTGCTTAAGGGTGAGATAGGGACCATAATGGACGGGACCGTAACTTCGGTCATAGAGAGCGGGACTTTTGTGATGCTGGGCGACACCGGCGCGGAGGGGATGCTGCGCGTTGTCAACCTGAAGCCGGGTGACAAAATTAAAGTGAAGGTGGATGCCGTTGATACGGTGGAAGGGAAAGTAGACCTGTCGCTGGCGGGATCTTCCGGACCCCGGCAGGCCGGGGCACAACAGGCCGGAATGCGACAACCAAAAACCAAAGGTCAGTGGCGTGTGACCAGCCCAAAAAGGCGTTCACGCGGCAGAAGATAATCTTTTGTAGTCTGTAGTAAACATAAGAGCAATTATAAAAGGGGACGTTTCTATTTAATCCCCGCCTTTTTAGGCCGGCCAGGTCCCCGGCCAAGATAGTTCGACTCAGGGACTAGCCCTCTTTATTCCGGCTTTCCGGCCGCCCGTTTTTTTATATAATTTAAACTATGGGAAAGAAAAATCTTAAAAAACTCGTCGTTTCTTTTTTTCTTATTTTTCTGTCCACCCTGGCCGCTCTTCTCCTGCGTCAGGCTTCACTCGTGGAGCAGTCGCCGTCCCCCGAATTCAGGAAAAAGGGGCCGGACTCGGCCCGCATAAGGATCTTCGAGCATTCGGACTTCGGCTGCCCCGCCTGCGCCCTTTCCCATAAATACCTTAACGAGCTCCTCTCGGTTTACAAGGAAGAAATACAGCTCAATTTCAAGCATTACCCTTTGCCGGAATTGCACCCGAATTCCCCGAAAGCCGCTCTCTACGCCGACTGCGCCGGAAGGCAGGGCAAATTCTGGGAATTCGCGGATTCGCTTTTTAGCGAACAGGAAAAATGGGTGCGGGCCGAAAACCCCGAACCCTTTTTCGAAGGACTGTTCCGAAAGCTCGGCCTGGACGCGGAAAAACTTAAAAGGTGCGCGGCTGACCCGGAAACGCTCAAAGATTTCAATATGGACGTTTCGTTCGGCGACCTGAAAAGAATAGACGCTACTCCGACCTTTTTTGTGAACGGAGAGCGGGCAGTGGGACCGGGACAGCTTTCGGAAAAAATCAGACATTGGGAATCAAAAAAATGAAAGAAACCAAAGAACAGGCTCTAAACTGGGGCGCGCTTCTAGCCAGATTCGCCGTGGGCGGCGTCCTGGTTTACGCCGGTTTCCTGAAGCTCTCCGCCCCGGTGGAAGAGTTCGCCTACGCCATAGAGTCCTACCGCCTCCTGCCCTACGACCTGAGCCTTCTCGCCGCGTCCGTCATGAGGTGGTTCGAGCTTTACCTGGGCGTCTTTATCATCTTCGGCGTCTTTACCAGATTCTCGGTCCTTCTCTCCCTGGCCGTTTTCGCCGCTTTCGAGTTTTTTCTCCTGCAGGCCATCATAAGGAACCTGCCCATAACCAACTGCGGCTGTTTCGGCGCTTCCAGCTCGAACGGGATTTACACCGAATTTTTTCTCAACCTGGTCTGGATAATTCTCTCGTTTTTTATCCTTAAAAAAGGCGGCTCCTTATCCGTAGACTCTCTGCTGGACAGGATGGAAGAAAATGAAAATAAAAAATAGCTTTTTCCCTGCGGCCCTGGCGCTTTGCGCCCTGTCTCTTTTCGCTTTCAAGGGTTACGAAAAGGAAAAGGTCTCCGACATCGTCTGGCTCGAGATCTCGCACCCTAAAAAGAACGTAAATTATTATCTGGAAGCCGATTCCAACGGGAATCTTCTTATGCGGGAAATTTTTGGAAAAAAGATCGTTGTAAGGCGCGGAACGGTAAAAAAGATGTTTTTTAACGACTTCTACAGGGAAGTCCGGAATTCGGAAATAGTGACCCAGCAAAACCTCGACACCTCCAAAATGATGTTCTACAAAGGCGAGGTCATAAAGCTTTCGGCCTACATAAGCGGCGAGCTTAAAAGGGTTTCCTCGCCCATGAATAAATTCAGCGAAGCCTTCATCTACGCCTTTAACGAACTAAAAAAACAGGCCTACAAGATAAAGCCCGGGACCCCTCCGGCCGCCTTCATAACATCCGTGCCTCTCGATGGCCCTCTTTACGACGACTTCCAGAAAAAGGCCTCCAAAGACTATAAACTGCTGACCATGGAAGCGAAAGAGCTCCGCTCCAACCTTCATCTCTTCAAGTCCGTGAACGAGCCGCACCGCATGATACCCCTGGAAAGCGAAGACGAGGTTTCCGAGCTTTCCGACTTTATCTATAACAACAAGCTTTTTGGAATGAAGTCCCTCTTTTACATAGGCACCACGAGGGGCAACTTCCAATGCTCCGTTCTGGACGCGAAATAAAGAAGGGTTTGAGGGTCTGAGGGGTTAAGGGTACAAGTGCATCGGCTGAAAATACGGAAATACCTATTGAAATGCGCTCGATTTTAAATTAAAATAGGCTTATGGACGAAAAGATATACATTGTGGCCATAGACGACGACGACACCATTCTCGAGATCTATGAGTCGGGACTGGAAAACTACAGGCTGAGAACTTTCCTGGACCCCCAGAAAGCCAGGGAATTCCTTTTTTCGGACAAAGAGACCCCCGACGTAATACTGATGGACATAATGATGCCCAATATCGACGGCGTCACGCTGATGAACGAAATACACTCCAACGACAAGCTCTCCGGCGTTCCCATAATAGCGGTAAGCGGCCTGAACGACGCCGCCACCCTTAACGACGCCCTTCTTTTCGGCGCCATGGATTACCTGGTGAAACCCTTCGACCTGGCGGAACTGGAAGTAAAGATCAAAAAAGCCGCGGAAGTGCGGCGACAGAGAAAGAAATAACCCCCCGTTTTCAAAATCAAGCCATATTATCTATAATATTACCATAGGTTACTCTGGAGGGCGTTCAAAATGATAAACACGATAAAATCAATGCTTGGAAAAACCCATGAAGGAACCACCGAAAGGCTGCTTCAGCTTTCTCTGGGTTACTTTTTCCTTTACGTGATAACCGGCTATCTCGCCAAACATTTCGACAAAGTTCTGGGAATGGGCGGAACCGCCTACACCGTTTACAACACCATCGGCGGAATGCTTATCTGCAACCTCGTGGTTTTAATCTGGGGCTGGTACAGATTTAAATCCAGCGATTACACCAATTTTCTCGGCATTAGCATGCCAAGAGAATTCCTTTACATAATTCCCTCCGGCATCTGCACGGCGGTCATCATTCCGACCACCACGCTTATGTACGTGCTGCCCATCTCCGTAATGGTCGCCATGATCATTATGCGGGCCAGCGTGATAATCATAAGCAGAATAGTGGACTCCATACAGATACATCAGGGAATACTGAAAAAAAGGGTTTACTGGGAAGAGAACGTGGGAGTGCTCTTCGCCCTTCTGGCGGTGAGCATAAAGTTTTATTATGTCCGGCCGGGGGACTTCGATTTCATTCATAACGCCGCCGCCATGACCATCCTCATCTCCTACCTTACCGCTTACTCCATAAGGATTTACATTTTCAACTACTACAAGAACACCAGAAAACCCGGCGCTATTTACGACACCAAGGGCTTTTTCGCCGTGGAACAGATCTCCTCCACCCTGGCGATACTGCTGGCCGGCGCTATTTTCTTCTATTCTATAGACCTGGCGACCGCGGGTGAAAAGAGTTTCGCCTTCCAGTTCAAGGATTCGCTGGTAAACGCGCCGGCGCTGTGGAAAGAGGGCATACTGGCCGGGCTCCCCTTCGGGCTAGTGGCCTTCTTTTCCGTTTTTCTTTTCATGTTTAAAGGCAGAACCGCCACCTTCGCGGGTCTGGTGAACCGGCTAACCTCTCTTATGGCCGGAACCGCCGCCACCGTACTCGTTTATCTTCTTATAAAAGGCCAGAAACCTCCCAAGGGCGAAGACTGGGCGGGACTGGCGGCCATACTCGTGGCCCTGTATTTCGTCGGAAAAGCCGAAAAGAAGAGAGCCTGCGAGCTTGCCAAAGCCCATGAAATAGAACCGGAAAAAAGCTCGGAAATAACAGCCGACTGCCCGATCGAACCGGAAAAGAAGGACTGAAAAAGGAAACTTTATGGCGAAAAAAAACGACACCGGCGTCTCTCTCTGCATGATAGGGACCGGCTATGTGGGACTGGTTTCCGGAGCCTGTCTGGCCGAAATGGGCAACCGCGTGGTCTGCGTGGATAACAACGAGGAAAAAATAAAGATGCTTCGCAAAGGCGTAATGCCGATTTACGAAGAGGGGCTCAAGGAGCTCGTGGACAGGAACGTCAGAGCCAAAAGGCTTTTTTTCGCGGGCTCCATAAGAGAAGGGATGCTTCACGGGGGCCGCCGCGCCGAAGCCGTTTTTATAGCGGTAGGAACTCCGCCCAGAGAAGACGGCTCCGCCGATCTTTCGGCCATAGAAAGGGTTTCGCAGGAAATAGCGCGGAACATGACCGCTTACACGGTGATAGTTGAAAAATCCACCGTTCCCGCGGAGACCTGCCTATGGATAGAAAAAACGGTCAACCGGTTCAATAAAAAGAAAATACCCTACGACGTCTGTTCCAACCCCGAGTTTCTGCGCGAGGGGGGCGCCATAGAAGACTTTTTGAGCCCGGACAGAATAGTTCTCGGCGTTCCGTCAAAAAACGCCGAAGCCCTGCTCAGGAAGGTCTATTCCGCCCTTAAAAAATACCCCGTCCTTGCGACGGACGTCAAAAGCGCGGAACTGATAAAACACGCCTCCAATTCTTTCCTTTCCACTAAAATTTCTTTCATAAACGCCGTAGCTAACGTCTGCGAAAAAACAGGGGCCGACGTTGAAGCCGTGGCTAAAGGCATGGGGCTGGACAGGAGAATAGGCCCGGCTTTCCTTAAAGCCGGAATAGGATTCGGCGGCTTCTGCTTTCCCAAGGACCTCGAGGCTTTTTACTGGCTTTCCAATCAGAAAGGCTACGATTTCGAACTTCTTAAAAACGTGAAAGAGATCAACGAGGCCCAGAAAAACTGGGTGGTAAAAAAAGTGGAAGAGGAGCTCTGGAACCTGGAAGGTAAAACCGTGGCCTTTCTGGGCCTGGCTTTTAAACCTCTTACCGACGATATGCGTTTCGCTCCTTCCATCGATATCGCGGAAAAGCTCGTTTCAAGAGGCGCCAGGATAAAGGTCTACGACCCCGTTTCCATGCCCAACGCGAAAAAGGTCATGAAAAACGTTTACTTCGCTAAAAACGAGTACGACTGCGTTAAGGACTCGGACTGCGTCTGCCTTATAACCGAATGGAAGCGAT
>PEXN01000136.1 GCA_002774685.1 Elusimicrobia bacterium CG08_land_8_20_14_0_20_51_18 | reverse complement strand
TTTTATTATTTTACAACAAAAATCGGCTTTTTATAATCCCCGAATTCCCCGCTTATTTTTTTATTTCCCCGTTTTCTTGTCCACGAAATATTTTATTTCGCTCCAGAGATCCTCGATGTCCACGGGCTTGGAAAAAAAAGCCTTGGCCCCGGCCAAAAGGGCCTGGGTCCTGTCCGCGGGCTCCGTGTACTTGGCCGAGATGAAGATCACCGGAACGTTCTTGAGCCTCTGGAAATCTTTTATGCTTTTCATGAACTCTATACCGTGCATATCTCCCAGCTGTATATCGAGGATTATGATATCCGGGGTATACTTGGAAAGGAGAGCGAAGGATTCCTTGGCGGAAGAAGTGACGGCCACGTCGGCTTCGACCGATTTCTCCTTAAGGCTGTCCCTGAGCGTTTCTATGAAATTCTTGTCGTCGTCCACTATCAAAATTTTAAAATTCATTTTCCCTCTTTTTATCCCTTATCCCTGTTATTTATCCCTTACTCAATACCCCATCGCCAGCCTTTCCACCAGCAGCCTCGGCATATCTATCTCCATCATGAGCTTCTGGACTTTTTCGACGTCGTATTTGAGCCTTACCGATTCGAAAACCTTTTTTTCAGTATCGTAAACGCCGCAGGCCGCCAGGGAGTTCCCGTCCCTCGGCTGCCCCACGGAACCCGGATTCACGAAAGACTTCACGCCCTTCATGAGCACTCTTTCCATGGGTTTTATAAAATCGCTTTCCACGCGCCCTTCCCCGTTCAGGCGGAAATACATCGCCATGTGGCTGTGTCCTATGAAACAGGCCTCGTTGGAAACGTATTTCATGCTTTCCATGAACTGGGTTTCGCTGAGCACGTATTCCTTGAGATAATTCCTGGGCGAGCCGTGCACCACGGAAAAATGCTCTCCGTCGATCTTCTCCGGAAGCCCGGAAAGCCAGGTCAGGACGTCCCCGTCCAGGCGGCTTTTCGAATATTCTATGGCCTTGACCGCCGCCGGGTTGAACCATTTTATATCTATCTTGCCTATGAGGGCGGCGTCGTGGTTCCCCAGGACTATCATGGCTTCCGGCAGCTTGCGCAGCGCTTCCACGCATTCCACCGGCTGGGGGCCGTAGCCTATCAGATCGCCGCAGAAAACATAGCCGTCCACCCTGGCGCTCTTAAAATAGGCCAGGACTTCTTTCAAAGCCTCGTAATTCGCGTGGGCGTCAGAAAAAATTCCGTATTTCATCTCACGCCGCCGTCTTTAGCGTTTTTATCCCTTGTCATTTATCCCCTATCCCTATTTAACCCCGGCCGTTTCCTTGGAATTGGTCATATCCACGGCTCTCTTGAGGTCCACCGAAATAACCTTGGAAACGCCCAACTCCTCCATGGTTACGCCGTACATGACGTCGGCGGCTTCCATGGTCCTCTTATTGTGCGTTATCACTATAAACTGGGTATTGGCCGAAAATTCTTTTATGAGCCTGACGAACCTTTCCACGTTGGCCTCGTCCAGGGCCGCGTCGACCTCGTCCATGACGCAGAAAGGCGAGGGGCTGACGCAGAAGAAGCTGAAAAGCAGGGCGAGGGCGGTCAGGGATTTTTCCCCGCCGGAGAGCTGGGAGATATGCACGAGCTTTTTGCCGGGAGGATGGGCCATGATCTCCACGCCAGTTTCCAGAAGATTGTCGGGATTGGTGAGAATAAGATTTGCCTCTCCGCCGTTAAAAAGCGTGGAATAAATCTGCTTGAAATAATTCTGCACCTTGTCGAAGGTTTTCCTGAAGTTGTCCCTGGTGGTGTCGTTTATCCTGTTTATGGCCGTTTTGAGGTCGGACTTGGCCCTGTTCAGGTCTTCCACCTGGGAATTCATCAAACTGAATCTGTTCACCAGCGCGTCGTATTCCTGGGGGGCCGTCATATTCACCGCGCCCATGTTCTCTATCCTCTTTCTCAGGAAATTCACCCGTTTCGTATTGGTCTCGAAATTCTCGCACCTGTCCCTGATCTCCTCGTAATTCACCTGCCAGTCGTTGGAAAGCCTCGCTATCAGGTCGCCGGTTTTGGTCTCGAAGGTGTTTATCCTTATCTCTATCTCCTGCTTCTTCTTGAGATTTTCGTCCTGAAGCTCCTTATTTTCCTTAAGCTTGTGGCCGAGCCTTTCCATATGGCTCCGCAGTTCCTCTATGGCGCCCCCTATCTGGGTTTTCTTTATCTCCAGGTCCTTGAGATTATTCCTTTCCTCTATGTCCTGCACCTTGTAACTCTCTATCGCTTTCTTAAGCTCTTCCGTCCTCAGGCCGAACTCCCTCCTCTTGTTTTCCAGGCCGGTCTTTTCGGAGGAGGTCTCGTTCAGCCTCTGCTCGTCTATCCTGACATTGTTTTCCAGACTTTCCATATCCTTCTGGAAGCTCGAGATGGCGGAAGCTTTGAACCCGGCCTCTTCCTTGAGGGCGAGATTGTTTTTCTCTATTTCGGCCCGGTCGTTCTTAAGCCCGGCCGAAGCGTTCTTTATATCCTCGGAATTTTTTCTGACGTTCTCCAGTTCCCCGCGCGAACCCGCCATCTTTTCTTCCGCGGCGGCCTGGGCCTGGGTCTTCGCGGCTATGTCCTTTTCGGCCAGCTCCGCGTTTTTAGCGTTCAGTTCCAGCTCCTCATCGTGCCTGAGAACCGTATTTTCGGCGTTGGAAAGCTCTATCTTCAGGGAAGAAACGCTCTCGGAATTCCTGCCCAGTTCCTCTTCGAGGGAAAGGGTTTGGGCCGCCAGGTCGTTCTTCTCGGCCGAAAGCCTTTCGAATTCCGCCGAAGACGCGTCTATTTCGGCCTTAAGCTGGTCGGTTTCCCCCCAGTAGGGCTCGTTGGAAGCGACCTGGACCACTCCGCCCGCCATCCAGAAATCGCCGCTTACGCTGTCTTCCCTGTAAGAAACGTTACGAAGCAGGTACTTGAGAAGGGAGGAATATTCTTCCGCGCAGGAAACCTTGTTAAGGATCCTGAAAAGGCTCTGAGAATCGTCCCCGGGCAGAAGGGCGGGGATCCTGTCGAGTATGATGAAACGGCTTCTGCCCTTGCCGGTGTACTTAAGATGCTCTATGCATTTAAGGGCGGCGTCTTCGCTGTCCACTATCACGGCGTCGAGGAATTTGCCGAGAGCGTCCTCCACAAGGACCCGGTCTTCCTTCTCGAATTTTATAAGATGCCTGAGACTGCCCCTCACGCCGGGCAGCCGGGCGCCGAGGACGGTATTGAGCCCGACCCAGTAGGTGTCCTTTTCCGCCTGGGAAAGGATGGTCTCGAGTCTGCTTTTGCCGGACGCTATCTTCGCGTTCAGCCCGGAAACGGCGGCGTCTATTTCTCTTATCCTGGCGGCGTTCAGTTCCCGCGCCGTGGAAAGTTCCGCGGCTTTTTTAGAAAGCTCTTCCAGGCTTGCCCTCAAACCGGCGCAACGCGCGTTTTCCGCGTTCTTTTTCTCCAGTATTTCGTTCTTTCTGGCGGCGAGCTCGTCCCTGTCCCTGTTCAGGCCTATGATATCTCCCTTTAAATTGGCTGTCTCGGATTCCAGTCTCGCCATACGGCCGGTTATTTCCAGCTCCTGCTGGTAAACGAGGCTTATGTTCTTTTCTTTTTCCGCCAGTTCCGAGTCTATCCGGGTCATCCGGGCCTCGAGCTCCTTCAGCCGGTTCAAGGAGTTCTCGTATTCCGCCTTCATCGTTCCGAAAGAACTCTTTATGGAATCGAGCTTTTTCCTGTTCTCCTCGAGCAGGGGAGAAAGCCTGGCCTGGAGTTCGGCGTTCTTCCTTTCCGTTACGTCGAGTTCCGAAAGCTGTTTGGAAATCTCCTCTATAAGCCCCTGGTCCTTCACTGTATTGCCTTCTATCCTGGTTATGTCGGACTTGACGTTGGACCAGTTCTCGAGAAGCTGTTTTTCCTCGTCGGTCTTTTCGGTCAGGGAGATGTTGAGGGCGGCTATCTCCCCTTCCATGGCGGAAACGCCGGAGTTTATCTCGGCTATCTCGTCGTTTACCGGCTTAAGAGCCGCGTTTTCTCCTTCCACGGCCGTATTGTTGGCCTTTATCTCTTTGGCCATAAAGGCTATTTCGGCCTCTTTCAGCTCTTCCCTGTATTTCTGCTGAAGCCGGGCTTTTTTCGCTTCGGCGTCCAGCTTCTTTATCTGCTCGTCTATTATCTGCATGGAGCTGGCCAGAACGGAAAGGTCGTACTCCACTTTCTCTATCCTCTTGAGCGCTTCTTCGCGCTTCGATTTGTATTTGGAAACTCCGGCCACTTCCTCGAAAAGCTCCCTTCTTTCTTCCGCGTTGGCGGAGAGTATCTCTTCCACCTCGCCCTGGTCTATGATGGCGTAGCCGTCGGTGCCTATGCCGGTGTCGAGGAACATATCCCTTATGTCCTTCAGGCGACAATCCGCCCTGTTTATGAAATACTCGCTTTCCTCGCTCCTGTAAATTTTCCTGGTCACGGCGACTTCGTTGAAATCGAAATTGAGCTTCCTTTCCTGGTTATCGAAAGTGAGGGTGACTTCCGCCATATTGAGCGGCTGTCTTTTGGTGGTGCCCGCGAAAATGACGTCCATCATGGAAGGCATCCTGAGGGATTTCCAGGACATCTCGCCTATGCACCACTTGATGCCGTCCACCACGTTGGATTTTCCGCAGCCGTTGGGGCCGACTATGGCTGTAATGCCGGGAGTGAGGCTTACTTTAACCTTGTTCGCGAAAGATTTGAAACCGTATATCTCCACCGACTTTAAGTACATTTAGATTCTCCACTGTACGCGAAATCGAAGCGCCGAGGTATACATAATTGTATCATTATTATGGGCTTTTGAGGACTGAAAAGTGCCGATGGACAGGCATAAGGCACAAGGCATAAGGCGCAGGAGAGCCGGAGGAGATAAGCACATTGCAAGGGGTGAAAAAATCAGAAGAGTTAGACGAGGTGGAGGAAGTGGAAGTCTTCTATCCCTTCCATGTCCTCTAATGCTTCTAACGCTTCTATATCTTCCAATCCTCTACTTAATACGATATCGTATAGGCGAGCCCAAAGGAATTGCCCGTATAGTTATAGGGCATATAGGCCTCGTATTTATTGTTCGAGGAAGCCACGATGAGGGAATAGAAAAGCCTCACGGAGGCCAGTTCGTTTATCCGCTTCCTTATACTGCCGGTAAGCGTGCTGAGAGTGTTCTTCTGGGCGCCGGCCAGGTAATTGTTGTTCGCGTCCCTCGGATGCCTGGTATTGTAGGTCCTCTGCACCGTCGAGAGTTCTCCGCCTATGGCC
>PEXN01000128.1:167-6142 GCA_002774685.1 Elusimicrobia bacterium CG08_land_8_20_14_0_20_51_18 | reverse complement strand
GCCTCCAAATAGGGCATTACTTACGCCGGACTCAATAATCTCTTAATCACTTTTACCATGCTGAAACTCATTCTTAAAGACAAAAATTTCGAGCTCGGGGAGATAAGAACCTTTTTGAAATCCCTGGGGCGGGACCCGGATTATTTTATTAAAAATTACGGGGAGCTGGCCGCGGGTTCCGGTTTCACCTCCCTCCTGGAGCTTAAAAAAAAGGCGTCCGGCAGAGGATTCAACTGCGGCATCATAGAAAACGGCTTTCCAGTCCCGCCGGCGGCGGAAAAGGTTTTCAAGCCCGACATAGAAGGGGAATTCCTGAGACTGGGCGGAGAAAAGCCCTTTTCCGTCAATTTCAGCCGCATAAAACTCCTGGCCCTGGGCTTTATAAAAAAAGAAATACCGTCCTGCAGTCCGTTCCGGCCGGGGGAACCTCCGGAGGCCGAAAAAGCCATGCTGGGCGTCAACAGGTTTTCTTCAGACGCGTCTTTTTACCTGGAAATACTAGCCGAAGGGACGCCGGCCGGAACTACCCCTCTTTATGGGGCTCAGGCGCCGTCCCACTCCCCGGAACCCGAATGGACGGGACTATCCCTTCCTCCGATTACACGAGGAAAAGGGACGAAGACTGTGACGACGGCCCGTTTCGTTCTGGCTTCCGAAGAGACGGATTATTCCTATCTTTCACGGACGGGCAGGAAAGATCCCGCTTCTGAGCCGAACTTCAGGCTTTTCCTTTCCGATCTCCTCCGTTTCTCCGGGAAAGCAAAAACCAATAAAACATTGGATTTATTTTTAGGCGGTAAAAATATACAATATTTTATTCACGAGGATTATCCCGGGTTCGAAAAGGAGCTAGGGTGGCTTTACCTCGTAAACAAATTTTAATGAGCGCTAAAAAAGGTGCAAAAAATGAAACCTAAGAAATTCCTGGCCGTACACGCCCATTTCTACCAGCCCCCGAGGGAAAACCCCTGGACGGGCGAGATCGAACCCCAGGAATCGGCCAAGCCTTACGACAACTGGAACCACAGGATAGCGATGGAATGCTACATCCCCAATCTTTTCGGCAGGATAAATAACTATAACGGCGAAACCCTGGAAATGCTGAACAATTACGAATATCTGAATTTCAACTTCGGCCCGACCCTGCTCAGCTGGCTGGAACTCGAATACCCGGACTATTACAGGATGATAATAGAAACGGCCCGGCGCGTAAAGGAGAAAAAGGGGTTCCCCAACGCCATAGCGCAGTCCTATAACCACACCATCCTCCCGCTGGACAATTTCCAGGACCGCCTCACCCAGATCCGCTGGGGGATACGGGATTTCGAGAGCAGATTCGGGTTTTCTCCCGAAGGCGTGTGGCTGCCGGAAACCGCGGTTAACGAAGACACCCTGCGCCTGCTTATAGACAACAAAGTGAAATACGCCATCCTGGCCCCCTACCAGCTTAAAAGCGCCTCGGACCTGAAAACCGGGGAGCCGCTGAAACTCGTGGACAACAAGCTGAACTATCGCTGGTTCGACAGGGACACTGAAGGCAACAAGATCCCGGCCAGGTCGCTGGCGCTTTTCGTATATGACGGGGAACTGGCGAGGAAGGTGGCTTTCGAGAACATAACCTTTAACTCCGCGGGTTTCGCCGAGGCGGTGAACGCTTCCTACGAGGGGAAAAAAGAAAATCCCCAGCTGACGATAATCGCAACCGACGGAGAAACTTACGGCCATCATCACAAATTCGCCGACATGACGCTTTCCCACGCTTTCAGGCACGAATTGTCCAGGAAAGGCGTGGAAACGGTGAACCTTTCCGAGTACCTCAGCCTTTTCCCCCCTCAATACGAGGCGGAACTCAGCCCCGGCCCGGACGGCGAAGGCACCTCCTGGAGCTGCGCCCACGGGGTAAGACGGTGGAAAGGCGGTTGTTCCTGCGGGGACGAAGGCAAATACCAGACTTCCTGGCGGCTGCCCCTGAGGTCGGCCCTGAACTGGCTCAGAACGGTGCTCATAGACGTTTACGCGGAAGAGGGCAAAGGGATCTTCAAGGATGTCTGGAAGGCGAGGAACGAGTATATAGAGCTTATCAGAGACGGCTCCGACCAAGCCTTCTCCGCTTTCCTGGAAAGGAACGCGCCCAAGCCCCTTTCCCGGGAAGAACAGGAAAAAGCCCTTAAGCTTCTTTTAATGCAGAAGTATTCCATGTTCATGTTCACGAGCTGCGGCTGGTTCTTCAACGATATCTCCAGGATAGAGGCCCAGCAGAACCTCAAATACGCGTCCATGGCCGCCGAGATAGCCCAGAGCTTCGGGTTCAAGGGGATAGAAAGAGCCTTTATCTCGCTGCTTGAAATGGCCGCTTCCAATTTCAGGGATTTCGAACACGGCGGGAAAATTTACGACACACTGGTAAAACCGGCGGCCGTACCGGAAAAACAGATCTTCGCCTATAACGCTATAAAGGACCTTACCGGATTAAACCGGCTTTGCCATAAAAACCAGAAATACGAGTTTTATATAAAGGACCTGAAAACCTCCTTCGCCGGCGAGTGCGAGGTTAAATCCGGCCTCCTGGAAACGCGGGACAAGGCCCTTAAACGACGTTCAGAAACACTTTTCGCCGTGCTTTTTAAACCCGACCACCTGCCCGAATTCTACTTTCTGGACGAAAGCCTGAAAGGTTTCGCTCCGGATGCCGGGGAAAAGCTCGAACCCCTTAAGAAATGCGAATGCGTAAGGGTTTCCGACCTGCCGCGCTTCATGCAGAAAGCCCTGGCCGACCGGTTCATCTGTAAGGTTAAATACGATAATTACGGGAACCTGAAAAAGATACTGAACGGCTACGTAGCCCTGATGGAGAACGAAAAAGATATCCCGGTGCACGTTTTCGAAAATCTCACGGCGGAAGCCGACATTTACCTGAAACAGCTCCTGAGGATAAAAATGAAAGAGCTGATATTCCTTAAAGACGAAGCCGCGGTAAGGGAACTTAACGAACTACTGGAAATTTCAGAAAAATTTAAAATAAGCCCCATACTGCACAATGCGCCGGACTTGGCGGAGCTGATGCCTGAATTCGTGAAAGTAGTTTATGAAGGCGGCTTCGACGAGAACGTCCTGGGAGAGCTCAAGCCGGTCTTTTCAAAGACAGGGCTGTCGGAATTCGCCCTGCATATCGAAAATTACCTGGAAGCCGTTAAGAGGTTCGCGAAAGCGAACTAAACAGGCAAGAAGGCAAGACAGCCGGACAAGCGGGAAAGCGATATAAGTTCACAGACGCAAGCGCATAGACACACGTTAAAAAAGCAGGAAGTCAGGGGCAAAGGCACAAAGTGCCAAAGTGTTATAAGGAATATCAGATTTCCCTTTGTGCCTATGCTCCTTTGCCACTTTGTTATTGCCTTACTTATACTCACTCTCGACTCTAAACTATTTCGCCGAATTTATGGCTTTAACCTGCTCGTCGGTGGAAAAAGCCCTGTAATCTATATTCGGGAATATGGTATCGCGCCATTCGGCGTCCTTCAGGGCTTCTTCGTCTATGTTGCCCCTCATTATCCCCTCGTAGAGCTTCGTGAATCTCTGTATATGAGCCAGGAATCTCCTGGTAGAATAGGTTTTCGCCGTTCCGACGGTCATAAGAAAAGCCCAGTCCGAGGAAGTGGCGAGAACGATTTCCCTGCCGCACTGCTTCAGGGCCCTCAAAAGAACGCCGTCCGCGGTCGGAAACTTGTTCGCTATTTCTATCATGCGGTCTATGGCTTTATGGAGATGCCTGTACATCCAGTCATTCGTCCCGTTGAGCCAGACTTCATTGTAGCCCTTGTCCCCCCAGGAGGACATAGAGGGCTGCACGATCTGGTTATCCGGATTCATCGAAAGGTATTCCACCGGCGTAACGAGTTTTATGGTTTTCTGGTCATAATGGACCTTTTTGAAAAAAAACTCCAGGAAATCCGGACCCTCGTACCACCAATGCCCGAACAGCTCGGCGTCGTACATCGAAACCACTATCGGCTTCTTGCCCAGAAAATGATGAAGATGCTCTATCTGGCGCTCCCTGTTAAACAGAAAATTGCCCGCGTGCATGGCCGCCACTTCCCTGGCCTCGGCCGGATTATAGGGCTGCTTTTCGCTTAGCGCCACTTTACCGGTTATCTTATGGTATTTGACGCTTATATTGCGCCTGACCCCGTCTTCATGAAGGTAGGGTTTTATGTAGTCGTACTCGAGGTCGTAGCCCAGGTCCCTGTAAAATTCCCTGTAGCGCGTATCCCCGGGATAACCCATTTCCGCGCTCCAGACCTGGTGAGCGCTTTCCATATCCCTCGAAAAAGCCGCCACCCCGCTGGGGCAGTAAACCGGCGCGTAAACGCCGTATCTCGGCCTCGGCGTGCCGTAAATTATACCGTGGGTTTCCATGAAGAAAAACCTTATGCCGTGGGCTTTGAGATAATTGTCGTCGCCCGGGTTATAGGCGCATTCGCCGAGCCAGATCCCTCTCGGTTTCCTGCCGAATTTTTCCACGTAATCGTTCACGGCCAGTTTTATCTGGGCGTTAACGCCTTCCCTGCGCGTCTGCAGGGGAAGAAAACCGTGCGTGGCGCCGCAGGTTACTACCTCTATCTTGCCCATTTCCTGAAATTTCTTGAAGCCTTCCAGGATATTGGAATGGTAGTAATCCTCGTATAGCTGCTTTATGCGCTTGAATTTCCTTTCGTACATCGAGGCCACGTCGTAAAAAGGCGTATTTCTGGTCCTTACCAGTTCCCTTTCACTCAGCTCCAGTCTCTTATAGACGTAATTCTTGAATCTTTCCTTGAGGAGCGCGTCCGTCATCATATTGCAGAGCGGGGGAGTGAGGGACATGGTCACCCTGAAATCCACTCCTTCCTGCGTGAGCCTTTCGTAAACGTCCAGGAGAGGGATATAGGTTTCGCACATCGCCTCGAAAAACCAGTCTTCCTCGAGAAAGTCGGGGTATTCGGGATGCCTTATGAAAGGCAGGTGATCGTGCAGTACCAGGGAAAAGTATCCTTTTTCTTTATTCATCTTTTTTAGTGTTCCTTGTTACCTTTATCTCTATCCCCCTCTTCTGTTCCCCGTCGGCGGCCACCGCCTTTATGGGCAAGTCCACCACCCCGTCCGGAAGAGCGAATCTCATGGTGAAGGTCCCGTCCTGGTTCAGCTTTACCTGCCGTTCGCACACGGTCACCGAAGCGTCGGGCTGGGTGGCGCCGTAAAGTATAAGTTCGCAGTCGGCCACCAGCCAGAAATTCTTCTCTTTTTCCGGCTTGGACAGCACGTGCGAAGAAAGCGAAGAAACGCCCCAGGAAGCGGACCTGGAAAAGACGGACCTCAGCATTTCCCATCTCTGGGCCAGGGATTTGGCGACTTCGCCGGAGCCCTTGCCTATGTATTCTATCCCGGAAAGCTGAAGGAGCTTTTCGAAATCGTTGCTGACGCTCATCCACTTTTCGTCGGTTACCTCGGAAACCTTTCCGGGAGGCAGCGCCACGGGATTGGTCTTGACTATGCCGATGAACCGGCCGTCGGGGAGGACGAGGCCGACCTCGCACATATAGGTTTTCCCGCCGTCGTTCACGTTTATGTACCAGTTCCTGGAATCTATGATTATCGGGACGTCGAAATATTTGGTATAAGACTCCCCCTCTTTCACGCCCGTAAGGTCGTAAACCCTTATCACATGCCTGGCTTTGGAGAATACGTCGTTGCCGTATTCCCGGCAGATATTCGCCTTCGAATTATCGGTTATTTCCCAGTAGATGAACATCCAGTGCGGGTCCCTGGGCAATAAAGCGGCCTGAGTCTCGCCGTAATTCTCCGGCAAGGACTTTGAATCGAGGTCCGGCTCTATGTTATTCTTGTTTATGTGACCTGATGATGACATTTCCCTCTCCTTAACGGGGTGTGACAATAAAGCAACACAAAGGAAGTAACCCCCCGCTTACCGACTAATT
>PEXN01000128.1:0-147 GCA_002774685.1 Elusimicrobia bacterium CG08_land_8_20_14_0_20_51_18 | reverse complement strand
CAATCAACCTGAAAGACCGGTTCTTGAAATTTCAGCATAAGGCCGCTGAAATTTCAGGCGGGGGACACAATAACGTCCAAATGGCGAGAAAAACTGCCGCGCTTGGCGCATTCCGGCGTTTCCCGCAAACCAAAGACCGACATTATG
>PEXN01000052.1 GCA_002774685.1 Elusimicrobia bacterium CG08_land_8_20_14_0_20_51_18 | reverse complement strand
CTCGATGTCTGCTGCGGGCCCGGCAGGCATTCCGCGCTTCTGGCCGAAAAAGGGTTTAAGGTCACGGGTGTGGATTTTTCTCCCGAATATCTCAGGGAGGCCGCGGCGCGGGCGAAAAAAAAGGGGGTCAGAGTCAAATTCGTAAAAAAAGACGCGAGAAAACTCCGCTTTCAGGCGGAATTCGGCCTCGCCCTTAATCTTTTCACTTCCTTCGGGTATTTCAAAAGGCAGGAGGACGACCGGAGGGTCCTGAACGGCGTTTCCCGCGCGCTCAGGCCCGGCGGCCTGTTCATCATGGATTTTTTAAACCCGGATTTTTTTAAAAAAAATTACAGGAGAAAGAACTGGGAGGAGCTAGAGGACGGTTCCTGGCTCCTGGAAGAAACGGTTCTCGCCCCGGACGGGAGAGCCTGCCTGAACCGGTGGACGCGCGTAAAAAAGGGTTCCGCGGAAAAGAGGACCTTTTTCCTGCGCCTTTATGACAAAAAAAGGATCTCGGCCGGGCTTAAAAAGGCCGGTTTTTGCGGTTTTTCCTTCTGGGGCGGTTTCAGGGGAGAAAGGCTTTCGCCCGAAAAGAACAGGCTGATAGTTATGGCCAGGAAAAAAGGCGTTAAATCCGCGGAAAAGACTTCAAAGCGAAAATAAAGGAATAGTTTTGTAAAATATAACGTATGACGCAGATCGAAATTCCGGATACGCCTCTCATGCGGCAATACAAGGCTTTGAAGGAAAAACACAAGGACTCCATTCTTTTTTTCCGCCTGGGCGATTTTTACGAGATGTTCAACGAGGACGCCAGGACCGCCAGCGCCTTTCTTTCCCTTACCCTTACCGCCAGGCAGGGCATCCCGATGTGCGGAATTCCCTATCACGCGGCCGCCAATTATCTTTCCAGGCTTATAAACGGCGGATATACCGTGGCCGTTTGCGAACAGGTCGGAGAAGAGGACAAGAAGACCAAGCTTTTTAAAAGGGAAATAGTGAGGGTGATAACCCCCGGCACTCTGATAGAGGACGAACTTCTCGGGAAGAAATCGGCCAATTACCTGGTTTCCATAATTTGCGACCTCGTGGGCTGGGGAATCGCCTACTCGGACGTCTCGACCGGGGAGTTTTACGCCACCCAGAAACTGAACGACCCCGACCTTTATCATCTTTCAGGCATGATTTCCCGCATAGACCCGGCCGAGGCCGTAACCGACACGGCTTCGCTAAAATACATGGACAAGGCCGGCCAGCGGCCGCCGAAAAACATGTCGGAACAATTTTTGGACGAAAGCCCGGAGTTCGCCTGGGCGCAGGCCGCCGCCTGGAAAAACAACAAGCTGGCCTTGAAAGCCGCGCTCCTGAATATTTCCTACATAAAGAAGATACAGCCTTCGTCGGCCCTGGATTTTAAGCCGGTTTTTTTCGAAGACGAAAACACCATGAAGCTGGACGAAACCGCGATAAAGACCCTTGAACTGGTTTCAAGCGAATACGAGGGCGGTTTCTCCCTCTGGGACGTGCTGGACTCGGCCAAGACCAGCATGGGCTCCAGAATGCTGAAGAGATGGATCTTAAACCCCCTTTCCGACATCCATTCCATAAATTTGAGGCAGAATTTCGTCAACTTCCTTTACGAGAACCAGAGCGCCAGGGAAGAACTCTCCTCCATAATGGAGCAGATTCCCGACGTGGAAAGGCTTACCGGAAGGATCTTTAATTTCACTCTTTCCGCCAGGGACGCCGTCTCGATAAAAAAAGCGGTGTCTTTTCTCCCCAGGCTCAAACTGCTGCTTTCCAGGGACGATTTTTTCGCCCATGCCCCGGAGATAGCTTCGAGACTCGCCAGGATAGAGGGGCTCACCGTTCTCAGGGACCTCATACAGAAAGCCGTAAAAGACGAACCGCCGGCGAAGCTCTCGGACGGCGGCACCATAAAGGAAGGCTACAACGAAGAACTGGACGGCCTGAGAAATTTAAAGAAGAATTCCCAGCGGGTGATAATAGACATGGAACTCGCCGAAAGGGGAAAGACCGGGATCCAGAGCCTTAAAATAGGATACAACTCCAATTTCGGATATTTTATAGAAGTTACCAAAACCCATCTGGCCAAGGTTCCATACTATTACCAGAGAAAACAGACCCTTACCAACGTCGAAAGGTTCACCACCCCCCAGCTCAAAGAGCTCGAGGAAGAAATGCTGGGCGCCGAAGAAAAAATTTTAAAGCTTGAAAACCGCATTTTCAACGATATAAAGAACGAGATCTCGGGCAAGTCGCCGGAGATACGGGAATTCGCCGCCTGCGTGGCGGAGCTCGACGCCTTTTACTCCTTGGCCGAGACCGCTTTTTCCAGCAATTATTCCAGGCCGCTTGTGGTCAATGAGAACGTCATAGAGATAGAAGAAGGCAGGCATCCGGTGGCCGAGAAATACCTGCTGAGCGGTAGTTTCGTGCCCAACGACTTCAGGATCGGGGAGAAAGATCCGCAGATAATAATCCTTACCGGCCCGAATATGAGCGGAAAAAGCGTTTACCTGAGGCAGAACGCCCTTATGGTGATAATGGCCCAGATGGGAGGATTTGTTCCCGCCCGCTCCGCCAAAATCGGGATAGTCGACAGGATAATGACCAGGATAGGCGCCCAGGACAGGCTTTCGAAGGGCGAATCCACCTTCATGGTGGAGATGAAAGAGACTTCCAGCATACTTAAAATGGCCACCGAGAAAAGCCTCGTTCTTCTCGACGAGGTAGGAAGGGGCACCTCCACTTTCGACGGTATCTCCATAGCCTGGGCGGTCGTGGAACACCTTTATAAATTCGGCCTCGGCCCTAAAGTCCTTTTCGCCACGCATTATTTCGAGCTCACCCAGATAGCCCAGGAGCTTGAAGGGGTGAAGAATTTCAGCGTTTCCGTCAAGGAATGGACCAATTCAAAGGGTAAAACCGAAGTGGTTTTCCTGCACAAAATAGTATCCGGCACGGCCGACAAATCCTACGGGATACACGTGGCCGAGCTGGCCGGCCTTCCCCAGTCCTGCATAAAAAGGGCGAAGGAAATACTTTCCGAGCTTGAAAGCAAGGGCGTTACGAAAGCGGGATCCCCAAACGTAAAAGAGCAGGAATTACTGCCCATCTTTTCTGGACATCCCGTTTTGGACGAAATAAGGCAGTTGGACGCGGAAAGCGTCACCCCCCTCGAGGCGCTCAATATCCTCTCTAAACTGAAAGAAAAGATATAGATCCCGGGCCCGCAGATGAATACGTTTGACGGCTAACTGTTTCTTTTTTTATTATTCCGTTCATTCTCCCAAAAAAGCTTCATAACGCAGCGTCCACAGTCGAATTCCAGCCGGAACGTTCTTCCTTCCTCGTCCTCGAGGTAAAGCGGCGGGGCTTCCTTTCCTTTTTTACAGAGTCCGAATTGCCGCCGCAGGCAGAATTTGAGGGTCATAAGCGGTTTGCCGGACAGGTCGGCCCCGCCCTCCGCCGCTTTTTCTATTTCCTTTACGCCATGCCGCCTGTAGAAACGCGTGGCCGGAGAATTCAGGACGTTCCCGGTGAAATCCAGCTTCTCTTCGGGATAGGGGTAGGCGTTGGGGACTATTTTAAACTCTTCGCGCCGCAAAGGCCGGGCGGCAGCGGCCCTCTCCAGCCCGGCAAGCGCTTCGCGCCGCAGGTCGTTGAGGACCGAGACCGGTATGAAATAAGGTTTTGAAAGGTTAAGGTCGAGCGTCTCAAGGTAATGGCCGCTGTTTCCCAGCCTGGACAGCTGTTTTCTTGCGGTGTCCAGAGCCGTTTCCGGGTTTTGTGCCGGCGATTTTTTCCCGATCCGGCAGATTTCGGCGGAAACGCCGCGCTCGTCCGAAGCTTTCAAAGTGAAGCCGTTTTCGCGCTCGGAAAATTCCAGTTTAAGCGCGAATTTGCGCCGGGTTCCGCCGCGTTCCAGCTCGCGCAGGAATCGGCTGTCGAGATTGCGGTAGACGGCGGCGCCGTTAACCAGGCCTTTGAGGTTGTCGGCGCTTACGCGGTTCTTCAATACCCCGTTCACGAGCGAACCTGCCAGCTTGCCGGTTTCGTCGAAATAAGTTATGCCGTCGCCCGGGCGCAGGAGTCCGGCGTCTTTCAGCCGGAAGGAGCCGTTCTTCACGTCGCCGGCCGGCCCCAGCGGCTCGCCCGCGAACTTGGGCGTGTCCGGCGAAGCGACGCCGGCCCCGGTCCCGTCGAGGAAATATTCCGTGTAGCCCCGGTTGAAGGTTTTGGACGGGTCCGGCTCGAACTCCGGAAAGCTTTTTCCGAGCGACGGCCGGGAGCGGGTTTTTTCGGTCAGGAGCTTGTCCAACTCGCGGCGGTAGAAGGAGACTATGTTGCGGACATAATCCCTGTCCTTCAGGCGGCCTTCTATCTTGAAGGAGGTTATTCCGGCCGAGGCCAGCTGCGCCAGGCGGCGGGAAAGATTCAGGTCCTTCAACGAAAGTAAATGTTTGCCGGCGCAGATCGTTTTTCCGCCGGCGTCTTTAAGAGAGTAAAGTTTGCGGCATGGCTGGGCGCATTCTCCCCTGTTGCCGCTCCGCCCGCCCAGCGCGAAGCTGAGGTAACATTGTCCGCTGTAGCAGACGCAAAGCGCCCCGTGAACGAAGAATTCCAGTTCGACCGAGGTTTTTTCCCTAATCGCCCGGATCTCTTTCAGGGAAAGCTCGCGCGCCAGTATCACGCGTTTGAAGCCGGTTTTTTCAAGAAATAGTATTTTTTCGGGAGAGACGTTATGGGCCTGGGTGCTGGCGATAAGAGGGACAGGCGGCAAACCGGCTTCCAGAAGTCCCATGTCCTGCACGATGAGGCCGTCTATCCCGGCGTTCCACAGATTGAAGGCCAGTTTTCTCGCGTGCGGAATTTCCTTGTCGGAAAGAATGGTGTTCAGCGCGGCATAGGTTTTTGCCCGGTATCTGTGCGCGTAGTCGGACAGTTTCCCTATGTCGGATACGCCGTTTGCCGCGGCCGCTCTCGCGCTGAAACGCTCTGCGCCGATGTATACGGCGTCGGCTCCGCAGTTAACGGCGTCCAGGCCGCAGGCCAGGTCTTTAGCCGGCGCCAGGAGTTCAAGTTTGCTCATAAAGTTTTATCCTCCTTCGCAGAAAACCGCGGGCTTTAGACTGCGGTTGCCCGGCCTTCGCAGCCGAAGCGGCCGCTTCGGCGGAGCAGGCGATGTGAGAGAGGACTCCTTCGCGGCTCGAAGGGCGGAGGAGAGTGCAATGAAGCTTCGGAGGGGTTCCGCTTTTGGAAATCCCGGTCCTCCTCCTCCGAGGCTTCAAAGAGACCGGGGAGCTTCATTGTTTGTTCGCGCCCTTGAGTTTTTTCTGGTAGTCTTTCTCCAGGTTTTCTCTGGCGGTATCGAATTCTTTTTTCAGTTCCTGTTCTTTCTTGGTGTAGTTTTCCTGGAGTTGAAGTTCTCTTTTCTGAAGGTTGTCCACGATCTGTTTTTCCTGGTCCAGCAGGTTTTTGAGCTTGGATTTTTCCGTTTCCAGTTGCGAAAATTTTATATGATAATCCTCGTTCATTGTCTTGATCCTGGCTCCGTAATCGTTTTCCAGCTCTTCTTTTTTTCGCCTTAAGACCGTTTCAAGGCTTAAGATCTTGTCCGAAAGCTCCGTGTTTTTCCTGTCCAGCTCTTTTTTCAGTTCTTCTATGTTTTTGCCCAAGGCTATATCTTTGTCTATCTCCTGGGCTTTCTGCATCAGGATATTGTGATAGCTCTGTTCCAGCTGTTCGTACCTGGTTTTCATGGCCTTCTCCTTGAGAAGGTAGGTTTCTTCCATGGATTTAAGGATCCCGGCTTCGCGTTGGAGGTAGCTTTGTTCCAGAGATTCTGTTTCGTTCCTGTATTTGGTCTCGAAATCGGTTTTTATCCTGTCGAGTTTGGAAAAGAAGTCCAGGCGCATTTTTTTCCCGTTTTCTTCGAAATTCCCCGAGAGCTCCTCCACATATTTAAGATAATTTTCCTCCAGCAGTTCCAGCTTTTCGGAGTATTCTTTTTCAAGGGCCCGGTTAAGGTGTATCGCTTTCAGCGAGGTTTCCTCCATGAGGGCCTGTTTCTCCCCGTTCAGCTCGGAGATCCTTTCCCTGAGAAGGGTCGTTTCTTTTTCGAATTTGGAGGTTTCGTTTTTGGCGAATTCCAGTTCCTCCTTCAGTCCCGAATTTTCGGATTCTTTTTTTGAGAGCTCCTCTTTTACCAGGGCTATTTTTTGTTCGGCTTCTTTCAGGTCTTTCAGTTTTTGCGCCTCAAACTCGGCCGACATTTTTTCCGCGAGGCGTTTTTCTTTCTGGCCGGAGGACTGTTCGGCGTCCCGCCTCTGCTTTTCCAGTTTTTCCTCGTATCTTTTCTTTATTTTTCCAAGTTCCGCTTCAAACTGATTTTTTACCAGCAGGAGTTCCTGGGTGAATTTTTTTTCTCTTTCCGCCGTTTCCCTGTTTCCCGCTTCCATCAGGTTTTTCAGCGCGCTCTTGAATTCCTCGTCTTTTTCGGAAAGAATAGCCAGCGAGTTGAGGTTGGCGGCCTCCATCTGGCTGAAGATTACCCTTTTCTGCTCCTCCGACTCTCTTTTCCGCTCCTTTATCGTTTCCTGCATCTTTTTTATTTCAAAAGCCAGCTTCTGGTTGTACTTTTCCCTGATTTTTTCTTCAGCCTCCGCCTCTTTCCCTCCCAGTTCCTCCCGGAGTCTTTCCACGGCGACCTTGGAGGAGGCGGTCAGCTCTTTTTCCTTTTTTCTCATGTCCAGGAGCTCGAGACTGAGCTTCTCTATCTTTTCCGCGGCTTCCGTTTTTTCCCTCAGGATTTCTTCGGTTTTTGCCTTGAGCTCCCGGATCCCCAGGAGGGCGGCTCTTTCCTTTATCTTGAAATTTTCTTCCACAGTTTTCTGGAAGGTTTCGTTAAAGCCCTTATATAGGGAAACGATCTCGGTTTCCTTGGTTTTCAGCAGGGTCTCTATTTCAGTCCTGAAGAGGCCCAGCTGTTCCCTTTTTTCTTCCAGCTCTTTTTCCGATTCGGAAAGTTTTTTGTTTTTTGTTTCGAAATCGGTTTCCAGTTCCAGTTTTCTGTTCTCTACTTCTTTTTTTTCCCTTTTAGTCTTTTCCAGAAAAGTCAGTTCCAGCCTTTCCATCTCGTTTTTCAGGGAAAATTCCTTTTCCCGGAACTCTTTTTCCAGCAGTTCTTTTTTGATTTTTATTTCTTCTTCCCTGGCCGCCAGGGAAGCGAGGAATTTATTGTTGGCTTCGGCGCCGGCGGCTTTGGAGTTTTCCAGTTCCAGTTCTTTTTCCCGGAGGCTCGCTTTAAGCGTCTCAAACCTCGCTCCGTATTCTTCTTCCAGGCCCCGGAGGCGCTGCTCGCTCTGGGCGTTCAGGAACTGTCTGTTTTCGTTTAAATATTTCTGGTATTCGGCGTACAGGGCCTCCTGGTTTTGCCTGAACTCCTCGTTCATTTTCAGCGCCAGGTTGTTGAGAGAGAGAGTCCGCTCGTTCTGGAAATCGGTCCGTATTTTCTCCAGTTCCAGAGCGTGCTTTTTATCCAGGGATTCGCGGATATAATCTATTTTTTTGGAGGAAATATCTTCAAGCTGGCGCACGCGTTCGGAAATCTCCTTTTGGTAATTCTCCTTTAAAAAGGAAAGTTGTTTGGCGAAGATCTCCTTTTCCTGGAAGCTTTCCGTCTCTTTTTCGGTTTGCCAGAGTTTAAAAAGTTTTTCGGTCTCCTCTTTGAGCTTTTCCCTTTGTTTTTTTATTTCCAGCTCTTTTTCTTCGGAAGCTTTCCTGATTTTTCCCTTTTCCTCCTCTATTTCCAGGCGGTGTTTGCTGAGCCCGTCTTCGAGGAGGCTTTTGTATTTCTGCCAAAGCCGGGATTCCTTTTCTATCAGCAGGTTGGCGAGCTCCTGCTCTTTTTTTAAATTTTTTTCTTCCTGAGCCTTCGCCAGCGCCTCGAATTCCAGCTCTTTGGCTTTTGAAACGCGCTGGATCTCCTCGAACGTTTTGGAACGGATGCCGGAAAGCTCATCTTCCTTTTCTTTCAATTCCGAAGAAAGGCGAAGGATCATTTTCGCGCTGTCGATCTCGCTTTCTTTTATTATTCCGGAGTTTTCGTCCTTAAAAATGTCCCAGTCCATAGTTTATTTTTCATCCCGCGCGTTTCCCGGTTTCCCTTCGTATTCCTTTTTCAACTCTTCCTGCTTTTCTTTCCAGTACCGGAAAAGCTCATCTTCCTTTTTCCTGTATTTTTCCGAGATCTCGTCCTCTATTCTGCTTATTTCCATGACGATCTTGTTCTTTTCCTCTTCCAGTTCCTTGTATTTGGCGCGGGTTTTGTCTTCCAGGTCTTTTCTGGTCTTATCGAGACCGGCCCTGGCCTTCTCGAACGTTTCGTGATAATGCCTTTCCAATTCGTCCAATTTCCCGTTGTGGTCTTCTTCCAGAGCGAGCTTTTGTTTTTTAACTTTGTCCAACTCGTCCGAGAGCTTGGCGTTGACCGCCAGTTCCCGTTTTTCAAATTCGGCTTTGAGCAGTTGCCGCTCCCTTGAAAGAATCTCTATTTTCTGATTTTCCCAGTTTATTTTTTCTTTTTCGAACTCGGCCCTGGCGCGCTTTTCGGCTTCCATGCGCCGGGTTTCCAGCGCCATCTCCTTTTGTTTCAGGCGGTTTTCGGCTTCGAGCGTCTTTTCGGCCAGTTCGGTCTCTTTCTGTTTGAAGAGTTCCGCGGCTTTTTTAGAATATTCGCTTTCCAGGGAGGCCATTTTTTCGCCGTACAGTATTTCCAGGGCGTCTTTCCTTTCGTTAAGCGCCTTTTCAAGCTCCATCCTGCGGTTTTCGTATTCCAGGCCGAGTTTTTCGGCTTCCCTGTCGCGCCGGCCTTCCAGGTCTTTTAAAAGTTTTTTTTCCTTTTCCTTGTTGATGTTTTCCAGCGTCAGTTCCTTTTCGCGGAAGGCGGACAGTCTTCTCTCGTATTCGTTCTCGAGCTGCAGCCTTCTTTCGGAAAGTTGTTTATACATCTCGTCTTTAGCCTTGGACAGCGAGTTGAAAAGGTCCTGTTCTTTCAGCTGGAAATCCTGGTTCAGTTTTATTTTAAGATCGGTATAATCGGCTTTCAGCTTTTCTTCCAGGGTTTTCAATTCGGCTTCTCTGTTCCTGAGGTTCATCTCCTGGCTTTTAACGCTTTCTCTGACCGAAGCCTTTTCCAGCGTCAGCCGGTTCTCGAATTCCAGTTTCATTTCCGCCAGCCGGTTTTCGGCTTCCGCGTTCTTCTCTTTCAGGGCTTCCGCGAGTTGTTTTTCCCTTCCTTCCAGTTCTTTGGCCCTGATCAGGTATTGTTCCGACAGCAGCTCTTCCCGCCGGGCCAGTTTTCCGGCGAGTTTTTTTTCTTCTTCGGAGAGCCAGTTCTTGTACCTTTTTGAGACCTGTTCCTCCTGTCTCTCCAGATCCTGTGAAAATTTTTCTTTAGCCGCGGAAAGCTCCTTTTCCAGTTTTTCCTTTTCCCGGTTGAGCTCTTTTTGCCTTTCGAACAGTTCCTTTTTGGCCGCCTCTTCCCTCTGGCGGAGGTCGTCCAGGAATTTTTTTTCTTTTTCGGCGTAATCTTTTTTTATTCCCGCTTCGGCTTCCAGTTCCGCCTGGGCGTGGCGGAGTTTAAGGGCGTCTTCCAGTTCCGAGTATTTGAGCTTCAGGGCGGACCTGTATTTGTGAAAGTCCTCCCGCAGGCGCTTTTTTTCCTCTTCAAGGAGCGTTTCTTTTTCCAGCAGGAAGTCCCTGTTTTTAAGCGAAAATTCTCCGGCGAGGACGGCTTCCTTTTCTTTGAGGTTTTTTTGGAGGAGCTCCTTCTGAAGTTCATAATTTTTTTGGAACTCTTTTTCCAGCTCTTCCCGCTCCTTTTCCATCGCTTCGGCCTGGGCGGTGAGCCAGTCCCGTTTTTCGTTTTTGAGAGCTTCTTTGTGGCCCTCGTATTTTATCCTGAATTCTTTTTCTATGTCGCCGGCGGCGGCTTTTATTTCTTCGGTTTTTCCCGAAGCCAGCTGTTTTTCCCTGCGCGCCCAGTCGTCCGCCCAGGCCGCGTTGGCCTCTTCTACGGCTTTTAAAACGGCATCTTTGTGCTTTATGCTCTGGTCGCTCCATTTTTTTCTTATTTCTTTGAGAGCGGCTTCGAATTTTTCGGCGTTTTCGCGGTCATGGGTCTTTACCAACTGGAGCATGTCGTCTTCCATCTTTATCCTTACCGTCACGTACTCCTGCTCCCGGTTGTTTATGTATTCTTCCAGTCTTTTTTTCAGGTCCCCCAGTTCTTTTTCGTGGGCGTTTTTCAGAGCGGCCAGCTCTTTTTCCCTGGTTTCCGAAAGGTCGTTTTCCCTTTTTTGAAGGGTCTCTCTCAGGTTTTTTTTCTCGTTCTCAAAAAAGGCGCCGGCCTGTTCCAGTTTCTGCCTGTATTCCTCGCCGAGCGCGGCGCGCTCTTTTTCCATGTTTTCGTAAAAAATTTTCCTTTCTTTTTCAAATTCGTTTTTCTGAGCGGCCAGTTCTTTCGAAAGGCGTTCCTTCTCTTCCCGGGCTTCGTCCAGGAGGCGTGTTTTTGAGGCCTCGTATTCCGCTTGCAAGGCTTCCTTCGTTTCTCCGGTTTTTTTAAGAAAATCCTCCTCCGCCTGGAGCCTGAATTTTTCCAGCTGTTCTTCCTTGTTTTTATACATTCCCGAGAAAGACTGAAGTTTCTGTTCGTAAAGGGACCGCAGTTCCATCTCGCGTTTTTCCAGGTCCAGGGAGTGCCTTTCTATGAGTTCTTTTTCCAGTTTTTCGTACCTCTGCCTCAGATCCGTTTCCTGTCTCAGGAACTCTTCCTGGTATTTTTTTATGATGCTTTGCGCTTCCTCTTCTTTCAGTTCGCTGGATTTTTTTATCTCTTCTATCAGGTCCAGCTTGAGTTTCCCGGTTTCCGCTTCTTTTCTGGCCAACTCGTTTTTAAGGGCTTTTATTTCTTCTTCCAGCTGTATCTTGGCCTGGGTAAAGTGGGAGGTTTCCTCGTTTATTATCTGCTGGCGGAGCTTCGATTTAAGCTCGTTTTCCATGGCCGTCTGGGTCTTCCAGTTTTCCTCCCAGTTTTTTATCGTTACCTGCCATTTTTTCAGAATTTCCTCTTTTTGTTCCAGCTGGCTGATGAGATTTCTGTTCGAGGTCGCCTTGGCGCGGTTATCCTCCTTTAATTTGCCGTTTTCCTCTCCGACCAGGTGGAGTTTTTCCAGCGCCCAACGCAAAGCGAGACGGGCGGTTTCCACGTCGTTTATGGATGCGGGGTCGAATTTTTGTTTTTCGTCGAAATCCATCTTTCCTCCAGGCTGTTTTTGCCGTTTTCCCCTGAGCCCGGCCGGCCGGGAATCGCGTTCAGTTCAATATATAAAATAGCAAATTACCGGACCTTCCCGCCATATAAATGTTAATAAGAAACGAGAAGGAATATATTTAGAAAATATTAAATTATTATTTCGGGAATCCTGGAAAAAAAAGACGTTTTAAGGCTCTCAGGCGGCCCGCACGGTTTTTCCGCTTTTTATGCAGTTGGTGCATACGTAGGCGGAAACTTTCTTGCCGGCTAAAACGACTTTTTGTTTCTGCAAGTTCGGTTTGAAAAGCCTTTTGGAGGCTTTGTGGGAGTGGCTGTAAGAGTTTCCGGATACAGGCCTTTTCCCGCAGATGTCGCATTTGAATGCCATAGTAGTCTTATTATATCATTTTTCGGGAGATTTTGGCCATAAGGCAGGCGTCTTCGTATGCGTGCCGGGGGTCTCCGCCCCGGAGATAGGATATCCCCGGGCATCGGGGGCACAGGCTCAATAAGGCGCATTTCAGGCATTCCCCCGGGGGCCGCGAGAGGAGCCGGCGAAGTTTTTCGAGTTTTACCGATTCCTTCCAGATACGGGACAGCGTCTCTTTTTTCACGTTCCCCGCCGCGAGGGGAAGCTGGAGGCAGGGATAAACGTTCCCGTAAGGGTCAATGGAAATAACGTTCCGGCCCGCGCCGCAGACCGGGTTATCGCCCGACTGGGCCCCGTCGGGGTTCTTTTCCGGTTTGAACCAGGTTTTTTTGAACAAGCTTTCCAGGTCCTTTCTTTTTGCGGCGAAGCTTAAATTTTTCAGGCTGCCGTCGTTCCCGGGGGCCAGCTGCGGGTCTATTCCCAGCGAGTAGCTGTTTCTTTCGCAGAAGGACCGCAGCCAGCGGATCTCTCCCCCGTTAAGGCTCAGCAGGGGAGTTTTTATTTTTATTTTGAAGCCCTGCCGGCCGGCCGTTTTCAGATTTTCCATGACGGTTTTAAAAGAATTCTTTTTCCCCGTCACCCGTTCGTAAACTTTTTTTCTGCCGTACAGGCTTATTTCCAGTTTTTTTAGTCCCGTTTCCCTTATTTTTTCGAGAAGAGCGGGGTTCGCCGGATAAAGGGAAGTGTAAATGGCGGCGTCCAGGTTGTGCTTTACGGCCAGCGCGCAGATCTCGGGGAGGTCCTCCCTGAGAAACGGCTCCCCCCCCGTGAGCGCGAGGGACATGGCGCCCAATTTCCTTAACTCCCCGAAAATTCTTCCCAGTTCGGCGGCCGTAAGTTCCGTTTTCGTCGGGATTTTTTTCAGCCCGCGGGTTTCCGGCAGGTAGCAGTGCAGACAGGAGTAGGGGCAGCGGCGGGTAAGCTCTACGGTGGCGGAAAGCGGAATGTTTTTTTTCAGGGAGAGAAAATTTAATTCCGTTTGAGGGCGCATCTTAGTTTTCTCATTGTTTTATGAAACAGCAGGCCGGCGCGGCCTTTTTTCAGCGGATTCGAGGTCTGCACCTCGCCGAGCACGTTTTCCCATTTTACAAAATGTCCGTCCAGGCCGTCGTCGTTGGAAAAAACGGCTCCCGTTTCCCCCGTCTCCGTTATCCTGTGCAGGAGGAGTCCGCCTTCCAGGCGGTAAACCGCGCAGTCGCCCGGAGAGAAGGAGGAAGCGGCGTCGCCGGCCGAGTAAAAGACCGTTTCCCCGTCCTTAAAAAGAGGAAGCATACTGGAGCCCTCGAGTTTTACGGCTTTTATGGGGGAGGCTGGCGGAAGACGGGTCATCGGGTCTCAGGAGAACTTTTTCAGGGATTTGCAGGCCAGCTGGCTGGTGGGGCCGTTAATGCATTTTCCGCAGGCCAGGGCGGCGGTTTCGAATATCTTTTCCGTTTTTATCCGCGGTTTCTCGTATTTTTTCTTTTTCATATCAAAAGTTTTTCCTTTTTAAGAAGTTCGAGGAGCGCCGAGAGGTCTTTCCTTATTTCTTCCGGGGCCGCTTCGTATCGCGAGGCGGCTTTTTTCGTCATTTCTTCCGCCGTTTTTTTGTCGGCCAGCAGTTCCCAGAAGAAAGAGGCCGTTTCGTTCAGGGAATGCAGTTTTTCCCTCTCGGGATCTATGATGAAAATTTTCCCCTCTATTTTGCGCCAGATCACGCCTTTTTTTATGTTTTTCCCCATAACTGGATTATAGCAATTTTAGAAACCCGTCGTCCTTTTTGGAAAAATAAAGATTTTGAGGCCTGAGGAGGCGCCACAGGGCGGCCGTTTTTTTAACCGCTTTTTCCGAAATCTCCGGAGCTTTGGAAAAATTCATGACGCAGCGCAGAAAAGTCCCGGCGAATTCCGCTTCTCCAGCCGGGGTTTTGAGGTTTTCCGTGGATTTTTTTAAAAGGCAGAGCCCTTTGAGGTTTTTTTCGAAAGCTTCGCCCCTGCCCCGCATTTCGCCCCAGAAAGGGGAGGAAAAGACGGTGACGCCTTTTTTGTTTATTCTCAGCGGCACCAGTTCGTCGCTTAGAATAAAGGCTTTTCCCGCGGCCAGGCGGGAGAGGGTGCTTTTTCCGCTGCCGGACTTGCCCGCCAGGAGCCAGGCGCCTTTTTTAAAGCTCAGGGCGGCCGCGTGTACGAGCAGGCCGTTTTTTTTATTGAGAAGAAC
Source organism: Elusimicrobia bacterium CG08_land_8_20_14_0_20_51_18 (assembly GCA_002774685.1). Classification (GTDB taxonomy): domain Bacteria; phylum Elusimicrobiota; class Elusimicrobia; order Elusimicrobiales; family UBA9959; genus 0-14-0-20-51-18. The sequence continues at coordinate 3,311 of PEXN01000052.1, read as the reverse complement.
GGAGATCAGGACCCGCAAAAAAGAATCTAGAGAATAGACGGAGGGATTGAGCAGGAGCGCCCCGCGCTTTTTTTTGAGGTCCGCTTCGCAGAAAAAATCCCCGCGGTTTATTTTCAGAAGGTTTTTTTCGAGGGTTATGGACGGCCTGAAGGGCTCTTTTTTAAGCTTTTTGAGTCTCACGGAAAAGAACAGGTCAGGCGCCGTCTTTTCGCGGGTCAGGAATCCGCCGTAGCGTTCCCCGGCCTCGCGCAGAAAAGCCGGATTTTCTGCCGGAAATCCGAACGACAGGATGATATCGGCTATCTTTATTCTCATTTTCCCTTCCTTGAAATTTTGCGGGAAAAGGACCGGGCCTTGCGCCGCGCGGCAGGCGCGGGCGGAGATTTTCAGGTCAAGGATAATAGACGCCGTCTTCCTCGGCCGGGGGTTCCTCGGGCGAATCTTCCGGCTGGCCGGCGGGTTCCGGGGGCGCTTTTGGGGTCTGGACTCCGGCTCCGGAGGGTTGCGCCGCTTTGGGCTGGGCTTTTTTCTTTCTTACCAGCACCCGTTTCTTTTTTTTGGGCTGAGCCCCCGTTTCGGCGGGCGTCCCTCCCGCTTTCCCGCCTTTCAACTCTTTAGGCTCTTCCTTTGCCGGCTTGGGATTCAGTTTTTCGTCGAATTTTATTTTCTGTTCGTCGTCCAGAAATTCGCGTATGACGTCGGGAAGGGCTTTGTTTATTTTCAGCATCTCGTATTTCAATTCGTTAACCTTGTATTCGAACTTTTTCAGCTCTTTCATGTTTTTTTCATAATCCGCGAGGGTTTTGTCGAAATCTTTGGTTTTTCTGTCCATGGCTTTCGCGATCTTTTCTTCCTGCTTGGAGCTGAGCTTGAGATCCGCGGAAATAGAGTTTAAAATCCTCGCGGAATCGGGTCTTTGTATTCCCGGATCCGCCGTCTCTTCCTGGGAAAAGGCCGGAAGCGTTAAAATGGAAACCAGCAGAAACAAAAAAGTCGTTTTCATCATTCCTCCTTGCGAAGATGTAAGGCTCCGGAATCTCAATGTCCGTTATCCATTACTATTATACAAAAATCCGTCCTTTTTCCTTATGAAACCGGGGAAAGGGGCGTCCCGTCCGCGTCTTTTCCCGCGGTTTTTCAGGTCCTTTCCTTTACCCCATTAGAGAAGGCCCCGGCTCCGGTTGGGGGTAAAATCCGGAGTTCCCGCCTGTGGTCCAGAGCCGCCGGCTGTTACCGCGAAGCGCCCTTTTTCTCTAACGGGGTTTACCAGGTCCGAAATGGCGACCCGGCTTCCATGGTCCGTCCGGTCCCAGTTTATTCTGTTTTTGAAGACTCCGGCGACGAAAGTGGGAATCCGGAGAAGTCCCAGTACCGGCTGGAGAAAATAGGCCAGCAAAAGATCGGGCTCGACCCGGTCGATGACCAGAATTATGAACGGAACGAAAAAAAGCGGCGAGAAGAACAGGAGTTTGAAAAGAAGTTCGCTGCCTGGGATCAGGTGGTACAACCAGACCAGAAAATTGAAGCCGTCCAGGCGGAAATAAATAAATATCGCGGTAAGCCCTATGAGCGACAACCTGTAGACGTTCGCGCAATAAAGGGCGGCTTCGAGTATTTTCGGGTCGCCTGTTTTAAGAAAAGCCGCGATGAGCCCCTTAAGATGTTTCCTTGCCGTGTCGAGGGAGCCGCGCGTCCATCGTATGGTCCTTTTAAAGTACTGTTTCAGATTGAGCGGTTGTTCGTCGTAGACGACGGCGTGTTCGCCCCAGTGTATTTTTATCCCGTTCCTTATCAGGCGCATCTGCAGTTCCAGGTCTTCCGTAAGGCAGTCCTCGTCCCAGGGATGTTCAGCCGCTATCTCCCGGGAAAGGCAGATACCCTTGCCGTGAAAAGTAGCCGAAAATCCGAGAAGAGATTTGGGTTTCTGAAAAAAACGGTTGGAAATTATCTGTCCCACGGAAAGAATCCTTGCGAGCCAGCCTTCTTTGGGATTTTTGGAAACCTGTCTTCCCTGGATGACCTTGCGTCCGGCGTTCAGATGCCCGCACATGTAGTTGAGAAATTCCGGGTGTACCAGGGAATCGGCGTCGAAATAACATAAGGCGTCGTAGTTTTTTTGCAAAATAAGGCTTGCGGCCCGGTTCAGGGCCGCGGCTTTGCCGGGGCGTTTGTCTTTTTCAGAAAAATCGAAAACCGAAACCGGGTATCTTTTCGCTATTTCCAGGGTGCCGTCGGAGGAGTGGTCGGAGATGACGTAAATGTCGCGCAATTCCGCAGGATAATTGGTTTTTACCGCGCTTTCCAGGAAGTAGGCGATGACGCTCTCTTCATTATGAGCGGGCACCAGGATGGCGAATTTTTTACCCGAGCCGCGGGATTTTTCCCCGGTCTTTTTAAGCATCAGAACGGAGCAGAGAGAGATGAAGAGATAAAAAACGCCGTTTAAAAAAATAAAGATCTGAAGCAGATTTCCTATCAGTATTCCCGCCAAACCCAAAATATTTTCTTTCATCTTGACTTTCCCTCAAACTACTATTATATAATTATTGTATAACCGTAAAACAGGCTCAAACAGGCTCAGACCATAAGTTTTGGCGGCTTGTGACTTGAGACCTGTAACCTGAGACTTATTCGCGGAGGTTTTATGGAAGAAGAAAATGAAAACGGCGGGAAAATAAGTCTTTGGATATGGCTTATTCCGGTGTATATACTGATAGCCATCCCGCTCGTTAAGTGGACAATGAAGATCTCTTCCCCGGACATAGAGCTTTCCAAGGAAGAAATGAGCGCCTTTTCCGGCCGGGGAGAGGTGAAGAAGGACACGTATAAGGCGCATGAGCCGAACCTGAACGATCTCGGTTTCTCCGTGAATTACAAGGGCCACGGCGCTTCCCTGGATGAAAAGGGTTCTCAAGGCGTCCGGAAGCCCGCCGAAGGAACCGGCCGGGAGGAAGAAAAACGGGAGAAACGGCGGCCTTCGGACAGGTCCGGTTCAGGGCAGGCCGGAACCAGGCAGAAAGAGGGCGCCGTCGACCCGGCGAAGCAGCGGGAAATGATGTCTGTGGGGTTTAAAAAGGGGTTCCTTACCGACTCCGTGGGAAAGCTTTTGAACAATCCCAAGGCGGTCGGTCTTCTTTTCAATAATTCCTACGTGGTCAAGGGTTTTATGGGCCGGGATACGGTTAAAAACGCGCTGGCCAGCCCTAAATCGCTTGAAAACTTTCTTACCAAAAGCCCGGCCGTCTCAAACTTTCTCAATAACAGCGTGGTTCAAAGCGCGCTTAAAAATCAGCAGGTCCTCAACGCCGTAA
>PEXN01000114.1 GCA_002774685.1 Elusimicrobia bacterium CG08_land_8_20_14_0_20_51_18 | reverse complement strand
GTCCTGCTTCGCATAAAAAACGCAATCGCTTCGCAGGGACCTTGTCCTACTTCGCCGGAATCGCGGCTTCGGGAGCCGGTTTTTCCGTGATGGAGTTAAGCATCATGTAGATGGCGACTTTGCTTTCCTGGGTAAAAGCGCCTTTTACCGAGCCTAGGAACTGGTAATTAAGTTCCTGGCCGACGCTGTTGGCTTCCATGGCGACTTCCGAGTCGTTTTTCCCTTCGCAGATAGTCAGGTAGCCTTCCATGCTTTTCGTGTTAAGCCATCTTTTATAAAGCGATTTCTTTTTGTTGTTTTCGCATCTTTTCCTGTACATCTCTACGAGGTACTTGTTCTCTATCTTTTTGTTGAATTGCCCTAAATGCCCTTTAACCGGGCAGGCGTCGCTGTTCTCCCCTATTGAAGAGGCTTTTTTGTCTTCGCTGAGTTGTATATCGCAGGCGGCCGGTATTTTTATTTTGAAAGCGTCGAATTCATACTCGACCGTTCCCGCGGCCTTTTTGACGGGAACCTCTTTCGCGGGGGCGGGCTGTTTGGTCTTTTCAGAGGGCTTGGCGGGTTCCTGCGGGCCGGTTTTAGGCTTTTCCTTGACCGGTTCTTCTTCATCGTCGTAATTGCCTATCATTATCATGGGCGGATCGTCTTTGTCATATTTCCGGGAGTCGTTTTTGTCAACGGAAAAAGAGTAAGCCGCGAAAAGGAGAAAAATCGCCGGGATTAAGAATATAACTTTTTTCATGAAACCTCCCTGAATGTTTTGCTTAATCCTTCTTTAAGCGGGGTCCAGGCCGTAAAACCGGAACTTTTCTCCCATTTCTCGGGGGAACAGATCCAGTTGCCTGCCCCTGCTTCCCTAGCCTTGTCCCTGTTAAGGACGGGCTCGGTCCCGCCGAGATAAGAAAACGTTTCGTAAGCCAGCCCGGCCGCGTAAAGCGCGGACGCCGGCATATTGACGAGTCTCGGCATCTTTACCTTCATGCTCCCGGCCATTTCTTCTATGAATTCCAGCCAGGGATACTTTTTATTCTCGCAGACGTAAAATTTTTCCCCTTTCAGCCCGTTTTCTTCCGAAGCCCTGAGTATAGATTCTACCAAATCTTCCAGGTAGACGAAATTGAATTCCGTGGCGGAATTGCCGGGCACTATCATTATCCCCTTCCTGACCCACTCGGCTATCTTGGAAAAACCGGAATCCTTGGGGCCGTAAACTATGGGCGGCCTGAGGATAACGTAATTTCCGTTTTCGAGCTTGAGGAGCTCCTTTTCGGCGGCCAGTTTGCTTTTCCCGTAATAGGAGACCGGGGCGTCTTCGGTCTTTTCATCCCTCGAGGGAGAATCCTTCGGCGTGGGTCCCCCCGCCGCCAGCGAGGAAATGAGGAGGAACCGCGAGGTCTTGTTCCGGTTCGCAGCCTTTATGAGATTGGCGGTGGAATCTGCGTTCGCGCGGAAAAAGCCTTTTTTACTCCTGCAGAAAAGGGCGGCGGCCAGATGTATCACCAGATCGGAGTTCTCCAGGGGCTTTTCAAGGGTGTCCGGGTTCGAATAGTCCACTTCGAAATAGTCGGCTTTGAGGGGATGGGCAGCCGCCGTTCCGGGCTTTTTTCTGGTAAGTATGGCGAGGCTGTGCCCTTTTTCCAGAAGCTTCCTGGCTACGGCTTTCCCTATGAAACCGGTTCCGCCCGTTATGGTTATCCTCATCTACTCTCCTTTACCCAGCGCCGAGGCCGCTTTTTTTGCTTTATCTATGGAGTTTTTAACGTCTTCCACGGTTTTATTTACTTTTTCTTTGGGTTTTTCCGCCAGGAAACCGTTAAGGTACTTTATTTTCCCGGTTTCGATGTCGGTCCTTGTGGGAAATTTCCCGGAATTCAGCTTTTTAAAAACGGATCTCCCGTCGCGCTGGGGCATGGTGAGAGCGATAAGGAAAAACATGGCCAGGTACAGGCCGGTATTGAGGAAAGAGGCCACGGGGAAGGTCAGCAGTTTCAGGAATTTCAGATTGCCCCACATGCTCATGAAAAAGAAACTCCAGATCATTATCGAGCCCCAGAGGTACCAGTCGCCGTATTTCCCGGTTTCCGGGTAACAGACGAAAAAAGCGAAGTGCAGGACTATGGTGAAAATTATTTTGATTATGAGCGAAATCATAAGTTACACCTCGTCGAGGTTTTTCCCCTTGCCCTCTTCTTCGATGATCTCCCTGAGGAGCTTTCTGTCGTCTATGCCGATGCGCAAAAGGCCTTTGTAATAGCTTTTTTTGTCCGGGTATTGGCCTTTTATGATCTTATTGAGAATGGAAACCGAATCCTGCTGCGGCGTCAGGGTTAAAAGGGACGTGATCATAAAGAAAAAATAGAGGATATTGCAGAAGATCACCGTATCCAGCTTGAAACCCGACATCGGGGGTTTCAGGAAGATGGACAAGGACGTCCAAAGCATAAAAGAGACGAAAAGAAAGGCAAAACCCAGCTTGCCCGTCTCCGGGTAGGCGACCAGGCAGGCCGTATGCAGGAATAGTCCCAATACCAGATTTACCAATATGCTCATGTTTAGATCCCCATGTTTTTGAATTCCACGTGTATTACCAGGCTGTTCTCAAAAAAATCGTCCGGCAGGGCCGGGAATTTTTCCGAGCTTTCCACCGAAGAAACGGCGGCGTGGTCGAAAAGCCTGTTGCCGGAGGAGCTCTCCAGTTCGACTTCGGAAATGTCTCCGTTCCGCAGTATACGGAACATTACGGAGCATTTAAGGGTGCTGGAAGTCGGCATTCTCTTCCGCCAGGAGTCCCAGAGTATTTCCCTTAGCTGGGTTATGTACCAGGGGTAAGGGAAATCCGAGTCGGTGTTGATGGCAGATTCTCCTCCCGGCGCCGTTTCGCCTCCGCCGCGTACGGCGTCCGGCCCCGCGTTTTCCAGAAGCCTGGAGGATTCTCCCGCCAGGCTGGGTTTGAGGGGCTGAGAATCCTTAAAAAAATCGTCTTTGTCGAAATCGGCTTCCGTTTTTGGAGCGGTTTGCTTGTTCTTTTTTTCCGTTTTGAGGGTTTCTTTGGGGAGGCCTTTGGAGGCTTCAGGGACGCTGTTCTGGACGGTTTCCACCCTGGCCTGACCTATGAAGTCTATGTAATACTGTTTGGCTTTTTGGGGAGGGCCTTTTGGAATGACGATGAAGAGGAGGGCGGCGAGCAGGAAATGCGCGGAACTGGAATAGAAAAGATACTGTCGCATTTTTAACCGGTCCTTAATTCCTGGGCTGTACGGAGAGGCCTATCTTGCCGGCGCCAAGCTTTTTGGCCGTATCCAGCGCTTCCACCACTTTTTCCACCCTGACATCCTTGTCGGATTCTATCAGAACGACTTTTTTGTAGGATTTGGAAAGCCTCAAGATCAGTTCTTTTTGCAGGTTAGAGGTTCTCTTGCCGTTCACGTAGACGGCGTTTTGCCGGGTAATGGTTATTTTTATAGGTTCTTCCGAAGCCCCGGAGGCGGAGCCCGTGGAAGCTTTGGGGAGATTTACCTGTATCTGAGTCTGGACCAAAAAAGGCGTTATAACCATAAAAATTATCAGGAGTATCAGGGCCACGTCTATAAGCGGAATCATGTTTATGTCGGCTATGACGCCTTTTTTGATATTGTGTATTCTCATTGAATCTTTAAATATTCCCTAGCCGGAGACCTGGCTATTAACTGTTCCGAGATCCAGTTTAATTCGCTGGAGAATTTGTTTATTTTGCTTATGAAGTAATTGTAGGCCACTATGGCGGGAACGGCCACGAAGAGTCCGGCGGCGGTGTTTACCAAAGCTTCGGAGATGCCGGAAGCGACCACGGAAGGGCCGGCTCCCTGGAAGGAGGAAAGGTCCCGGAAAGCCCTTATTACGCCTATCACGGTGCCGAAAAGGCCTATAAAAGGGGCCGTGCTGCCTATGGTCGCCAGGGCGTTAAGATGTTTCGAAAGATTGGTGGTATGCCACTCTATGAGTTTTTCCGAAAATTCCCTTTTCTCCAGATTATTCCCGGAATGGCCGGAAAGCTTTATTATGATGTCCGCGGCGGGGGTTTTCGATTTCTGGGCGAATTCCAGCAGGCCTTTAAGGTCGTTGGCTTTCAGATAAAGGTTGGTTTTGAGTATGATCTCCCGGGAGGATTTCAGCACTTTTTGGAAGGTTTTCCACCTTTCTATCAGGAGGGCCAGGGAATAGATGGACAAAGCCGTCAGAAAAAAAAGCACCGGGCCGCCGGCCAAAATCAGTTCTTTGAGGGTAAAATTCATGTTAGTTTCTCCAATATAAAAGACGCGCGCGCTTCAAAATAAATTATACAAAATTAGGTAGGCACAAGGCATAAGGCATAAGGCGGAAGGCTATTCTTTTTAACTTTCGGCTTTTTTGGGGTTGAAGCGTATCCTGGATTCCAGATTTTCGAAGTAGTCGGTGAGTATCTTTATCTTGTGGTGAATGACGTTGAACAGCTCTTCCTGCTCCCTGGTCTTTATCTGGTCGACGGATTCTATTTCCTTAAGTTTGGAAAGGGTCTCTTTCAGTTCGCTCCTGAGGTCCGACAGTTCCTCGTCCTTCCATTTGACGTCCGACCTGAGTTTGCCTATTTCGTCGCAGAAATTCACGGACTTAGCCTCGTATTCCTTTCTTTCCTCGAGAAGGATCTTCTGAAATTCCTGGGATTTGCTTATGAGGGAGCTGATGTTTTCTTCCATGGTGGAAATTATCAGCTCTTTTTCCTCTATGGCGTTCCTCAATTCCATGTTCTCCTGCCTGACCGCGTTCAGTTCGGCCGCGTGTTTCTCGTTCCCGGAATTCTTTATTTCTTCGTATTTATTTATGAGGTTCTGTATCTGGTTCTTGAGCCGGTTTGTTTCCTCGTGTTTCCGCGAATTTTCCTTTTGCAGTTCGTCGAGCTTGCCCTCGGTCCTTCTCTTGAGCTCCTTGTAAAGATTTTCCCAGGACGGATGTTCCATCGCCAGAGTTATTTTGCCGGAAAGGTGCTTTACTTTTTCGGTAAGAAGCTTTGTTTCCATTTCCTTCTTTTCGAGGGTCTGCTGGAAATTGCGTTTCTGGAGGTCGTATTCCCTTCTTATTTTCCTTACTTCGTTCTCCAGGTGGGCGTTCTTGTTTATGGATTTTTCAAGGATGTTCTTTACGGCCTTGTTCTCCATTTCCTGGGCCTTGGGTATGGCGGGAGCGGCGGCGGCGTCCCTGACGGGCTGAAACTCCAGGTAAAGCCTGAAATCTTCCTCAAAGGCGGCCTCTTTCCATTTGCCGAGCTGGTTTTCCAGACAGACAAGGGTATGCCTGTCGAAACCGGGTATGCCCGCTATGTCCTTGGGAAGGAACGGCCCCCTTATCGTTTTCTTTATGAAAGCCCAGTACTTTTTTTCCATAGGTAAATTTTAGGATAAGCGTGTTACAGATTGATTGCAGAAATAAAAAAGAATAAGTTGCAAGTCTCAGGTCTCAAGTCACAGGTTTAAAAAAGTTCTTTGAATTACTTGTGTTTTGCGGCTTTTAT
>PEXN01000089.1:11476-11882 GCA_002774685.1 Elusimicrobia bacterium CG08_land_8_20_14_0_20_51_18 | reverse complement strand
CTTCTCCGTGACAGCAATAAAGAACGAACCCTTGAATTCAGTTGGGTCAACGAGATCGCCTATAACGGGCGCATGCTTAATGTGTTGGAGATGATGGAAACGAAAGGCGGCAGGCAAACGTATTACTGCGCATGGCTGTGCAGTTGGTTCATTACCAGAGACAATGTGAAGGCACTGGGCTTAGGAGGGAGGGGACGATGGAAAATTGAGAACGAGGGGTTCAATTCTCAGAAAACGGGTGGCTATGAGATGGAGCACGCCTTCTCCACTGATAATGTGGCGATGAAGCACTTCTACTACCTGCTTCAGATCGCTCACATCACCAATCAGCTGATGGAGAAGGGTAGCTTGCTTCGGGAAAAGATTCGTACAAGCATGGGCAGCTTGCGGGTTTTCTCGGAGCGTC
>PEXN01000089.1:0-11467 GCA_002774685.1 Elusimicrobia bacterium CG08_land_8_20_14_0_20_51_18 | reverse complement strand
TTCTCGGAGCGTCTATGGGCGCTGATGACGGAAACACTCATCGAGCCGGAATGTCTACGGGCATTTTTGGCTCAGCGTATCCAGATTCGGCTTGATACGAGTTAGCCATTATGAGATTGTGCTGTATGCCTGAAGTGTTCGTTGTAAAGAAGTCCCCCGTTGAGAAACCTAGCCCAGTATCCGCCGAGCGTTTTGGTCACGCTCCGGCCGTATCCGATTTCCTGCCCTGAATCTTTGACTTTTCAAAAGGCTGGCTGTGGCCCGGCGGTGGACTCTGGCCAGGCCCGGTCTTCATCCCTGTATAGAGACCGGCTTTGCTGACAGGGTAAAAATAAAAATATATAATGTAGCCGGTGAAGCAGTGAAAGAACAGACGCTTACAGGCGGTCCGAACAAAAGCAGTCCAGCCTACGCCTATGAATGGGGCTGGGAAGGTTATATCCCGAGCGGGGTGTATTATTACACCGTGGAGACCGAGAAGGCCGGTAAAAAACTGAAGGCCAAGGGTAAATTCGCGGTAGTGAGGTAAATATAGCATCTTGCTTTCTGCCGGCCTGAGGAATTCATTTTCCATGTTTTTTAGCTTTTAAATTTTCGTAAAATATAGTTAAGACCGGAAAGAATCCGCCGGTTCTTTTTTAAAAAGCGAGGTATAAAATGTCTAATGAAAAGCATTTAACTGACGCCGATTTTCAGGCCGAGGTTATAAAAAGCGACGTGCCGGTGCTCGTGGATTTCTGGGCGCCCTGGTGCGGGCCCTGTAAGATGATAGGCCCCATAATAGAAGAATTGGCGAACGAGTATGCCGGTAAAGCCAAGATAGCCAAGGTGAACACCGACGAGAACCCGGCCACCGCCGGGGAATACCAGATCTCAGCCATTCCCACTATTCTTTTCTTTAAAGGCGGGAAAGTGGTTAAAGAAATAGTAGGCCTCCAGCCCAAGGAAGAGCTGAAGAGGATACTCGACGAGCTTCTGGCCTGATCAACCCGGCCGCCCGCTTCGGACAAGCAGGCGGCAGAGTGAATTCCGTCCCGTTCGCCAAAATTTCAATGGCGGACGGGGCTTACCTTTCGACGATTTAATGAACCCCAAAGAAATTTTCATAATAGATTCTCACGCCTATCTTTACAGGAATTATTACGCCCTGCCGAAGCTGACATCCCCGTCGGGGGAGGAGGTCGGGGCGCTTTACGGCTTTACCCGCCTGCTCCTTAAGATATTGAAGGAAAAGCGGCCGGAGTTCTTCGCCGTGTGCTACGATTCTCCCGTCAAAACTTTCAGGGACGAATTATATTCCGCCTACAAGGCCAACAGGCCCAAAACGGACGAGGCGCTGATAAAACAGATAAATCTTTCCCGGGAAATAGCGCGGGGGCTCGGGCTCAAAGAAATAATGGCGGAAGGTTACGAGGCCGACGATATCATCGCCTCTCTTTCGAGGAAAGCGGCCCTGGAAGGCTATAAGGTCGTCATAATTTCCGGGGACAAGGACCTGACCCAGCTGGTGAGCGGCGATATCCTTCTCTGGGAACCGGGGGAAAAGGAATACCGGGGCAGGGATTACGTGATGAACAAATTCGGTCTGCCGCCGGAAAAGATAAAGGATTACCTGGCCCTCGTCGGGGATTCCTCGGACAATATTCCCGGAGTGCGCGGGATAGGACCGAAGACCGCCGTGAAGCTCATAGAAAAGTACGGGAGCGCGGAGAAAATAATAGAAAAAGCCATGGCCGACGCGCAGGAAAAGGACCTCGACAAAATAAAGGAACATCTTGAGGACCTCAAGCTTTCCAAAAAACTGGTGGAATTGAACGCCGCGCTGCCTTTCGAGTTGAAGCCGGAGGATTTCAGGGTCGCCTCTCCGAAACCCGGGGAATTGAAGCCGCTGGCGGAAAGATTCCGTTTCAGGGAACTGGTCGCCCTCTCCGGAACAGCCGCTCCGGGGTCGAAGGCGCCGGGGACCGCGGCTGACGGCGGCGGCCAGGGAGAGCTTTTCGGCGCGCAGCCCGTCTCTCCCGTATTCGAAGAGCTGGAGCTGGAAGCTTTTCTGGGCCGGGAAAAGGCTTACGTCTCTTTCGAACCGGGGAAAAACCTTCTTTTCCATGAGAAAAATTTCGCGCCTTACCCCGGCGCGGAGCCGCTGCGCGGCCTGCTGGCCTCGCCCCTGCCGAAATATTTTTACAAGCTGAAGGATTTCATGCGCGAAAAAGGCGGGGGGCTGGAATTTAAGAATTGCCACGATATCTATATCGCCTATCACCTGTGCCACGGGGGGGAGCGCAAGCCCGAACTGGCCAGGATAGCGGCGGAGAACTCCGACGCCGGCTACGGCGGGGAAGAAGGCTTCCTTTACGCTTTTTATTTCCGGGAGATCGCCTCCCGCCTTCTGAGCCTGCTGGAGGAAAAGGGGCTTTCCGGTCTTTACGGGAAGGTGGAAATGCCGCTGGTGGAAGTTCTCTGCGCCATGGAAAATAACGGCATGCTGCTCGATATCCCCAGGCTTAAGGAGCTTTCCTCGGTTTTCGAGGAAAGGGTGAACGCCGTGAAAGAGGAATTCGCCCGGGTTTCAGGCAGCGACCTGAACCTGAACTCCCCGAAACAGCTCTCGCATTTCATATACGAAAAGCTTTCCCTTCCGATAGACGAGAAACAGAAAAAGATGTTCAAGACCAAGACCGGCTATACCACCTCGGAAGAGGCCCTCAAATTCCTGGCCCCGATGAACCCGGCCATAGGACTGGTCTTAAAGCACAGGGAACTGGTAAAGCTTAAAAACACTTTCATAGACCCTCTCCTGGAGAAGGCCGACGCCTCGGGGAGGATAAGGACCAATTTCGACCAGACCGGCACCCAGACCGGCCGTCTTTCGAGCTCCGACCCCAATCTGCAGAATATCCCGGTAAAAAGCGAATACGGTCAGCTCATAAGGAGCTGTTTTACCGCCCGGGAAGGCTTTCTTCTGCTTTCGGCCGATTATTCCCAGATAGACCTGCGGGTCATGGCGCATTTGAGCGGCGACGAGAACCTTTGCAGGGCTTTCCATTCCGGAGAGGACATCCATCTCAGGACGGCCCGCCAGATTTTCGGGCTTGCGCCGGAAAAAGTGGACGAGGGCGTAAGAAGGATAGCGAAAACCATAAATTTCGGCATAATTTACGGCCAGACGCCCATGGGGCTCTCCAGGGAACTCGGGATAAGCTTCGAGGACGCGGAAAAATACATAGGCGATTATTTCCGCGCCTACGCCGGCGTCAAAAAATGGATAGCCGAAACGGCCGAATACGCGAAAAAGAACGGCTATGTGAAAAATTTCGCCGGCCGCATGAGGTATATTCCGGATATAAACTCGCCCAACAGGAACCTCAGGCTTTTTTCGGAGAGGATGGCGGTCAATATGCCGGTACAGAGCGGTTCCAGCGACATAATAAAGAAAGCCATGGTGGAGATACACGCCGCCATAAAGGGAAAAGACGGGATACGGATGATCTCCCAGATACATGACGAGCTGCTTTTCGAGATACGGGAAAGCGAGGCCGCGGGGTTCGCGCCTTTTTTAAAGAAAACCATGGAGGGCGCTTTCCGCCTTTCGGTGCCTTTGAAGGTGGAGATAAAGGCGGGGAAAAACTGGTCGGAGATGGAAAGGCTGAAGGCGCAAGGCTGAAGGCTTACGCCTTATGCCTTATGCCTATGGCCCGAACAAACTGAGCAGTCGCAAAAACACTTATGAACCTTGGAAAATACGCGAAGGATTTTGAAAAAGCCGGGAGGGGGAAGCTTCTCGTGGGGCTGACCGGGCAGGTCGGTTGCGGGAAGTCGTCCGCTCTGGCTTTTTTCCGGGAAGAGGGGGCTTTTACGGTCTCCACGGACGCTCTGGCAAATAAACTATTGACAAACGTGAAATGCTATAGTAAAATTTTAGAAGAATTCAAGAACGCTGTCAAAAAGGACGGAAGTTTAGACAGGTATAAGGTTTCTGAGACGGTTTTCAGGAATAAGACCAAAAGGGAGCGGCTTGAAAGTCTTCTTCACCCGCTTATAATAAAAGAGACAATACCTTTAATAAAAAAATCCCAAGAAAAAATAATCGTAATCGAGGTCCCTCTTTTATTCGAATCGGGTTTTCATAAGTGTCTCGATTTGAGCGTTTGCGTTTATCTGGACCGAAAAAGGCAGCTTGAAAGGCTTTCCCGGCGCGGCTGGTCCGCGAAAAACGCGGAATTGAGGATAAAAGCCCAGTTTTCCGGGGAGAAGAAGGCGGAACTGAGCGATTTAATCATGGACAACGGCGGGGGCAGGAACAGCCTTAAAAAGCAGGTTAAAGGGCTTTACGGAGCTTTTGAGAGAATTTCCGGTAACTGAGAAGGAACGAAAAACAGGAAAGGAGACTAAAATACATGGAAAATAATACCCAGAACAATCAGCAGAATAATTCGGGTGCCGCGCCCGGCGGACAGAGCTACAATCAGGGCGGAGCCAAATTTGACGTCACTACCATGACCAAGATGACCGTTTCGGAACTGGTGAAGATAGCTGAACAAATGAAGATGGAGGGCGTGAGCGGCCTCAGGAAGCAGGAGCTCATCGGCAAGATTATGGAAGCCCAGGCCAAGCAGAACGGCCTCGTAAAAGGTGTGGGAGTGCTGGAGATCCTTCCCGACGGATTCGGTTTTTTAAGGTCTCAGGAATATAATTATCTTTCCAGTCACGAGGATATCTACGTCTCCCCGTCCCAGATAAAGAAGCTGGGCCTCAGGAAAGGGGACAGCATAGAGGGTATGATAAGGCCGCCCAAAGAAGGCGAGAGGTATTTCGCCCTGCTCCAGGTGGAAAATATCAACGGGGTTCCGATAGAAAAAATGAGACACCGGCCTTTCTTCGACAATCTGACCCCCCTGCATCCCAATAAGCGGTTCATGCTGGAGACCGTTAAAAGCGATCTTACCAGCCGCGTGATAGACCTCATTTCCCCCATAGGCAAAGGCCAGAGAGCCCTCATAGTCGCGGCCCCGAAAACCGGCAAAACCATGATCCTGCAGAGGATAGCCAATTCCCTTACCGCCAATCAGAACGAGATAGAGCTTATAGTCCTGCTGATAGACGAAAGGCCCGAAGAAGTCACCGACATGAGAAGATCGGTGAAGGGAGAGGTCATAGCTTCCACTTTCGACGAACCGGCGGACAGGCATGTGCAGGTCGCTGAAATGGTGCTCGAAAAGGCCAAGAGGATGACCGAGCAGAAAAAGGACGTGGTCATATTGCTGGACTCCATAACCAGGCTGGCCCGGGCTTACAATACCGTAACTCCTTCCAGCGGAAGGGTGCTTTCGGGCGGTCTCGAATCCACCTCGCTCCAGAGGCCCAAGAGATTTTTCGGCGCCGCCAGGAACATAGAAGAGGGCGGTTCCCTTACCATCATAGCCACCGCGCTGGTCGAAACCGGCAGCAGGATGGACGACGTGATATTCGAAGAGTTCAAAGGCACCGGCAATTCCGAAATATATCTCGACAGGAAGCTTTCCGACAGGAGGATCTTCCCCGCCATAGACATAAACAGGACTTCGACCAGGAAAGAAGAGCTTCTTATGAGCGAAGACGAGCTGAACAAGGTCTGGATACTTAGAAAAGTACTCGCGCCTCTTTCCTCCGTCGACGCCATGGAACTGCTCGTGAACAAGCTCGGAGCCACCAAATCGAACAAGGATTTCCTTAAGTCCATGGGAATGGCCGGAGACTAAACATAAGAAGTCCAGCGCCGGTGTTTCGCAGTTTGGAGGAATAGAAGATTAGAGGATAATTTATCGTAAATCGTAAAGGGTAAAGCGTAAAAAGTAATATGGAAGCCCCTTACAAACGCTTTCCGTTTTACGTTTCCCGCTTCACGCTAATCCCTTAATCATCCAGTCCTCCAATCCTCCAGTCATCTGATCTTCTGGTTTTATGGAAAGGTACAGGAAATATTATATTTTCGCTTTCATCCCAATCGGCCTGAGCCTGGTCGCGATAGCGCAGATGCCCAGGGCGCAGAGCATGGATTACGCCAGATTCTCCGTTCTGACGGCGCCGGCTCCGGCGGAAGTTTCTCCGGAAGCTTTCAGAAAAATTCCCAGGTTGGTCCATACCAGGCATAAGATAGTCAGGGGGGAGACGATCTCCGGGATAGCTTCCGCCTATAATACCGACATAAAAACCCTTCAATCCACGAATTCCAACGAATTTATCTTTATGCCCTACGGCAATTATATGCGGGTGCATAATAAAAAGGGCCTGCTTTACGAGGTTTACCGCGACGGGGAAAGTTTTAATTCGATAGCGTCGAGATTCAGGCCGTCCCGGTCGGACCCCGAAAAGTTCAGACAGGCGGTCGTAAAGGAGAACGCCTTTCCCGTTCATTATATGCTTAAAAATCACAAGTTTGCCAAAGGGGACAGGGTGCTTCTCCCCGGCGTTTACGTCAACCTGGACACCTACAGGATACCGGTCAGCGGCAGGGTGAGGATAAGTTCCGGTTACGGCAACAGATATCACCCCATCCTCAAAAGGCGTATCTTCCACAAAGGCTGCGACATCCCCATGCCCATAGGTTCTCCGGTTTACCCCGCCCGTTCCGGAAGGGTCATTTTTTCGGGCTGGAAAAGCGGCTATGGCAATACCGTGGAGGTAAAGCACAGGGACGGCTATATAACCAGATACGGGCATTTGTCAGTCACCGGAGTAACCGCAGGGCAGGAGGTGCAGAAAGGCAAAACCCTCCTGGGTAAAGTCGGCTCCTCCGGGCTTTCCACGGGGCCGCATCTGCATTTCGAAATAATAACCCCCGGCGGAAAATCCGTAAATCCCGTCTCGAAGATAGGCAGGAAATAGAACTCAGTTGAAAGTTTAGAGTTGAGAGAGCGGGGGACCTTTTGGCTTACCCCCTTCAGTCCGTCCGTAAGGCTTACCCGTCAGTAAAAAACGTTCCTTAACCCCTCCATATTTGCTAAAATATCTTAGCGGCAGGTTAAGCGAAATATCAGATTGAGATTAAGCGCGAAAAAAGGAATTTTAACGCCGAAGTTCCGAGTAAAAAACCTGCGGCCGGGCGGTTAGTGAAAATATGTTCTTAGTCTTAATCTCGGTTTGGTTTATAAAAGAGGAATACATATGAAAGAAGGAATACACCCGAAATACGCGCTTTGCGAAGTAAGCTGCGCCTGCGGAAACGCCTTTACCACCCGCTCTACCAAGCCGGCCATAAAAGTGGAGATCTGCTCGGCCTGCCATCCTTTTTACACCGGCAAACAGAAACTGCTCGACACCGCCGGCAGAGTGGAGAAATTTAACAGGAAATTTTCGGCTACCTCCGGCAAAATGGCCGAGAGAAAGCCGAAAGTCAAAACCGCCAAGCCTAAAGTCGCGCCGGCTCACAGGAAGAAGCTTTCCACGGCCGCCACGAAAAGGGTCTTGAAGGATGAAAAGCCGGCAGCCCCCGCTAAAGAAGCCAAAGAAAAGAAAGAAAATTAGCTTTCTGAAAACGTCCCGATAGCTTTGTTATCGGGATGTTTTTTATTTGTAAAATAACCAGGAGAACAGCAATTAAGGTATTAAGTGATCAGGTTTGCGAAAATCCCGGAAATGGTTTAACAGCTTTCCGGAGGGTTGAATATCTTAATCTCTAAATCTCTTAATCTCTTGCTTTTATGGCCATAGATATAGAAAAAAAATGTTCGGAGCTCAAGACCGCGCTTTCGGAAATAGAAAAAAAACTTTACTCCTCGCCCCCTTCTCCCGAAGAGCTTCAGCATCTTTCCAGGGAATATCACAGGATAACCGGGATACTGAGGACCTATTCGGAATATCTTTCCGTTAAAAAACAGCTGGAGGAGAACAAGCAGATAGCGGCCTCCTCCTCGGACAGGGAATTCGTGGAGCTGGCTTCTTCCGAACTGCCGGCCCTGGAGGAAAAGGAAAAGAAATATTTTTCCCAGCTAAAGCTCGCTTTCCTTCCCCAGGACAAGAACGATTCAAGGAACATCTTTTTGGAACTGCGCTCCGGCGTGGGAGGCGAGGAATCGGCCCTTTTCGCGGCCGAACTCATGAGGGCCTATACCAAATTCGCCCAGGGCATGGGCTGGCAGGTGGATGTACAGGACCTCTCCGCCAGCGGCCTAAAGGGGATAAAGACTGTCATCCTTTACGTAAAAGGCGAAGGTGCTTATTCCTGGTTAAAATACGAGGCGGGGGTTCACAGGGTGCAGAGGGTGCCGGAAACGGAAGGTTCGGGCAGGGTGCACACTTCCACCATAACGGTGGCCGTACTGCCGGAGATGGACGAGGTCGAGGTCAAAATAGATTCTTCCCAGCTTAAAGTGGATACCTACCGGGCCGGCGGAGCCGGCGGCCAGAACGTAAACAAGGTGGAAACGGCCATAAGGATAACCCATCTTCCCACGGGGATAATAGTCCAGTGCCAGCAGGAGCGTTCCCAGGGACAGAACAGGGCGAGAGCTATGCAGCTCCTGGCGGCCAAGCTGGGCAATCTGGCCAAAGAGACGCAGGAAAAAGAATTTTCCGGAGAACGCAAAAAACAGGTCGGGACCGGGGACAGGTCGGAGAAGATACGGACCTATAATTTTCCCCAGAGCAGAATAACCGACCACAGGATACCGGCCTCGTGGCATAACGTGAACGGGATAATGGAAGGCGGGATGAGGGATATGTTCGAGGATATAAGAGTGGCGCTGGGGGAAGAGGCAAGAGAATAGGGGATAGAGGTCAGAGGCGGAAAGCGGGAAGAGTAATTATTTGCCGTTTACCCGTTGCACTTTCCGCTTTCCGTTTTACGACTGGAGAGGCGGCGGGGTGAAATGAAAGTGAAGGAATTCATAGAAAAATCGGCCGAAATTCTGAAAGAGAACGAGATAGGCGAGGCCAGGCTTAACTCCGAATATATAATCTCCGGGATACTGAATATCAGCCGTCCCGAGGTCTTCCTTAACGGGGAAAGAACCCTCTCTTCGCTCGAGCTGAAGAAGGCGGAAAAATATCTCGCCCTCAAGCTGAAAGGCTATCCGCTGAGCTGGATACTTAAAAAGCACGATTTTAACGGCGTGGAGCTGGCTGTCTCTCCCGGGGTTTTCGTGCCCAGGCCGGAAACGGAGGAGCTCGCCGTCCTGGCGCTGAAGGAAACCCAGGGGCGGGGCGGGCGGCCCAGGATCCTGGATTTTTGTTCCGGAAGCGGCTGCATAGCCGTTTTCCTGGCGCTGAAAAATCCCTCTCTCGATGTCTTCGCGGTGGAGAAGTCTTTCAGGGGTTTTAAATGCGCCTCGCTCAACGCGGCGAAGCACGCCCTGAAAAACCTGCGCCTGGCCCGAAGCGCGAGGATAGGCTTTTTCGGAAAAAAATTCGACGTGGTGGTCTCAAATCCGCCTTACATCCCTTCCGGCGTGATAGGGAACCTGGATATAGAGGTAAGGAAGGAACCGCGCGCGGCGCTTGACGGAGGCGCCGACGGTCTGGATATGGTAAGGCTGATAGAAAGAGAGGCCGGAAAGATAATGAATCCCGGCGGGAAGCTTTTCCTGGAATTCGGGGACGGCCAGGCGGAAAAGATACGGGGAATATTCGGGACCTGGAAAAGCGTTTCCGTCCTCGGCGACCTGAACGGGAAGAGCAGATTTCTTAAAGCGGGAGGACCTGCAAATGGACAGCTTTACAATAAAAGGCGGAAGTAAAATACAGGGCGAAGTGAGGGTGAGCGGCTCGAAAAACTCCTCTTTGCCCGTTCTTTTCTCCACGGTTCTCACCTCGGAAAAATGCGTCATAAAGAACGTGCCAGACCTGATGGACATAAAATCCACCTTCGACATGCTTAGTTACGCGGGGAAGAACTGTTTTTTCGGTTTCAATCTTTTTTCGGCCGGGGAAGGGAAAAAGCTCAAAACCGAGGCTCCCTACGAACTCGTCAGAAAGATGCGGGCCTCCGTGCTTATCGCGGGACCTCTGCTGGCCAGATTCCATCACGTAAAATTCGCCCTGCCGGGCGGCTGCGCCATAGGGGTAAGGCCCATAGACATACACCTGGAGGGCTTTAAAAAGATGGGCGCCAAAATCTCCTACGAGGAAGGCAACGTGATCCTCAAGGCGGACAGGCTGAAGGGCGCCAGGATAAAACTGGCTTTCCCCAGCGTGGGCGCGACGGAAAATCTCATGATGGCAGCGGCTCTTATCGACGACCTGACGGAGATAAGGAACGCGGCCAGGGAGCCGGAGATCTCGGACCTCGCCGGGGCCCTGAGAAAAATGGGAGCGGAAATAGAAGGCGACGGGACGCCGGTACTGAAAGTAAGGGGAAAAACCCGCTTAAGAGGCTTCGAGCACAGCGTGATCCCGGACAGGATAGAGGCTGGCACTTTCCTCATCCTTTGCGCCGCCCTGGGCGGCAGTCTTAAAGTAACGGAGATAGTGCCGGAACATCTCAAAGTCCTCATCAAAAAACTGAAGGAAAGCGGGGCTCAGCTTTATGTCGGCAGGGACTACGTAGAAATAAAGGCGCCGGCCAGGATAAAAAGCGTGAATATCTCCACCGGACCTTACCCGGCCTTCCCCACGGACCTGCAGGCGCAGTGGATGGCTTATATGACGCTGGCTTCCGGGACCTCCAGAATACAGGAAAATATTTTCGAGAACAGGTTTATGCACGCGGCGGAGCTCATGAGAATGGGCGCCGATATAAAAATAAAGCGGAATTGCGCCTTTATAAAGGGGGTAAAAGGGCTCTCCGGGGCCACCGTAATGGCTTCCGATTTGCGGGCGGGGGCGGCGCTGCTGCTGGCCGGCGCCGCGGCGTCCGGAAAGACCAGGATCAGGCGAGTCTATCACATAGACAGGGGTTATGACAGGATAGAAGAAAAAATGAGATGCGCCGGCGTTAAAATGGAAAGGGCGAAGGAGTGACAGACGTAATTCGTAACAACCGTGACACGTGATCCGTGACTCGTTAAGCGTGAAGTGTAAAGCGGAAAGCCTGGGAATAAATATTATAAAATGGGAATGAGGGTTTGAAAAACAATAAACGGAAACCGGAAATGAAACGGCGGATACAGGATTCCGGATACCGGATAAAAACGACGAAATTTGAAATTGGGAACTGAAAAACCAGGGAGTTGCTATGAAAAAAACAATGATGGTATTTTTGGCTTTTATTCTGTGCGGGTGCGGTCCCGAAGCGAAGTTGACGGGCCGCGTAATAGACGAAAAGGGTCCGGTGAAAGGGGCTGCCGTATTGGGGCTGGTGTGGATAGAGGACGGCGATAAGGCTAAGCCCGCGCCCGATCTGAAAACCCTCAAACCGGAAGACATAAACAAAGCGTATGAAACGGACGCGAAAGGCCGGGGCCTGCCGCTGGGTTACGCCCGTGCGTTTACCGGCGAAGACGGGCAATTTAAGCTGGATAAGCTGCATTTCAACAAAGAGGGTAAAAAAGCG
>PEXN01000166.1 GCA_002774685.1 Elusimicrobia bacterium CG08_land_8_20_14_0_20_51_18 | reverse complement strand
CCCGTCCTTCTTCAGTTCCACGTCGTTCATAAAATCCGCCGTCGAATTGTGGATGTAGAGCGCGTTCTGTATGGCGAGGAACCGGTCCTGCAGGTAAGGAGTGTGTATCGCTTCCGTGAGCATTCCCAGGAGCTGTATCGTCTGGTCCGAGGCCTTGGCGGCGAAATTGAACATGGTGTTCATGGCGTAGGCCTTGAAAACGTCGCCCGTTATGTGTTTCGTGGGCGGCATATACTTCAGGGGGTGTTTTTCGAAGATCTCCCTGGCCATGAGCGCCTGGGCGAGCTCCAGGAGAAAGCCGTTCTTTATGTCGGGGTTCATCTCGAAGGCGTGACCGAGGCCCATCAGTTCGTCCTTCATCCCGGCGTTGCGGGCGAAGCTCTCGTTGAGGAACTGCGAGGCCAGGACCGTATGAGCCTTTTCCACCGCGTCGGAAGTGGTGAGGTAATTGTCCTCGCCGGTATTGATTATTATTTCGGCCGAGGCGTTTATCATCCTCGAGAAGAACTGGTCGGTAAAAGTCCTGTACATGTTTATGTCCCTGAAAAGTATGCCGTACATCGAATCGTTGAGCATCATGTCCAGTCTTTCGAGCGCGCCCATGGCCGCTATTTCCGGCATGCACAGCCCGGAGCAGTAATTAACGAGCCTTATGTACCTTTTTTCCTTTTCCCCCGCCTCGTCCAGCGCCTTCCTCATTATCCTGAAATTTTCCTGGGTGGCGTAAGTGCCTCCGAACCCTTCGGTGGTCGCCCCGTAGGGCACGTAGTCCAGCAGGCTCTGGGCCGTGGTCCTTATTACCGCTATGATGTCGGCGCCTTCTTCGGCGGCGGCCCTGGCCTGTTTCACGTCCTCGTGGATGTTCCCGGTGGCGACTATCACGTAAATCCAGGGTCTTTTCTCGTTGGCCCTGAACTCTTCCAGTTTCCCGTTCCTGTCCGAAACGTTCCCGTCGAATTTTTCCGCCAGTTTGCCTATAAGCTCTCCGGCTTTTTCTTTTATCCTTTTCTCGTCGGTCAGTTCTATCTTCGAAATATCCAGGCCCCGCTCTATTTCCCCGTTCAGCTCTTCGGCGGTCTTCGCGGTCTTTATGAGGGCGCTAAGGTAATACCTGGCGGCCCCGTAGGGACATTTGTCGCCGAGCTGCGCCACTATGAGGTTCGGGACCGGAACGCCTTCGGAATTGACGCCGTCCGCGCCCAAAAGCCTCAAAGTGGACCTTTCCACGGTCACCGTCGTATGCGCGTCTATATATTTCTGCACTTCGGAAGTTATGCCCGCGGCGAGTTTCCTGGCGGCGCCTATCTTAGCTTTTGAGAGTCCCAGCCTGCTTTTTCCCGTTTTCATCCTTTTCCTCCATATGCCTGAGGGCTTTTTCGAAAATATCCTTTGGAAGGCCCAGTATCCCGGCTATGTTCAGGGCGTCGAAAAATATCTTCTGTTCCTTCATTTTGACCAGTTCGTAATCCATATAGCGGTTTATCATTTTCAGCTTTTCTTTCAGGTTTTCCGTTTTCATTTCGCCGAAATACCTGTTGAATTTTTCCTTATTGAAACCTTTCATGGCCAGGAAATCCGCGTTCCTTGGCAGCTTTATGTTCGAAAAATGGGTGGACAGGAAAAGATGTTTCCCCTCGCTCCCGGAAAAATTTTCCAGTATGGCCGAGACGAGCGCCTCGGCCTCCAGGACGTTGGTGGTTTTGCCGAATTCGTCCATGAAGATCATGACGGGCCCGCCTTTTTGGGAACAGATGTCGATAAAATCGTTTATTTCCATGCCGAAACCGCTCAGGCCCGCTATGTTCTCCTCCGGACTGCCGTTGAAGAAAACGCCGGCGAAAAGTCCGGACCTAAATTTTTCCGCCGGCACGAAGAAACCGGACTGGGCCATGAGCTGCAGCTGGGCGAGGGTTTTGAGGACCACCGTCTTCCCTCCCATATTGGACCCGGAGATTATGTTGAGTCTCCTGGAAAACCTGAAATTCAGGGGCGTGTACCTGATGTTCATCTTTTCGAGTTCCATTTTGAGGGGAATAAAAAAGGCGCCCTTGCATTCCAGCTCCCCGGAGTTGAGCGCGGGTTCGGAAAGGCCGAGTTTCAGGGCCATGTCGGCGGCGGCGAAGGCTATGTCCGCCGAGGCGACCGCTTCCAGGTAGAGCTTTATCTTTTCCAAGTTCTTGAAAATTTTTCCGGTTATCCTGGAGATTATTTTCGCTTCCAGCTCTCTTTCGGTCCTTATCAGGGCGTCCCTTTTGGCGCTCAGTTCGAAATATTTTTCCCCGAAACGCGGCTTGGCCACCAGGGAGGAGCTGTCATAGGGGTCGAGGTTGACCAGTTCCTGCTTTATTTCGGCTTTTTTATTGGCGGGTATCACCAGGAAATCCAGGTCCGAAAAATCGAGTCCCGTTTCCTTCTTTATCAGGGGAAAGAATTCCTTTTTATGCTCCGTTATCCCCTTGGAAACCGAGGCTATTTCCTTCCTGACGGCCGCCAGCTCCGGGTCGTGGGAATCGGCCAGGTAAAAGGTGTCGTCTTTGGAATCGGCGGAAATGAGGGAAAGGAGCTCGTCGGAATCCCAGCCGGTTTTAAAGAAATCGTTTTCCTTCTTTCCCAGGGCGAGCGTGATCTGGCGGAAGTTGTTGAGGAATTTTTTATACAGGAAAAGGTCGGTTATATCCAGTTCCTTCTTGGAAAAATCTATATAGGGAACGTTCTTAAGGTGATATTTTACCCTGTCCGCCTTTATCTTCTTCTTTTTTATGAAGTCCAGGGCGGCCGAGACGCCCGCGTGCCTTATCTTCAGCTCCGCCGCGTCGGAGTAAAAGGGCAGATTTTCCCTGTAAACCCGGCCACAAGGGGTCAAAGGATTGAAAAAAGAGACTATTTTGGCGAATTCGCAGAATTTATAGGCGTTCATAGGGATTGTAGACGAAAAGCTTCAGGGCTTCCTTTTCGGCGACGCAATTTTCGAAATCCTTCCTTGAAATATTATATAAATTAACAATAAAGGAGATGAGGTTTATTTTCGAGGCGAAAAAGACCTTGTATTTCCTGTTCAGGGCCTTCCATTGCGAGTAATCCAGGAAGATTTTGGTCAGGTCCTCGAAGACCAGACATTTTATCGTTTTCCCTATCCCTTCCAGCTTCGACGAAGTGACGGCCCCTTTGAGGAACAGTGTTTCCCCGTGGCAGACGAAATCTTCCTTTATCTGCCCGAACACCTTCCTGTTCTCCTTTATTACCGGGGTCCTGGACATGGAATAGATAAGCGAAACCGAGGCCGAAGCCGAGATCAGGTTTTCCGGCTCCACTCCCGCCACGTAGAAAAAATTCCGGTCTTCTCCCGCGGCTATCTGGGTTATCCTGTCGAAAGCCCCGTCCACGAGTATCGTTTCCGCGCCCGCCTTTCTCATGTCGGAGAAGATCAGCTCCAGCCTGGAATTTTCCCCCGGCCCGCTTATCTCCATCCTTCCCGGCCTCATTATTCTCACCAAAACCGGGCGGCAGCGGGAGTTAGTGAAATTATAGACGTTCAGGAGTTTGAACGAGGCGTCGGTGTCCTTCAGGGACTCGGAATTGGTCAGGACTATGTCGTTCTCCGAAGCGGCGATATGGGGTTTCAGGTTGCCGGCGAAGCGGTCTTTTTTCTCGCCGTCCAGCCCTATGGAAAGATAAGCCGGATTCCCGGGGCGGACGGCCCGCAGGATATAATTCAGGAGGGTGGTCTTTCCGCAGTTCTTTCTGGAGCCCGTTATGAAAACGGTTTTTCCTTTTATCGAATTGAAGATCATGAAAAATTCCAAAGCGAGAAAGTCGATTAGCAAGAGAGTTAAGAAGCTTTTTTACCAGTCTTGCCGGTCCCGCTCTTTCCGGCTCGTCTTGCTTTAGAACTTTATCGCTTCTCTACGTGTCTCTTGGTCCTTATCAGGTTAGCCGGCTCGAGGGTCAGCTTGTCTCCGCTTAAAAGTTTGGCTATGCCGTCCATCGGTTTATATTTTTCGTCCTTGCAGTATTCGCAGTCGCACTTGTTCTTTATGTAGTCTTCCGGCTGTGTGTAAGCGGTTATCACACCTTCATAATTCCTCAAAATGGTTTTATTGTCCGACATTGAAATGAGGTAATTAGGCATTACCGGGATTTTCCCCCCTCCGCCGGGAGCGTCCACCACGAAAGTGGGCACGGCCATCCCCGTGGTGTGGCCCCTGAGGTTTTCTATTATTTCTATCCCCTTCGAAACCGTGGTTCTGAAATGGCTTATTCCCATGGAAAGGTCGCACTGGTAGATATAATACGGCTTTACCCTGGCCAGCAGGAGGTCGTGTACCAGCCTTTTCATCGTCTGGGGGCAGTCGTTGAGGCCGTTCAGAAGTACGGTCTGGTTGCCGAGCGGTATCCCGGCTTCCGCCAGTTTCGCGCAGGCCTCGTAGGCTTCCCGTGTCATTTCCTTGGGATGGTTGAAATGGGTGTTTACGTATATGGGGTGGTATTTTTTAAGCATGGCGACCAGCTTGTCCGTTATCCTCATCGGCATGACCACGGGCGTCCTGGTGCCTATTCTGATTATCTCGACGTGAGGGATCTTCCTTATCTCGCTTATTATTTTTTCCAGCATTTCGTCGTTAAGAACGAAAGGGTCTCCCCCGGAAATCAGCACGTCGCGGACTTCTTTCGCCCCTTTTATGTAATCGATGGCTTTCTGCACGCTTTCCCAGCTCATATGCACGTCTTCGAAGCCGACAAGCCTTCTCCTGGTGCAATGCCTGCAGTTCATCGAGCAGATGTTGGTGACGAGAAAAAGCACTCTGTCCGGATAACGGTGGGTGAGGCCCGGGGCGGGAGAATCCACATCTTCGTGGAGCGGATCCGAAAGGTCGGCCGGCGAATTCACGAGTTCCCTGGCGCTCGGCACGGCCAGCATCCTCACGGGACATTTCTTATCTTTCTTGTCCATCAGGGCCGCGTAGTAAGGGGTTATGGCCATTCTGAATTTCTTAAGGCATTTTTTCAGGTCTTCCTCTTCCTGCTTGTCCACTACGGCCACTTTCTTGAGGGTTTCTATGTCCTTTATGGCGTTCGCGAGCTGCCACTTATAGTCGTACCACTGTTTCTCGCTGACGTCCTTCCATAAATCAATGTTTTTCCATTCGACGTTCTTGTAGTCTCTCATCTGTCCTCCGGTAAACCTGAAAACTTCAACTGAAGTTTTCAGGAGTTGCATGTTTCAAGTCACAAGACACAAGTAACAACGCAAGAAGCATAAAACGTGAAGCGGAAAGAGTAAAGTGTGAAGGAGTCTAAAGCTTGAGGGTTGGAGGGTTCGAAGGTTAGCTTTTAATTAAGTGGATCTCTTTTTAAGCCAAACATCCAAACTTCCAACCTTCTATTCCTCCGGTCTCTCTCCTCTATTCCCT
>PEXN01000079.1 GCA_002774685.1 Elusimicrobia bacterium CG08_land_8_20_14_0_20_51_18 | reverse complement strand
TCCCATTCCCTATTCCTATGTGGACGGGATAGTCCCCGTGGGACAAAATCATCCCGGCCAGATGGGACATTATTTACGCCGGGCTCAATAAGTCATTGAGAGATTAAGAAGAAATTTCATACGGTTCTATTTGTTTTCCCCTTAATTCCTTAATCTCCATTTTCTCAATATCCTGTTTTCTGCTTATTTATCATGGTGTCGATTATTATGGAGTCTATCCCCGACATGCCGGTGGTAGTTATCCTGGCAAGGTTCCTTATTGTTTCCTCAGCCGTCCTGCCTATAAATCCCTCGTCCTCGCCTATGCCGTGCCCTTTTATGGCCATATAGGCGCTCCTGATGGAAGAATCGCTGGAGGAGGCCACTTTCAGGGCGCAGCCGCTTTTCGCCCCGTCGCACAGCATCCCGCCTATATCGCTTATCAGATTGTTCACGGCGGCGTTTATGGCCTCCAGGTCTTTCCCTTTGCGCTGGTAAACTATGGCGGCGCTGGCTCCCACTCCCGCCGACACGGCGCAGCCGCAGATGGGGGAAACCTCCCCGAGGAAAACTTTTATGTAGGAGTTTATCAGATGGGAAAGGGCCACGCTCTTGAGCATTCTTTCTCTCGGCGTCCTGAAATATTTCCCGACGAGATAGGGCACCAGAATGGCTATCACGCCCTGGTTCCCGCTTTGCCCGCTGGACATCACGGGGTTGGGAAGCCCCGCCATCCTGGCGTCGGTGGCCGAAGACGTTATCATTTTAGCGGTGGAGAGGATGTCTTTTTTGAGATAACCGCTCTTTATCAGGTCTTTTATGTAGAAGCCCGCTTTTTTAAGCTTAAGGCCTTTTTTCGAGGCCTTGAGATTCATCTTTATCCCTTTTTCTATGTAGTCGAGCTCTTTTTTCGAGGCGCTGTCGGCTATTTCCAGGAGGTCCGATATTTTCAGGGCTTTAAGGAATTCCTTGTAGCTCTGGTCTTTTTTCTTTTCCGCCCCGCCGGTCTTTATTATTTTGCCGTTAAGGGCCATGAAGGTTATGTTGAAATGCCCGCCGCTTATGGAGCATACCGACACGTTTTTCCCGCTTTTCGCCCTGGTTTCTATGAAGATCTCCCTGCGGGTATAGTCTATGCTCATCCTGACCTTTCCGCTTCTGATGAATTCTTTTGCCGCCTTTATGGCCTCCGGTTTCAAATTGCTGAAAATATTGTATTTTAATCCCGGTTTGGCCGCCAGGGCTCCCAGCGCCGCGGCTATCAGGTTGCCTTTCTCGTTCTTTGTGTTGGGCAGGGGCACTCCGAAACCGTTCTTGTAGGTCCCGGGGTCCAGGACGACTTCCAGAGCGTCTATTTGCCGGGCGCCGAGGAGCTTCGCGGCCGTCGCGCTGCAGAAAGCCACGGCTACGGGCTCGGTGCAGCCCAGGGCCGGATAAACTTCGTTCCTTAGAACTTCCTTTAAAATATTCATAGCAACAATAGAGGTTAGAGACAAGAGGCGCCTGTCATAAAGAGTAAAGAGAGAAAGTGTCAAAGGGACAAAGCGGCAAAGTGTTATTAAGGAATATCATATTTCCCTTTGTGCCTCTGTGCCTATGTTCCTTTGCCACTTATTACTGTTTACTGCTTCACGTTTTACGCTAACCTCTGTTCCCTGACCGCTATTCTCTCCTCCTATATTTTTATTCCTTTAAGCCTTGACCAGAAAAAGATGGAGATGGCGGAGATTATCGCCGTGGTGGAGCCGATGAAAAAAGGCGCCGGGGCGCCGTACTTCTCCCAGAGTATACCGGCCAGGAAGCTCGAAAAGAAAAGCATGAAGCCCAGCAGGCCCTGGAAAAGCCCCATTGCCGTGGCTCTTTTTTCCGAGGGACTGAGATGCGAAATAATGGCTTTGTAGATCCCTTCGCTGAAAGCGCCGTAAAAGCCGTAAGCGGCAAAAAGCAGCCAGACCGCCGATTTGCTTTCGTTCTTGGCGAAGCCCAGGTAAACCAGGGAAAAGACGGCGAGCCCGAAGACGAGAGAATTTATCTTCCCGAACCTGTCCGCTATATAGCCCGCCGGAGTGGCCAGGATCGCGTAGATTATGTTATAGCCGAAGTATACCAGTATTACGCCGCCCATGGTGAAGCCGAGGCTTTTTGTCCTGAGTATTAAAAAAGCGTCCGAGGAATTTCCCAGGGCGAAGATCAGGTAAAGGGCCGTGAAAATCTTAAAATCCCCGCTTAACTCCTTTATTTCCACCGCGGTTTTGTCTTCTTTTTTTTCGACCGGCGCGCTTTCTTTCACGAAATAAACCAAAACCAGCACGCCCAGGACGGCCGGGATGAAGGCTATGAGAAATATCTGTCTGTAAGCCCCGTCCCCCAGGAGTTTGAAGAGAAGCAAAGCGACGAGAGGCCCCACGGCCGCGCCCAGCGTGTCCATGGCCCGGTGGAAGCCGAAGGCCTTGCCCCAGTGTTCTTTTCCCGTGGAGGAGGAGATAAGAGCGTCCCTCGCCGAGGTCCTGACGCCTTTGCCCACCCGGTCTATGAATCTGGCTAAAAGGACGAAGTGCCAGCTGAAAGCGAGAGCCATCAGTGGTTTTGCCAGCGCCGAAAGGGCGTAGCCCCCTACTACGAAGGGTTTTCTTTTGGAGATCTTGTCCGACCACCAGCCGCCGGCTATTTTAAGCACGCTGGCCGTGGATTCCGCGATGCCCTCGATAAGCCCTACCACGCTCATGGGAGCGTTAAGGACCGAAGTGAGGAAGACGGGGATGACGGGATAGAGCATTTCGCTGGAAATGTCGGTCAGTCCGCTGACCACACCCAGAAAAATTATATTTTTGCCGAGATTTTTCTTTAAGTCTTCAATTATCTTCATCCGATATATTTTATAAATTTAAAAGGAACGCTAAAAGGGCGGAAAATAAAACCGCGGCGGCCAGGTTGAAGGCGGCCACGTAAAAAGAGCTTTTCGCTCCGAGTTCCTTTATCATAAGGAAGAGGCTCGCCACGCAGGGCAGGTAAACGGCCAGGAATACCGAAGCCACCGCGAGCTGGGCCGGGGCCAGGTGAAAAGGGGCGAGCATGGAGATGGAAACGTCTTTTTTCAGGAAGCCCAGTATTATGACGGAGCCCATCTCGCCGGGCAGTCTGAGCACTTTGGTAAAGAAGGGCGAGAAAAAAGAGGAGATGGAGGAAAGGACTCCGAAAATGTCCAGAAGATTTATAGCGAGGATCCCCAGCATGATGAGCGGCACGGCGTCTATCAGAAAGGCCCTGAGCCTGAGGCGCAGCTTGAAAAAGAGAAGCCTGGGATTGGGCGTCTGGTAGGAAGGAATTTCGATGAAAAGTTCCGGCGTTTCCTGTTTTATCAGGCGGTTCAGCAGGAGGCCCGCGACCAGGCCTATGAAAAAAATATAGCCGAAAACCAGCAGGGTGTAGAAGACGGGATAAGGGGAAAGGATGGAAAATATCATGGCGCTCTGGGGCATACAGGGCGCCATCAGGAAGAGGAGAGATGAGGCTATTATTTTTTCCTTTTTGGTCTCGAGAACCCTGGTCGCCAGCAGGCCCGGCACCTTGCAGCCCAGCCCCATCATTATCGGGATGGTTCCGTAGCCGTGAAGCCCGATCCTATGCGACAGATTATCGAGTATCACCGCTATTCTCGGTAGGTAGCCTATATCCTCCAGGAGGCTGAGAATGAGGTAAAAGGCCAATATATATGGCAAAACCACCACGAAAGGCACGTAAAGGCCCGTGGTCAGGAGCCCGAAAGATTCCATCGGGACCGGGCTGCTTCCGAAGAGCAGGGCTTTCAGGGTAGCGGAATCCAAGGCGGCGGAAAGCTTTGCCAGGAAAGGGGCGTAATAGGAATTGAAAAGAGGGTCGAGAACGAAGTTTGTCAGGTTTTCGCCTATGAACCGGATGAGCAGAATGGAAGAGAGCAGCACCACAAAACCGAAAGGGATGGCCGTATGGGGGGTAGTGGTTACGGTTTCGAGTTTTTCCAGGAAACACGGGTGCTTGTGCTCTATTTTCTGGGAAAGAGAGGAGATCTCTCCTATCAGTTTCCATTTTTCCGGGTTCTTTTCCGGTATCGCTTTTGAGGGGAGGAAGGCCGCTGGCTCTTCCAGAAATTCTCCTATGCGCAGGTTAAGCTTGTCGAACCCCTCCCCGGTGGTGGCTATAACGGGAATTACCCTCGCTCCCAGTTCCGAGGAGAGCTTTTCCGGGTCTATCTTTATGCCCCTGTTTTTCGCCAAGTCGCATTTGTTGAGGAGAAAGAGCAGGGGGGTTTTGCGTTCGAGGAGGGACAGGGCGAAAAAAAGGTTTCTTTCCAGGGCCGTGGCGTCGAGGACGTTTATCGTAAGGGCGTAATCTCCGGAGTTTATTATGCCGGCGGCCGCTTCCTCGGCTTTGTTAGTGGCGTCCAGGCTGTAGGCGCCCGGCACGTCCACCAGTTCGAAATCGTTTTTTGCCAGGACCGCCTTTCCTTTGAGCAGTTCGACTGTCGTTCCGGGGTAATTGGAGGAGAGCGCGCCGAGGTTCGTGAGGTGGGAGAAGATCACGCTTTTGCCGACGTTGGGGTTCCCTGTAAGTATTATTTTTTTCATGAGAAGAAAGCCGTTGCGGCTTTTTTAAGGCACCCTCTGCACCATTATTTTTTCCGCCATGCCGCGCCCTATGGCCACCTTGGAGCGCAGCACCTCTATTATTACCGGGCCCCTGCGGGAGGAGAACCTTTTGGTTATCTCCTTTCCGGGAAAGACCCCCATCGAATTGAGCCTGTGGACCAGCTGGCCGCCGCCGTTTATCCCGGTGACTACCGCCTTTTCCCCGTTCTTAAGCTCAGTAAGAGCCGTTTTTTTCATGGTCTTTTCCTTTGAAATCTTTTATCCGTGAATAAATGCGCGCGTCGCTTTTTACGAAACTGACGAAATCCGCTATTTTTCTGTGCGTTCTTTCGTTTATGACATGTTCTATTTCGCAGGCCTGGCTGGCGGCGTCGCTTTCGCATACGCCGAGGACCTCCGAAAGGAGCTCCTTTATGTCGTTGTGGGAGGAAAAAATGTCTTTCGCCAGGGCCC
Source organism: Elusimicrobia bacterium CG08_land_8_20_14_0_20_51_18 (assembly GCA_002774685.1). Classification (GTDB taxonomy): domain Bacteria; phylum Elusimicrobiota; class Elusimicrobia; order Elusimicrobiales; family UBA9959; genus 0-14-0-20-51-18. Next base: position 1,965 of record PEXN01000079.1, on the reverse strand, counting down.
GGCCGCGGGGGGTGAGCTTTATGTAGCCGTAGCGCTCGTGCTCTATGAGATCCCTGCTTTTCAGAAGTTTTGCCGCGGAGTTGACCGAAGGTTTCTTAACTTTCAGGAGTTCGCTGAGCGAGCTTATCCTGGCGAAGCCGTCGCGCTGTTCCAGCACGTAGACCGCTTCCATGTAGTCTTCCAGGCTTTTGGTCAGTCTTTCCATAAAGTTAACCCATTTTAACAATGTTAGTTTACACTAACATTATAGCACAAAAAAAGCTTTAAAGCAAGACGGGCGGGGAACCGGGGCGGCAATTTATCTGGAGCAGTCGGAGCAATCCTGATAGGCGTTGTTCAAATGACGCGTTTCTTCATAAAAAGCGTAAAGGGCCAGCATGGAGCAAAGCAGCAGAAGAAGTATCATCCAATAGGGCATTTTTTGCAGGTTGAATTTTAAGCCGAGTTTCACTATCAATTTCTTCATCCAGACACCTCTCCGGCGGCTGAAAGCCGCCCTATCGTCTTAAAATTAAATTTATCCAGACACCCGAACACCCCGCAAAGCGGGGTAACGATTTTATGCCTGCCTTCGGCAGGCGTTCGGGTGTCTGGATGGAGGGGTGTCTGGATCATATAAAAATTATAACAAAAAACTCCTGAGTATTGAAAACCCTGTTTTTTTGGGGGGGGCGTCGTTTCGATTCACGATTTACGCTTCACGTTTCACGGGCCCTAAGGTTTTTGCTTTTGGTTTATTAACTTATTAACTTGTCAACTTGTCTTACTTTTTACTTGTACAGCTTCATTATCGCCGTCAGGTCTTCGTCCCAGTAGCCCCGTTTAAAGCCTTCGTTCAGTGTTTTCTCCACGGCTTCGGTCACGGGCAGTTTCAGATTTTTTTCTTTCGCGGCTTCGAGCATGAACCTGACGTCCTTGAGTATGTTCTTCAGGGAAAAGGCCGGGGAAAACTCCAGGTCCAGGATGTTTTTCTCTTTCATCCTGAAATATCCGCAGTTCAGGGCCGGGCTGTTGTAAAAAGTCTCAAAGACGTGTTCCGGCCTTATTCCCGTCTTCAGGGCCAGGGAACAGCTTTCAGCCAGGGCCGTGGTCAGCTGGGCCACTATCAGGTTCATGCAAAGCTTAAGGGCGGTGCCGTCGGGGGGGAGGCCCGGGTTCACTATATGCTTTCCCATGGAAAGCAGAACGGGTTCCATTTCCTTAAGGTCTTTCTTTTCGGCTCCGGCCAGTATGACCAGCGTGCCGTTTTCGGCCAGCGGTCTGGAGCCGGAAACCGGGCAGTCCAGGAATCTTACGTTTTTTTTCAAACAGCGGGAGGCCAGCTTTTTCGTGAAGTTCCAGCTTACGGTGCTCATGTTTATCAGATAATTCCCGCCGAAATTTCCCGCGAAAACGCCTTCCGGACCTTCAAGCACCTCGTCCAGGGCGGCGTCGTTCTCGACCATGGTTATTATCACGTTGCAGAGCCCGGAAAGGTCCCTGGGAACCGCCGCCACGTAGCAGCCGGCTTCTTCGAATTCCCGGGTTTTAGCGCGGGTCCTGTTGTAAACCGAAACTTTGCAGCCGTTTTTCAGGAGATTGAGCGCCATGGCGCGGCCCATTATCCCGAGGCCTATGAAGCCTATTCTCGGCGCTATTTTCATAAAATGTCTCCTTATGATTATTTCAAAAAATATTTCAGCTCTTCCGCCGTCAGGGGTCTGGAGGCTCCCTGCGCCAGTCCTTCCAGGGTCACCGGACCAACGGAATATCTTAAAAGGCGGAGCACGGGGAAGCCCACGCAGGCGAACATCCTTCTCACCTGTCTGTTCCTGCCCTCTGTTATGGTTATGGAGGCCCAGGAGGTGGGCACGGTTTTTCTGAACCTTACGGGCGGAACCCTCGGCTCAAGGAGGGGCGCTTCCAGCTTTACGGCTTTGGCCGGCAGCGTCGGCCCGTCGTTTAAAAGCACCCCTTTGCCGAGTT
>PEXN01000063.1 GCA_002774685.1 Elusimicrobia bacterium CG08_land_8_20_14_0_20_51_18 | reverse complement strand
GGAGATCTTCTCCATGGCGCCGATGTTCCTGATAAAAGCAGGCATGTACCTGCTGATAGTGCTTATAGTCTCCGCCGTCATCTCCCACAAGATGGCGGGGCCCATCTATAAGTTCGAAAAAAGCTGCCAGACCATCGCCGAAGGCGACCTCACCCACAGGGTTTACCTGAGAAAAGGCGATCAGCTTACGGACCTGCAGAACAGCTTCAATGAAATGATGGAAAGGATACACAGGGGCTTCAAGGAAGCCGAGGAACTCAAAAGGCAGGCCCAGCTTAACAGCCAGCTTACCGCCAAAGCGCAGGAATATTCGAACAAGCTTAAAGACGTAATGCCGGGCTTCAAAATTTGATAATCCAGCCGCCGTATTATATTTTAAAAGCGGCTTTTTGTGTCGTAGGACGATTTGCGGCGGGAGACAGGGTGGCCGGATGAAATTATTGATAACAGCGGCGCTTGTTTTTTTTCAGGGGTCCGCGCTTTATTCCCAGAAAAAGGAGCCCTTCAAGCTCAAGGACGTCCTTTCTATCTCCCTTAAGAACAATATCTCGCTTCTCGAAACCGAACAGTCCATAGTCGTGGCCAAACAGCAGGTGCGCGAGGCCCGGCTTCTCTTCCTTCCTCAGATATATTTCACCGGCGATCTGGCCAGGTCCGACGTGGAATCCCCTGCCATACTGGGGAACGAACTGAGTTACAGGTATATAGACACCAGCTACGACAACAAGTATCTTTACGGCTTCAGGGGCACGCTGCTCCAGCCTCTTTATACCGGCGGCAGGACCACGAAAACCCTGGAGCTTTCCAAAACGGCTTTCAACCAGGAAAAAATAAAATACGAGGCCGCCCGGCAGGAAGTGGTTTACAAGGCGAAAAAACATTTCTATTCGGCCCTTTTTTACAAGAATCTCCTGCAAGAGGCCCGGAAACATTACGAAGAAACGCGCGCCGTTTTTTCGCGGATGAAGAAAGGTTCGGAATATTATCTGGAAGCGGTAAGGGATGAAATGCGGATGAAGGACTGCCTGGACGAGGCCGGCAGGGAATACGAGCTGGCCCTGATAAGCCTTATGGAAACCATGAATCTGGAACCGGAGCCGGGTTTCGACGTGGAGGGGGAGTTCGAGCCGGTGATACTCAAAGACGCCGACCTGAACAAAAGCGTCATTTCGGCCATGGAAAGAAGACCCGAGCTCAGGAGCGAACTTTACCAGGCGCAAATCGACAATATTTACGTAAACCTGGCGATGATGAGGAAATATCCGAACTTTTACCTGGGAGTTTCCTACGACGTTTTTTCGGACAGCTATTCCTCTCTGAAAAGTCCCGCGCTGAGAAAGGAGAATTTTATAACCTATGTCAGCATTCAGTATCCTTTTTCCTACGACCTGTGGACCAACGTTCAGCGCAAAAAAGCCAAGGAGCGGCAAAGCGAGCTCAGAAGGATACAGATGGAGGACGAAATAAAATTCGACGTGATGAGGGCGTATAAAGACTACTCCTTTTATACCTCAAAATGCGCGGAATATTCCGTGAAAGCCGGGGAGATGGGCGAACTCCTGCGTTCCGCTGATTCCCAAAACGGGATCTCTGAAATACGGGCTTTAAAATCCAGTTACGAATTCAGAAAAGAGCTGCTTACGAACGTCCACCGCCAGATAAGCTCGCTGATAGAGCTCGAGAAGAGCCAGGCCCTGGAAATAACAGCCCCGTAACAGCGCGCGGGACGGAAGGCGTAAGTCTCTAACCTGAATCCTTCAGTTGCTGAAGGATTCACCGCCGCGGCTGCCACCTGCTCATACTGAAAAGAGCGGCCTTGAGCCGCTGAACAGGTGGCAGGGTAAAAGCGCGGGCAACCGCATTTTTCAGGCTAAACTTTTAACTCTAAATTTTAAACTGATTATGAATAAAATCCTCGTTTTCATTATATCCTTTTCGGCTTTTCAGCCTTTCCTTTTTTCCCAGGTTCCCGACGCCGGCTCGGTCCCTGACGAAGAAGCCGTGAAAGACTGTTTCTGGTCGAAGGTCCTGAATACGCCCAAAGAAAAAAGGCTTTCCGTGGGATTGGCTCTTTCCGGCGGCGGCGCCAAGGGTTTCGCCCACGTAGGAGTGATAGACGTCCTGTCGGATTCCGGCTTTCCGATAGATTACATCTCCGGAACTTCCATGGGCTCGGTGGTCGGCGGTCTTTACGCCGCGGGCTACGGGGTGGACAAGCTCTGGGGCTTCGGCAGGAACATAGAGAAGCTTAAAATTTCCAGGGATTTCAGCAAAATAAATGTCATCAGCCTGGTTATAAGGGAAAAACTCATAGACCCCATCAATATAAGGAAGTTTATAGACGAGAGCTTCGGGGATAAGAACTTCGAGGAGTTGAAGATCCCTTTTTCCTGCGCGGCTATGGATATAAAGACCGGGGAAAAGATAGTCTTTTCCAGGGGGCCCGTCAGTATAGCCATAAAGGCCAGCGTGAATCTTCCCGGTATTTTTAAACCCATAGAATACAAGCACAGGTACCTGGTGGACGGCGGCGTGGTGGATTTCCTGCCTGTCGATTCGCTGAAGGAGATGGGCGCCGGCTGGGTTCTGGCCAGCGTGGCGGAAAGCGCCTCGAGGGACATGCCGGACAACATTCTCACCACGCTGATGCAGGTGATAGACATAAGGGGCGGCCTGCTCGCCCAGAAAAGCAAGGATGAATCGGATTTCATAATATATCCGGAGGTCAGCGATATCAAGGTAATGGAATTCGATAAATGCGTTTACGCCGGCGAAGAGGCTATGAAAGAGACTTACGGGAAGATGGGCGCGATAAAGGAGAAGTATATGATAGACAATCTGCGCTCTTTTCCGGAAGGAATATGAAACAAGACACAGGTTACAGGTCTCAGGTCTCAGGTCTCAGGTCGCAGGTGGCAGGTCGCAGGTTTCTTGGGGTCCTCTTCATTTTTATTTATTTTTGCGGGACTGGAGAAGCTTTTTTCTGGGGAAGATTGTCCGACAAAAAAGCCGAGGAGATAATGACCGGGATCAGGGCCTCCTATCAAAACAAGGACTGCGCTTCCGCCTTGTCCCAGTTCGACGAGTTTCTGAAGGAAAAACCTTCGGATAAGCTGAAAAAGGAGGGTTATAAATACGCCGGGCTTTGCTACGAAAACCGGAACTATATGGATAAGGCCCTCGGCATATATAAACTGGCCGTTCTCCTTTATCCCGAGGATATGTTCTTTTACAAAAGACTGGGAGAAATATACCTGAAAAACGGATTTTATGAAAATTCGGCCGAACTGTTCCTGGCCGTGGTGGAAAAGAACGGCCAGGATTACGGGGCGGCGCTTTCGCTGGCCCGGTCGTACCGCCGTCTCGGTTTTCTGTCTAAGGCCAAGGAATATTACGCCAGGTATGTGATTAACGACGATTTTAAAGATACGGAAGCGGCCGCTGAATACGCGGCTTTCCTGCTGGAGAAAAACGACGCCGGGGACGCCCTTTTCACGGTGAACGCGGTGCTCGCGCGCTCGGTGAGCCGGGAATTCCTGGTCCTCAAAGCCAGGTGCCTCTCTTATTCCGGCCTGTACCGCGAAGCTTCCGCCGTTATGGCCGAAGCGGGCCGTCTCGGCCCGCTGGACAGGGACGCCATGACGAGGAAGGTGCTTTATTCCGTTTTTTCGGGGGATTACGGGCTCGAGAAAGACCTGGAGTATTTCAAGGGGGATTATTTTCAATATTTCATAACGGGGATACTGGAATACAAAAAAGGGAATTACGCCGCTTCGGCCGCCGGCTTCCGGGTTTCGGCCGCGAAAGGCGGCGAGTTTACCCGGGAGATCTCGAAAAATTTCATTGAAAGGATGAAGAATGAGAATAAAATTCTGGAAAATGTCGGGCGCGGGAAATGATTTCGTCCTGCTTTACGGACTGAAGGCGTCCCCGGCTAAAAAGGCCTCGCTCGCGGCCGCCTTGTGCCGCAGGGGAAAGGCTGTGGGCGCGGACGGGCTTCTCCTGGTAAATAAGCTGGGCCGGGGTTCGGTAAGGATGGAATATTTCAACAGCGACGGCTCCGGGGCTTTCTGCGGCAACGGGGCCAGGTGTTCGGCGCTCTGGGCCTGGGAAAACGGGCTGGCCTCGGGGAAAAAGTTGAGCCTGCTCACCGCCAAAGGAATTTTGCCGGCGGAAATAAAAGGCGCGGACCGAGTCAGGATAAAGATGCCCGACGTGAAAGAGGTAAAGCTGGATTTAAAGGGGAATTTCCCGTCCTGGGCGCGAAAGGTCCATTTCCTGGACACCGGGGTTCCCCACGCGGTGGTCCCCGTAAAAGGGCTCGATTCTTTCGACGTTTTTTCGAGAGGGAGGGAATTGCGGAACCATAAGTTTTTCGGCAAAGCCGGGACTAACGTCAATTTCATAACCCTCAAAAAAGGGGTAATACGGGTCAGGACCTACGAACGCGGGGTGGAAGACGAAACCCTGGCCTGCGGAACCGGCATAACCGCCTCGGCGATAGCCGCCGGCCTGCTCGGGAAACTGAAAAAGCCCGTAAAAGCCGTTTCCAGGAGCGGAGAAAAATTCAGCGTGTGGTTCGAAAAAAAAGGCCCGGGGGCGGGAAACGTTTTCATAGAAGGACCCGCGGAAACCGTGTTCAAGGGCGAAATAGATATCAGGGATAAGGAATAAAGAGAGAGAGGAAGAAATCTATGGAAATTTTTATGGAGGGAACGTGCTGAAACTTAAAGGCTGTTATACCGCGGTCGTTACGCCGATGAAAAAGAACAGGGTGGACTTCGAGAGCTTCGAGAAAATAATAAAATTTCAGGCCGCTTCCCGCGTTTCCGGGATAGTGCCCTGCGGCTCTACCGGCGAAGGCGGGGTTTTAAAGGACGAAGATTATCTGGAAGTCATAAGGAAAACGGTGGAAATAGCGAAGGAAAAGAAAAGCGTGATAGCCGGTTTCGGCACCAACTCTACCGAGAAGACCCTCAGCATGCTCAAGAAAGTCGAAAAGACCGGAGTAGACGGGCTTTTGGCTCTGGTGCCCTATTACAATAAACCCACCCAGAGGGGCATGGTGGCGCATTTTTCCGCCATAGCCCAGAATACCAGGCTGCCGGTGATCCTTTATAATATCCCCGGCCGAACCGGGGTGAATATGCTGCCGGCCACCGTGCTGGAGCTCAGGAAAAGGCACGCCAATATCGTGGGCGTAAAAGAGGCGAGCGGGAATCTCGACCAGGTCAGCGAAATAATAAATCTTCTCGACGAGGGGTTTACTGTGCTTTCCGGAGACGACGGGCTGACCCTTCCGATGATGAGCGTCGGGGCCAGGGGAGTGATCTCGGTGGCCTCTAACGTGGCGCCGGACGAGATCTCCTCCATGTGCGAACATTTCCTGAACGGCGATATCGTAGCCGCCGCGAAGCTTCACCACAAATACTTCAATTTCATAAAGGCCCTTTTCGTGGAGACCAATCCGATACCGGTAAAATACGCCATGCATCTCAAGGGCTATTGTTCGCCGGAATTGAAGCTGCCGCTGACCGAGCTCACGGAAAAGAGCGCGGAAAAGCTCCGCTCCGAGATGAAGAATTGCGGGCTGTTATGAAGGGGTAGAAGATTGGAAAACGTGGAAGTTTCAGAAAAGCGATTTATCCGTGTTTGTCTGTGTAAGGTTCAAATTACTACAATATCCGATGTGTTTATAAGGGGATTTGGCAATGCCTAACGAAGCCGATACTTGCCGCAAATTTGTCCTTCCCAAGCTATACGCCGCCGGCTGGACCGACGACCATATAAGCGAGCAGAAATATTTTACCGATGGAAGAATTATAACCGTCGGCAGCGCCTGTATAACGAAGAAACAAAAAAGAGCCGATTATCTTTTGCGTTACCGGCGGGACTTTCCTATAGCCATCGTGGAAGCCAAGGCCGATTATAGACACGCCGGCGACGGTATGCAGCAGGCCAGAGAATACGCGGAAATTCTCGGCCTGATGTTTGCCTACGCGACCAACGGCGCTGAAGTGCTGGAACATGACTACACGACCGGCGCGGAAACCCGCCTTGAAACCTTTCCGGCTCCTGAAGAACTCTGGAATAGATACCAAAAAGCTAAAGGCCTGTCCGCTGAAGGTGTGGCGGAAAAAGTCCTTGCGCCCTATTATTTTAATCCGGACAAAGAACCGCGTTATTACCAGCGCATTGCCATAAATTCCGTGGTTCAGGCTATACTCAAAGGCCAAAACCGCGCGCTTATAACCCTCGCCACAGGCACCGGCAAAACAGAAGTCGCTTTCCAGATTGCCTGGAAGCTTTGGACCTCCAAGTGGAATAAGTCGGGCGAGGCGCGCAAACCGCGGATACTTTTTCTCTCCGACAGAAGCATATTAGTGGACGATCCCAAAGATAAAACTTTCGCGCCTTTCGGCGAGGCCCGGCATAAAATTGACGGCGAGGCCGTTAAAAGCCGGGAGATATACTTCGCCTTGTATCAATCGCTGGCGCGGGATGAGCGCCGCCCCGGACTTTATAAAGAATATTCCAGAGATTTTTTCGATCTCATTATAGTAGATGAGTGTCATCGCGGCAGCGCCGCTGATGAGAGTAATTGGCGCGAGATTCTTGAATATTTTGAACCGGCATATCAATTGGGCATGACTGCAACACCCTTGCGCGAGGACAATAAGGACACCTATAAGCATTTCGGCAATCCGGTTTATGTTTACAGCCTGAAACAGGGCATAGAAGACGGTTTTCTTGCCCCGTATAAAGTTCACCGCATTGTGCCTGATGTTGACGCCGCCGGCTGGCGACCCGCTGTGGGCCAGGTTGACCGCTATAAACGCGAAATCCCGGACGGGGAGTACGGAACTAAGGATTTTGGCCGTACTCTATCCCTGCGGCCTCGTACGGAAGCCGTAGCCCGGCATCTTACGGATTTTCTTAAACGCACAGACCGCTTTGGCAAAACCATAGTCTTTTGTGAAGACCAGGAAGAAGCGGAAGAAATGCGCTTTATTCTTAACAACCTGAATTCCGACCTTGTAAAGCAATATCCCGACTATGTTTGCCGCATAGTCTCGGATGAGGGCGCTTTGGGGCGCGGACATCTCGGCCGCTTTCAGGAGCTGGAAACCTCCACACCCGTTATAGTCACTACCAGCAAGCTGTTGACCACCGGAGTGGACGTGCAGATGTGCCGCAATATCGTCATATACAAAGTGGTTAATTCCATGACGGAATTTAAGCAGATAATCGGGCGAGGCACCCGTATGAAAAGGGATTATAAAAAGTTTTACTTTAATATTCTGGATTATACCGGCAGCGCCGTTCAGCGCTTTGCCGACCCCGAGTTTGACGGCGAGCCCGCCCTGCTTACCCGGGAAGAGATTGACGCTGAGGGGAAAACAAAGCCCGGCACCGAAAAGACATTAACTCCGGAACAAAAAGCGGACTATGCTCAGGTCCGGAATGAATTTGAGCTTTCAGCGGAAGATTCGGTGCGGGATGGCGGACCCCGGAAGTATTATGTCGATGAGGGCGACAAAATCCGCATAGTAGTCGATTATGAGCAAAGCCTGGATGAATCCGGCAATAAGCTTAAAACCGTGCGCTATACGGATTACACCTCGGAAAAAGTCCGTTCCATGTTCACTTCTTCAGCCGAGCTCCTGTCAAAATGGAAAGCGCCGGAGGAAAGGGAGGCTATAATTGCCGCCTTGGCCGAAAAAGGGATAACTTTTGAAGATTTGGTTAAAGCCACGGGCCAGATTGACGCAGACCATTTTGATCTTTTATGCCATGTGGCCTATAACGCTCCGTTGCGTTCGCGGCGCGAACGGGCCGAGCGGTTAAGACTTGGTAAAAGCGACTTCTTTGAAAACTTCTCCCCGGACGCCAGGCAGATACTGAATGAAATTCTAGAGAAGTATGTGGAATACGGCACCGAACAGTTTAAAGTGCCGGATATTCTCAAGGTCGATCCTATTTCAAAACACGGCAATACCCTTGAAATTGCCGCTGTCTTCAATGGTCCGGAAAACCTTAAAGACGCCCTTGCTAAATTACAGAATTTCTTATACTCTTGATAAGCTTGTGTAATTGTTACATTTTATGTAACAATCGTGCTTTATCCTTGACAAACGACTGTATTTCCTGTATAATAGATACATAGGATGTAACTATTATGCGGACGAACTCTGCGGAAAATGAACAAAAACTATTCCTGACAGCTGATTCTCAGGGGGGATATTTTACGGCTAAACAGGCCGGTTCGGCGGGATATTACAACAGGCTGCGGCATTATCATGTCGAAAAGGGGCATTGGCTGTCCGTGGATCGCGGAATTTATCGGCTAAGGAATTATCCTTCTTTCGAAAGAGAGGATCTGATCAGGTGGTCTCTTTGGAGTGTGAATCGAGAAGGGAATCCGCAAATAGCATTTTCCCATCATACCGCTATGGCTTTTCATCAACTGGGCGACATAATGCCGGCTAAAATTCATTTTATCGCGCCGCCGGGATTCCGGAAAAAGATTTCCGGGGGCTGTGTGGTTCATCGCGCGAAACTTTCTCCGGAGGAGATGGAAAGGCATGAGGGTTTTTTTGTAACAACGCCGTTTCGCACGCTTTTTGACGCTTATATATACGGTTTTGAGCCGGATCAGCTTCAAAAAAGCGTTCTGGACGCTTATAAAAGAGGTTTTATTCCCGGTTTTAAAATTAAATCCGCAAAGACGGCAGGGGGATCCTCTCCTCCGCCGCCCGGCATGACAGATTTCATTTCGTACCTTGAGGGGGTTATAGCCGTTTACAGAAACGACGCAGCGCATGGGAAAAAATAGTATTTATAAATCTGCCGCGGATTTTAGAAGGGCTCTTGAAGACCGGCTTAAAACCGTTGCTTCCGGCGGCGGTCAGGATTTAGCCCGGCTTAGAAAATCGGTGGCGTTTGAAAGGCTTTTGGCGCGCTTTTTTGCCGATAAAGAGCAGGCCTGGGTGTTAAAAGGCGGTTACGCTCTGGAAATCCGATACAGGGAAAATTCCCGTTCCACGAAAGACATGGATTTTACGCTGCCGCGCGCTTTAATGCTCCCCGGCGCCAACACCGCGGACCCCGCGGCCATACGGGATATTCTTGAAGATATCGCCGCGAAAAATCTAGATGACTGGTTTGAATTCCGTATCGGCGAGGAGACGAAGGATATTGACGGGGCTCCGTACGGGGGGTACAGGTTTCCGGTTGAAGCGGTTGTGGACAAGCGGCAGTTCTCAACTTTTCATTTTGATGTGGCCGTAGGCGATGCTGTCACGGGCGAGCCCGAGTGGGTTTTGGGCCACGATATGCTCTCCTTTGCCGGAATTCCTCCGGCAAAGATAGCCTTGCTTCCAAAAGAACAGCATTTCGCGGAAAAAATTCACGCTTATACCCTTCCGCGCGGGGAGACTATAAATTCGAGAACCAGGGATCTTGTGGACATGGTGATACTTATACAAAAAGAGCTTTCTCCGGAAAAAGTCAGGTCGGCCGTAAGGGCGGTTTTCGCGAGAAGAAGCACTCATCCGATTCCGGGTAAACTTCCTCCTCCCCCGGCCAGCTGGGAATTGCCGTATAAAAATCTTGCCGAAGAGGTGGGGCTTAAGCCCAAAGCGATGGACGAGGCTTTCGCTTTTATTTCAAATTTCTGGGATGAATTGGTTAAGGAGAAAATATGACGAATTCGGGAAAGGAAAGTAAGCCGCAGACCACCGCAGGGCAGCTCAGTTCTATTATAAAATCCTGCCGGGACATAATGCGCAAGGACAAGGGCCTTAACGGCGACTCCGACCGACTGCCCATGCTCACCTGGATAATGTTTCTTAAATTCCTGGACGATATGGAGAAAATGCGCGAGAACGAAAGCAAAATGGAAGGGAAAAGATACGCTTCCTCCATACAGCTTCCATACAGGTGGCGCGACTGGGCCGCAAAAGAAGAAGGCATAACGGGTGAGGAGTTGATCTCATTTATTAACAACGAGGAGTGCGTGAGGCCGGACGGCAGCCGTGGCGCCGGGCTGTTCGCGTACTTAAAAAAACTTGAAGGCACCAAAAGAGGGGACAGGCGTACGGTTATTTCCACCGTATTCCGCGGCACCATAAACCGTATGCAAAGCGGCTATCTCCTGCGGGATGTTATAAATAAGATTAACGGCATACACTTTACCTCTACCGAAGAAATTTACACCCTTTCCCACCTTTACGAAAGCCTGCTTAAGGAAATGCGGGACTCCGCCGGGGACGCGGGGGAATTTTACACGCCCCGCGCCGTGGTAAAGTTTATGGTTAACGCCGTCAACCCTAAGCTGGGCGAAACCGTGCTGGATCCTTCCTGCGGCACCGGCGGCTTCCTTGTTGAAGCCTTTGAACATATCCGGAAGCAGTGTAAGAGCGTTGAAGATAATAAAATTCTTCAAAATGACACTGTTTATGGCGGTGAGGCAAAATCCTTGCCTTATCTGCTCTGTCAGATGAACCTGCTTCTGCATGGGCTGGATTCGCCCTCGATAGATTCAGGAAATTCCCTGCGCTTTCCGCTTAACGAAATAGGCGACAAAGACCGCGTGGATGTTATAGTCACAAATCCGCCATTCGGCGGCGAAGAGGAAAAGGGCATACAAGGTAATTTTCCGCGGGACAAGCAGACCGCCGAAACCGCGCTTCTTTTTTTACAGCTTATCATGCGCAAACTCAGGCGCAAAGGCGTGGATTCAAAGAAGGGGGGCCAGGCAGCGGTAATTGTGCCCAATGGAACTCTTTTTGGTGATGGGGTTTCTGCCAGGATTAAGGAGGAGTTGCTTAAAGAGTTCAACCTGCACACAATTGTGCGACTGCCTACGGGTGTGTTCGCGCCTTACACAGGTATTTCAACCAACATACTATTCTTTACGCACGGCGGGCCTACAAAAGAAATATGGTTCTACGAACAACCACTACCCGAAGGCCGCAAAAATTACACAAAAACCCAGCCGATACAGTTTGACGAGTTTAAACCTTGTCTTGATTGGTGGAAAAAACGCGAAAAAAATGACCAGGCCTGGAAAGTGAAAGCGGAAAATATCCTTAAATACGACGAAAACAAAGTCCTTATCTCCGCCAACCTTGATATAAAAAATCCAAAGTCCCAGGAGGAATTTGAACACCTCCCGCCGGAGAAACTCATAGAAGACATATTGGAAAAAGAAGAGAAAGTTATTGGTATTATGCGCGAAATTAAAGTGCTATTAGAGAGTGGCAAATGACTTCATCATGGCAAAACATTCCATTAAAAGACCTGCTGACAAAGTCTGATAATTGGATTGAATTAAGGCCGGATGACTTATACCGAGAGATTACCGTCAGGCTTTGGGGCAAAGGTGTGGTTCAGCGTGGAGAGGTTACGGGCATGGATGTGGCCTCTAAACAAAAAAATAAAGTAAAGTCCGGACAGCTTATTCTTTCCAGAATTGATGCGCGTCATGGAGCTTTTGGTATTGTCCCATTAAACCTGGACGGAGCCGTAGTCAGTGGTGATTTCCCGGTTTTTAATGTTAACGCTGCCAGGGTGGAGCCCCATTTCCTTGAATGGATGACCAAGACAAAGGATTTTATTGAAATTTGCAAGAAAGCAAGCGAAGGCACAACCAATCGTGTCAGATTGAAAGAAGAAAAATTTCTTGAAATGGTAGTCGCTATCCCATCCTTGCCGGAACAGCGTAAAATTGTCGCGCAGATTGAAAATATTTCTCAAAAACTTAGTGAAGCCCATAAACTTCAGGAAGTGACACAGAAAGAAATAGATGCGCTTATAGATTCGGAATTAAAGCGCATTTTTGGGAAAGCTTCTGGCTGGAAATCCGGTGTTATGCCTGACTTTGTAACAGTAAATCCCACAAGAGCCCAAGCTGACTTTAAAGCTGCCGAGACCGTCTCATTTGTTCCCATGTCGGCGGTTGATGAGGTCTCTGGAACGATTAAAGAGAAAATTAGCAAGCCATTCTATCAGGTCTCAAAAGGTTATACTTATTTTGAGAATGGGGATGTCATATTCGCAAAAATTACGCCATGTATGCAAAATGGCAAGTCAGCCATAGCGGAAAATCTTGAAAATGGAATAGGTTTTGGTTCCACCGAGTTCCATGTGCTTAGGCCTGGCCCGGAAATAAAAGCCGAATGGCTTCACCTTCTGGTTCGAAGCAAAGAGTTCCGCAAGGATGCCGCTACGCATTTTAAAGGCACCGCTGGGCAGCAAAGGGCCCCGAATAGCTTCCTTAAAAACAAGGTGATTACAGTGCCGTCCCTTCCAGAGCAAGATAGGCTGATTAAATATTTCAAATATTTCAAAGAAAAACTAAGCCAACTTGGGCAGATTCAAATCAAACTTGACAAAGAAATTCAATCTCTTATGCCCTCAGTTTTAGATAAGGCTTTTAAGGGAGAACTTTATAAAGCGAGGAAAATATGAAGAATATACTGGCTGAAATAGACAGACTGCAAAAAGAAATCAACGAACACCGGCCCATAAACAAAACCGTCCTTAAACAGATTAGGGAATACTACAAGGTCGGGCTCACTTATACCTCTAACGCAATTGAGGGAAATTCTCTTACCGAGAGCGAAACCAAAATAGTCATAGAGGACGGCCTTACCATAAACGGCAAGCCGTTAAAAGACCATTTTGAGGCCCTTGGCCACGGCGAGGCCTATGACCTGATGTATAACCTTTACAAGCGCCAGACTATAGCCGAGGCGGATATTAAAAAGCTGCACAAGCTGTTCTATTACAGGATAGACGTTAAAAAGGCCGGTAAATACCGCAAGGTTAAGGTTTTTATCAGCGGCTCAAAGCACCCCCTGCCGCTGCCGGAGAACCTTCCCGCCCTTATGGTGAATTATGCGCGCAAACTGCCCGGCCTTAAAGAGAGGCTTCACCCGGTTGAGTTTGCCGCGCGCGTTCACAAGGATTTTGTGTTTATCCACCCCTTTGTGGACGGCAACGGCAGGCTGGCCAGGCTTTTAATGAATCTGGCGCTGCTGCAGGCCGGCTATAACATAACCATAATCCCGCCCATCCGCCGCCCGGATTATATAAACACCCTTGAAAAAGCGCACGCGGACGACAAGCCCTTCACCGCCTTTATAGCCGAGATGGTGATGGAAACCCAGAAGGACTACATCCGCCTGTTTGAGGAAAACAAAAAGATCCGCTGATATGCCGATAAAAACAGCGCAAAGATTCAAAAATAAACCCGCCGGAAAAATCCCGGCGATTTGGGATGTCGAGATGTTAGGAGGGAATCATGAACACGCGGAAATTGCTGGATAAATTCCGGGAGTGGGCGCTGCGCGACCCGGTTATGAAGCAGGAGCTTCTGGACGCGGCGGGGGAGTTTTTCGCCTTTTACGAGGAGCCGGAGGCGATCGAGGGGGACGAAACCTTAAAAGGCCTTTTCTCCGAATGGTTCCTTTATGACAGAAAGACCACGCGGTATCTGAAAACGCCGATTGAGGTTTTTGCGCGCTACAGCGGACAGAGCCTTCCCAAAAAGGAAAAAGAATTTTTCAAGGCCCTTACCGGAACCGTTTTCGGCGTGTTTGAGGTCCTGTCTTCGGATGAAAAAGCCGGGCTTGTGCGTATCAAAAGGCTGGACGGCGCGGGCGAATGGACGATTAAGGACATACTCGGCAGCCAAACCATGCGGGCGGGAAACACGCTTTTTGCCAGGGTTATCCCCCTGGCGGAAGAGCCGATTTTTACCGGCTGGATTTTCGGCTACCCGGACGGCGTCGAACTGAAAAATATCTTCATGAAACATTTTGATTCGCCGGAAAAGATAAGCGCCTTGAAACCGCGCTATCTGCTGAAGCTCTGGAGCAGGCCCATAAACTGGCTTGAAAAAGGCGAGTTTTTCTGCAAAACACGCCTGGCCGGCATCTGGCAGAGATGGGCCGGCGCGGATATGCCTTTTTCCATAATAGAAAAGGCGGTGGATTGCGGAAACCACGACGAATTCATGGCGGCTCAAAAGATTCTTTTTGAGCGCATGCCCGATCAGGAAGAGGCGTTTGGAGCAATGGACATTATGAACGCCTGGTGGAACCTGGCCTCCGGAAAAAAAGCCGGTCTTACCGCTCCGGTTGAATATGCAGGAGCGGAACCTTACGGTCCGGTAGAGACAAAATACACAAAAAAACTGATGGACTACAATTGCGAACTGTTTCAGAAAACAGGGGAGGCGCTTTCCGGGACTGACTCGGATGCCTGGCTAAAGTCCCCGGCTAACGGAGAGAACGGGAAAAGCCCCTTCACGCTGATATGCGAAGAGCGGAAAAGCAGGAATCACCCCTATCCCGACAAAATCGGTTATTCCATGAAAATACAGAGCATGGAGAACAAGGCGGCGCCGCCGGCCTCGGAGAAGGCGCAGGCCGCGCTTGGCTTTATGATGCACAAGAATTTTAAAAAAGCCGAAGAATTATTCGTGGAGGCTCTGAAGGTCTTGCGGCATGACAAAACCGTTTCCTTCAGGGTGCTGGGAAATCTCGGTATTTGCTACGCATTTATGGGTGAAAGGGAAAAAGCCATGGAGGCGCTACGCGAGGCCCTGCGCCACAACCCCGATTATGACCGCGCCAGAAAGCATTTGAGCGACCTTGAGGGCATGTCCGAAAAGCAATACGAAAAATTTGTGAAAGAAATGCCGGATAAACTTGTTCTGAACGAGTGGCGCGAAAACGAATGAAAATAAGGATTTTTGTTCCGTTTCCAATCCCGCATTGGAACAATTGGTTGCACCTTATCTTTTTAATAATTTTTCCGCCGTCTCGAACCCTTCCTTCACGCTTTCTTCCATAAAAGAATATTTCCAGGCCCCGTACCTTCCGGCGCTTGATATGCCGCGTTTTTCAAACCACGAGAGCAATTCCGGAAGGGCTTTTTTCCGGGCTTCGTTGTAGATGACATAGGCGCAGGGGACCTTGAGCCACATCGAGGTCAGGATATCGTCTTCGTCCTTTACGGCGCCTATGGAAACCAGATTTTTCACTATCCGGCCTTCGGCTTTTTTCAGGTCTATGAATTCCCCGCTTTTGGAGGCTGTTTCCACGTATAACGAGGAAAAACCGCGCGGGGCGGACGACGGCGAGAAATTGGTGTATACTCCGGCCCTGTAGAAGACGAATTCCTTTTCAGGGAAATAAATCCAGTGCTGGGGCAGCGGGCATTTTCTTACGCCGAGGTTCAGGATATAAACCTGGTTGTGTTCGAGCAGTTCGGCGTTTTTTCTGACCGTTTCCGGAGCTTTCTCCACTTTTTCGGCCAGATATTTAAGGGGGATGGTGCTGAGCAGTTTTTTGTAGCGGACATTGCCCAGATTGCGCAGCCTGGCGGTTTTATTAGCGGCGTTCAGGCTTATTAGCTCCGAATCCAGGGAGAGCCTTTCCACGCCGGAGGCTATGGCGGCGGGAAGCGCGTTTATGCCGCCCGTTTCCGGATAATAAAAATCGTGGTTGTAGCCGGCGCCTTTTACGTCGTCTTTATAGGCGCCGTAAAGCACTTCTTCGGTTTTGGGAACCGGAACGAATTGCCCCATCCAGTCCGTGGAGAGCTTTTCGAGGGGATAATTCCACAGCTTGGCGTTGTAGGGGAAGAAGAAATGTTTGGAAATGCCTTTGCCGAAAGTTTGGAGGCACCAGTCCCTGAAATTCTCCGCCTTTACTTCGGGGAAAGCGCGCCTGGCTTTCAGGAAGCCTTCCACGCATTCCGACCGTACTTTCGCGGGCAGTCCTTTCAGGTTCATCTGGAAAGGATAAGCCGTGAACTTACCGGAGGAATATATCCGGGCTTTTCTTTTCAGCGGTTTCGCGTTTTTACCGAGGCTATCGAGTATGAATTTAGAGGTTTCAGGCCAGCGCAGATGAAGCAGATGGCCTGAATAGTCGAAGGTGAACCCGTCTTTGCGGAAAGAACGGGCCAGGCCGCCCGCCCAGTTCTCCTTTTCCGCCAGCAGATAATCGGCTCGCTTTTTTTCTAGTTTAAAGGCGCAGGACAGGCCGGTCAGTCCCGCGCCTATTATCAGAATATCCGTTTTTTTCACTGACGACCTCTTTGCCCGTTTCCTTCCCGCCACTGCTGCTTTGGCGGGATGCCTTCTGCCTTATGCCTGTTGCCTTATGTCTGCCTGTTTTACTTTACTTTTATCTTTACCGCTTCCTTCACCTTGTCGGTTATGACGTTTATCTGCTCGTCGGTAAGCTCGGGGTACATCGGCAGGGAGAAGACGGCGTCCATCGCCGAATCGCAGGCGGGCAGGTCGCCCCTCTTGCCGCCGAGGCGCTTGTAGGCCTCCTGGAGATGAAGCGCTATCGGGTAGTAGATCTGGTTGGCTATACCCTGCTCGGTCAGGTGTTTCTGCGCGTTATCGCGCTTTTCCTTGCTGTCAAAACGCAGGGTGTAGTAGTTGAACGAATGGCGGCAGTTGGCCGGGACGAAGGGCGTTACGCAGACGTCCTTGAGCCGTTCCGCGTATTTTTTCGCCACTTCGTTGCGCATTTCGGTCCACTTCTCCACGTGCTTCAGGCGTATGGAGAGAACGGCCGCCTGTACGGTGTCGAGACGGCTGTTGAAACCTTCCATCTCGTGATGATAGCGCGCCTTGCTTCCGTGATTGCGCAGTTGTATCAGCGTCGCGTAGATATTGTCGTCGTTGGTCAGCACGGCTCCGCCGTCGCCGAAAGCTCCCAGGTTCTTGGCCGGAAAAAAGCTGAACGTGCCGCAGTGGCCCAGCGTGCCGAGGTATTTCCAGTCCTTGCCGCCGGGACGGTACTTGGCGGTGAAGGCCTGGGCGGTGTCCTCGATGACGATGAGGTTATGCTTCTTCGCCAGAGCCAGCAGGGCGTCCATGTCGCACGGGTGGCCGTAGAGGTGCACCGGGACGAGCGCCCTGGTCTTTTTCGTGATCTTTTTCTCCACCGATTTCGGGTCCAGGGTGTAGGTGACGGGGTCGATGTCGGCGAACACCGGCACGGCGCCTATCTGGCTGAGGGTCTCCGAGGTGGCTATGAAGGTGAAGGGGGAAGTGATGACCTCGTCGCCCGGCTTGATGCCGCCGGCTATATAGGCCATGCGCAGCGCGTCGGTGCCGTTGGCCACTCCGACGCAGTACCTGGCGCCGTTGTGGGCGGCGAACTCGGCTTCGAACTTTTTAACTTCCTCGCCGAGTATGAAATTGGCTTTGTTGAAAACGTTTCTGACGGCCGTTTCTATCTCCTCGCGTATCGGGGGATAGCCGGCCAGCATGTCTACCATCTGTATCTTCATAATAGTCTCCTTAAAAACAGGCGGCCGGTTCAAGGCTTTCCGCCTTCAGCCTTAAGTCTTCTGCCTTCCGCCTATCCCTTGATTTTACCAAAAAACGAGGACATAATCTATTGCTATGGCGGGCTGTTTTTTAATAAACTAAAAGTGGTAAAAATGAAAGAAAAAAGAACGTATACGGCCCTGGCGGGAATAATACTGCTGGGCCTCGGCCTGCGGTTTATGGGGTTTTCCTGCAGCCTGCCTTCCAAAACCGGCCGGCTTTCCACCTTCCATTTCGACGAATATCTGACTTTCGATTCCATAGGAAAGATGAACCCGGCCAAACTGGATTTTTATCCGCATACCAATATTACCAGCTGGGGGACTTTCCAGCTTTACTTTCAGGCCGGTGTCCTCAAAGCCATGCAGTTGGCCGGGGTCTTGCGCGTGGAAAGCAAGGAATGGCTCAAAAAGAATTTGTGGATGGCGGACAGGATGTACGTTTCCGGCCGCCTGGTGACGAT
>PEXN01000134.1:5275-8228 GCA_002774685.1 Elusimicrobia bacterium CG08_land_8_20_14_0_20_51_18 | reverse complement strand
TTCTTTTTGTTCTCTATATTTTCTCGACTTTTCAACTTTTCAACCTGTCAACTTTGCAACTTTTTCTTATTTTTCTCAATTTCTTAATCTCTCAATCTCTTAATTACTTCTTTGTGCCTTCCCTATATCTCATGCCTTATGATGTTTATTTCTATCCTTCTGTTCGTGCCCCTGCCTTCGGGCGTGTCATTGGCGCTTATGGGCTTGAATTCCCCGTAGCCGACCGCGGAAAGTTTTTCGGGAGCCACTTCGTTCTCAACCAGGTATTTCAGGACGGAAAAAGCCCGCGCCGCGGAAAGCTCCCAGTTGGACTTAAAAGGCGAACGCCTGCCTGGGGGGATATTGTCCGTATGCCCTTCTATCTGTATGGGATTTGGAATATCCTTGAAAACCTTGGCCAGTTTTTTAAGATGGGGGAGAGAGCTCGCCTTGAGCCTGTCGCTGCCGGGATCGAAAAGTATGGGTTCGGAAAAATTTATGGTTATCTTATTGGAGGATATCTCCACCCTGGCTATCTGCTGTATGCCGTGCTTGGAGAAGATGGTGCTCACAACCTCGTTGTCCTTGCCGAAAGTCTCCTCTATGCTTTTCATGGCGAACTGACTGCTTATGTTCTTGGAGCTGTAAAAGGCGAAAAGGATGAGGAAAAAGATCATCAGGTAGCTCATCATGTCGCCGTAGGTTATGGCCCACAGGGCTCCCCTGTTAAGCTCGTTTTCCAGGTTGTCTTCTCTTTCGAAAAATTTCATTTTTTTTCTGTTCCCTGTTCACGTTTTACGCTTTTTGCTTTTCTCTTAACTTTCTCGCTAGTCTTGCTTGTTTTGCTCTTATCCCTTATCCCTATTACTTATCCCTTACGCCTTATGCCTTACGCCTTATGCCTTTCCCTTACTTCCTTTCCGAAACTATGTACCCTTTAAGATGCATTTCCACAAGATGCGAAGGCTTTCCGCTCATTATGTCCACCACGCCCTCCAGAACGAGCTGAAAAATAAGGGTTTCGTTTATGGCAAGCAGCCTTATCTTGTTCGCCACGGGAATGAAGATAAGATTGGAAAAGGAAATGCCGTAGAAAGCGGAGGTGATGGCCACGGCCATGCTCTTCGCTATCAGTTGGGGGTCTGAAAGATTGGAAAGGGTCTGTATTATTCCGAAAAGAGTTCCTATAAGGCCGAACATGGGGGAGAGAACTCCCGCCGTCCTGTAAAAATTGGAATCCTCCTGGAAATTCAGCCTGCTTCTGCGTATTTCTTCTTCCAGTATGTTCCTGACCTCGCGCAGCTCTCCGGATATCATGGCCACCGTAACGGCCCTTTTTAAAAAACCTCTCGCGAAATTAGGGTCCACGTTCTGTAAAGCCATTATACCGCCTTCCTTCTGGGCGGTGTTCGAAAGGGAAACCAGCGTTTTTATGCAGTCGGCCACGTCGGGGAGTGTGTCTTTTCTCAGGATCTTTACAAAACCCTTCAGGCCGCTCATAAAGGCGGAGTAAGAGGTGTTTATGATAGTGGCGGCCAGCGTCCCGCCTACGACCAGCACTATGCCGTGGGAGTTTATGAACAGCATGCCTATGCCGGAGCTTATTACACCCCACAAAATTACAAACGCTCCAAGCGAGAATCCCACCAGGCTCATTAAATCCATATTTTTACCTCCGGAAAACAAGTTCACAGACACAAGTGAAACCAGCAAGACCAGCAAAGCAAGCGAAACTAGCGAGAAAGCGATACAAGTTAATGGCAGAGGTTAGAGGCAAGAGGCGGAAACAGCAGAGACTAGAGGAGAGAGGTGAGAGATTAGAATTATAAGGATTCCCTTCGCTAACCCCTATTCCCTATCCTCTAATCTCTATGCCTCTTCTTCTGCCTTCTGCCTATTCTTAACTTTCTCGCTTCTCTTGCCGGTTTTGCCTGTTTTGCTATTATCTCTTTCCTCTTCCATATATTATTATATAAATATGTTAAATATTTTTTGCGGAAAAGTTAAGGGAAAACGGGAACACCCGCGACATACCGGCAGGATGACGCCGATAAACCGGTAAATGTACGGGAAACGACCGGGAGGAACCGTTCTATGTCCTGTTATCGAGAATGGAATCTATTTTTTCCCTTACGGCGTCAAGGGGGGGGAAAGTTTTGAAAAAAAAGCGCGCACATTCGGCTCATTTCTCAGGATGCTTTCGGTAAGAGAATTGTAATCCGTCGCCGTCACTACTATTATGGGTATCCCCCTCGTTCCCATATCCCGCTGTAAAATCTGCGCTATTTCAATTCCGTTTATGCCGGGCATATTGACATCCAGAAGCATTATATCGGGCATAATTTCTTTTATTTGTTTGACTGCCAGGGAAGCGTCGTTTATGGAGAAAATATCATAGCGCCCGGAAAACGACTCTTTTATAAGCGTTATGAATATTTCCGCGTCGTCTACTATAAGCAGTTTTTTCTTGTCCATATTCGCGAACTTCGCTCGCTTTTATTCCCGGCTAACGGTCATTTAAGATGTTTTCGACCTTTTTCCGCAAGACCTGCAGGTCCGTGGTTTTGGGCAGGAACTCCCGGCAGTTGCTTTCCATTTTGAAAAGCCGGCAAATGCTTTTTTCGAAATAAGTCCCGGTTATGACTATCACGGGGATTCCCGAAGTTTCTTCGCAGCCACGCAATTCTTTCAGGACTTCTATCCCTTCCTTCTCCGGCATCATTACATCCAGAAAAATAAGGCAGGGCTTTAACTCTTTAGCCGCCCTGATTCCGTCTTTCCCGTTATCCGCGCCGGCTACCGTATAATTCAAAATCCTGAAATAATCGGATATCATGGCCCTGAATTCCACATCGTCGTCTATTATAAGAATTCGCTTCATACGCTTTATGTTCTTTTTCTGATTTACGCTCTTACGCGCTATCTTAACCTCAACCTGATTTGTCGCTCAACCTGCCGTTAATAGGCAATCTAA
>PEXN01000134.1:0-5249 GCA_002774685.1 Elusimicrobia bacterium CG08_land_8_20_14_0_20_51_18 | reverse complement strand
TCCGACTCGACCCATATCGTTCCGTTATGGAGTTCCACCGCCATCCTGCACATGGCAAGGCCTATTCCGAATCCCTGATTGCGATGTTCCTTCATCTGGACGTACTTTTTGAACACCGCGTCTTTTTCATTTTCAGGTATTCCGGGGCCGGTATCTTCGACCCACATCTCGCAATAACCGTTGTCCCCGCGGGCTCCCAGGGATATCTCCCCGTCCTGGGGGGTAAACTTAATGGCGTTGGTCAGGAGATTCGCCAGGATCCTCTCGACAAGAGAACCGTCCGCGCAAATTTCAAGATCTTTTTCCCTGAAATCCACGGATATTTTTATTTTTTTCAACTGGGCCACGGGCGTCTGGTTCTCCTTCGCCGAATTCAAAACTCCGGAAACGGATATCCTGCTCAGGTTGAGGATCATCCTTCCATTCTCAAGCTTCGCCGTATTCAAAATATCGTCGATCATACCCGCCAGTTTTTTTTCCGAATAAGCCATATGGTCGAAATATGTCTTTTCCCTCGGCTCCGGGGGGGAAATAACCATTAGCATCTCGCGATAACCCTTTATCGCCGAAAGAGGCGCCCGCATGTCATGGGTTATCATGTGAAAAAAGTTTTCTTTTGACCTTGCTATTTCCTTCTCCAGCGTGATGTCTTTTATGATTATGATGATTCCTTCCAGTCTGAGAGATGCGAGCATAAATCTGTTGGATAAAAACAAATAAGTCCGGTTTACGTCGGGACACTCCAATTCCACTTCGCGTTCCTTTTCGGGCGACGCCATTATCCCGGCGAAAATTTCTTTAAAGCGCGGAGATTTTACCCCCGAGCACTCCATCCCGTCTCCCGGGCCGATATCGAGCAGCCTCAGAAAAGGCGAATTGCAATGCATAAACCTTCCGCCCGGACCCATGAGAACCAGAGCGTCCGGCACGAGGTTTATAATGGTATCCGATTTATTCCTTTCGTCGATAACCTGGTCCAGATGGAAGGAGTTGTAAGCCTGGAGTTCAAGCATCATTTTGTTAAGACACGAAATCATGGATTTCATGTCTTCGCAGCCTTCTTTGGGAATTACCTTTTCCAGCGTTTTGGTTTTCAAAAAAGAAACGAGGACGTTTCTGATATTCTTCATGGGCTCAAGACAGCCGCGGAAAATCCTGTAAAAACAGAAGACCTGAAGCGAAAGGAGGGAAAACAGGACGACGAGGAAAGACATCAGGCCTATTTTGCCGGCTTCCCTTAGAAAAACCGCGAGAACGAGCAAAGGCAGCATCGAGAGTGATGGGAGAAAGACGCGTATCATCATAATATTCACATCCAAAACTTCCAGGCCAGAGGTTAGAGGAGAGAGGTTAGCGTAAAGCGGAAAGCAGTAATAAGCGGCAAAGGAACATAGGCACAGAGGCACAAAGGGAAATATGATATTCCTTAATAACACTTTGCCGCTTTGACACTTTCTCTCTTTACTATTTACGACAGTAACTCTCGTCTCTATCCTCCGGTTTCACTTTCCCCTCTGTATTTCTTGCTCGTTACTGATTGGCATTTGCTGCTTACTAATTACTAATTGCCAGTTACTGATCTTTCCCTCCGCTGTTACGACCTTTGCGTCCTCAGCGTTTCCCTATTTCATATTGCCGTTGACAAAATCCAGAATAATTTCCGGGTTCGTCATTTTTATGAAATATTTTTTGAAATTTTTACCTCTTTCAAACGAAAAACGCTTGCTCTGGGTCAGAAAATTCTCACCCGTCATCACTACATAGGGTATCCCCTTTAACCCGGTATTCCTCAAAGCCGCCTTGTTGAGTTCCGTGATAAAAGCCCAGCCGTCCATTTCAGGCATGGCTATGTCCACTATCATGAAATCCGGCCGGTAATCTTTCAGAAGTTCGAGGGCCGTTTTCCCGTTCGTAGCTGTCTTGACCACGTAACCGGCGTCCTGAAAGACATACTGGAATAACTGCAAAATGGTGTAGTCGTCGTCAAGTATAAGTATTCTGGCCATATTCCGGAAAAACATCCTCCTAAGACCAATGCCAGTCACTTAAGGCCCTTCTCCCTCGGGAAAAAGTAAAATTCCCTTCAACTCTTCAGGAAAATCAAAAATAGATTTTTTAGCCGTATAGGACCGGGGCCGGAATGTTTTCCCGGCCCCTGCATTTTTTTTGTTTACCTCATAACACTATATATTATAATATAGTGTTATATGACAAAAAAGCAACTCGCCTTATTGCGCCAGAAAACCCGCCTTCTTGCGGGCCGGCGCTCCAATCTGGAGCGTATAGCTATGGGATTTGTTCCAATGCTGCAGGCCAGTCTGCTAGAACGACGTTTCCGCAAGAATAGCCCTCCGGCCTATTACCTGTCCATTCCCCATCAGCAGAGTACCAGCCGTCATCGCTATGTGCGCAAGGCTGACGTGGAAATTGTCCGCAGGCATACCGACGCCTGGCGGGAGTTCAGCCAGGCGATGGCGGAGTTGGTGCGGATCAACAGGGAAGCTGAGCGCCTGCTGCGGCGGATTGGTGAAGGCCGCTGCCTGAAGATTGACCTTGGCGGTGAGCGGTGAAAACCTGTCAAGTGGCAAGGAGACAAGGCGGCTATAATACAGCAGTCGGAAGAAGGTAGGTAACATGAGGGAAACAACAGCGCGTTTGGACACAACTCTTAGAAGGGGGGTATTATGAGAATAGGATCGTCGTTTATTTCCTTGGGAGATGGTACGCTTCCGGCATCTTTTGAAGGACTGAAGTCGCATGTTAATATTAAATGGATTGAATCCGCGCTGGCTAAAAGCGGGGTGGCCACAGTCCGCCGGCGCAAACTGCCGGCGGAGCAGGTGGTATGGCTTATTATAGGGATGGCTCTTTACCGGGATCGCCCCATTGCTGAAGTTGTAAAACGCCTTGATCTCATATTGCCTGATGAGGATGGGCAACGACAAGGTGTCACCAACGGTGCCGTAATAGGAGCCCGGAATCGAGTAGGAGTTGAGCCGATCGAAAATCTATTCAGGACGACAGCGCGGCATTGGGCTTTGGAATCGGCCAAGCGCCACCTATGGCATGGTTTGATGGTGCTGGGCGGCGATGGGACAATGATGCGGGTGCCCGACACAGCGGAGAACAGGAAAGAATTTGGCTTGCCCGCATCGTCTCGAAGATCTGCGGGGTATCCACAGATACGTGCGGTTGGACTGATGGTTCTGTGGAGTCACCTGCTTTTGGACTTTGCTTTTGCGAAGTGCAGTACCGGGGAGGCCACATTAGCGGCCCCCTTGATTCAACGGGTTCCCGATTATTCTGTAACGATACTGGATCGATACTTCATCAATTATTTCTTGTGGCGCCAGATTAGTATGGGAGGGCAAGAGCGGCATTGGCTGGTACGTGCAAGGAAAAATTTAAAGTGGAAAGTGGTTAAGAAGTTGGGCCGGGGAGATGAACTGATCGAGATAGCATATCCCAGAGGATTAAGAGCGGATCACCCGGAATTGCCGTTCACGTTTACGGCACGCGCCGTCCGATACCGCCGCAAGGGATTTCGGACGCGGACAATGCTTACGTCGTTATTAGACCACACGCAGTATCCGGCGGTTGAGATAGCTGAGTTGTATCACGAGCGGTGGGAACTTGAGTTGGGATATGACGAGATAAAGACGGAGATGCTGGAACGTATGGAGGCAATTCGTTCGCAGGCTCCTGAACGGGTAAAACAGGAGGTTTGGGGATTGACGGTGGCTTATAATCTGGTACGCAAGGAAATGGAAGCGGCGGCGTTAGAGTTGGGCATATCGCCGCACCGAATCAGTTTTCGAGGATCATTAAGGCTGATTAGAGATCTTTTTATGTGGGCAGCAGTAGCCAGTCCAGGGTCGTTGCCAAAGATGCTAAAAGGCCTGCGCTTGGACATCCGTGATTTTGTTTTACCACCAAGACGCTCTTGGCGGCGTTACCGGAGACATGTCAAAATTAAAATGAGTGGGTATGCCCGCAACGACGGGCATCCGGCTTAAGTGACTGGCATTGGCCTTAAGGACTGTTATCGGCAATATCATTAAGCATGTCGGAACCAATGTGGCCGATGAGTTCCAGAGGCTGCAGACATCGTATGGCCTCAGCAAAGAAATTGTGAATCCCACCAATGCCGTCAGGCGTCTGGAGCAGCAACTCTCCGGTGGTCTTGCGTCAAGGGTCAAGGCTGTGGAATGGTATACGGAGAAGTGGTATAAAAAATCCACCAGCGAATCCTATTATGTCACCTTTATCCTGGCAAGGGTGCCGAAAGCCGAAATTGACAGGGCGTATGACGAGGTGGTCAATAAAACCATTGAAGAGTTGAAAGGGGAAAGGGACAAGGCTGTAGAACAAAAAGCCAAAGCGCAGTTTGATAACGCTATAAAAGCCTTTGAGGACGCCAAGGTCGGCGGCTTCAAGCTGGCAAAATAACCCTCGGTTTCGCTCTTTTGCTGGGGTTTAGTGTGTTTTGGCGGGGCTGGCCGTATGTTCTGGCCTCCCCGCCGGCGGAATCTCCATATGAGAATTGGTAAAGGTTTATTCTACGCGGTACTGACCATTGTTTTGTCAGTTCAGTATTCTTTTGCTGAAAAACCTACCGCTTTATTCCTTTTGGACGCGAAGCCAAACGCCAGGCTTTGCTCCATGGGCGGCGTTTTCAGCGGGGCCGATTACGGAGACGCCTTTTCTAACCCTGCCGCGCTGGGATGGACCGTCGGACCAGGCGCCTCGTTTTCCAGCTGGCAGGGCCAGGTAGAGGACGCTAAATATAGTTTCGCATCGATGGTTTCCCCGTATTTTATGCGCGGCCGTTTAAGCCTTTCCTACCTGTCCTATAATACCGGCTCCGAGACCATAGAAGAACTGGACGGCAGCCAGCGGTCGATAACGTTTGAAGATGACGCGATAATAGGCCTTGGCTACGGTTTCAGGCTGGCCCAGACGCTTTTTGCCGGGGTAAATCTTAAATATCTTTCCAGCACTCTTGCTGAAGACTATACCGCCAAATCATTTTTAACGGATTTCGGCCTGCTTTACCGCACCTTGGACGATAAGCACAGTTTTGAGGCCGGCCTTGCGAATTACGGCAAGCCGCTTAAATATTCAAGCGCGGAAGAGCCGGTGCCGTCTGAAATCCGCTTCGGGTACGCATACAGAAAAAACGGGCCATTCGTAAACAATGTGGATAAATGCAGTTAGGCAGGTAGGCAAAAAAGGCATCGATTGCCAAT
>PEXN01000002.1 GCA_002774685.1 Elusimicrobia bacterium CG08_land_8_20_14_0_20_51_18 | reverse complement strand
GGGCGAGTATTGAGGGTATCCCGCTCAGAGGGACAAGGTTTCATTGTCTGAAACCCCAAAAACATTGCTTTTTGGGGTTAAGTTGAAACCTGCCGAAGATACGAAGCCCGCATCAATCTAACATTTAAAACCGGCAGGAACGAGTCGGCGGCCTTAAATGAAAAACATGTCCGTAACCTTAAACACACAGCCAATCAGTATAGATTATCAAAATTTTATGCTTACGGGCAATACGCCTCTGGGCTCCGCGGCTCCGCTCAGTATGTCGCCGAGGCTTTCCATGGTAAAATCCGTTATCCCGTAAGTCAGTATAAGGGTTTCGGCTTCAGGGTAATTGCGTACGTCGTAAGGGCTCATGAGGCTTATTAAGACGCTTTGTCTGGAGCTTTTGAGTATTTCCTTTATCGCCCTTTTCTGGGCTTTGTTCTGGGCCGAGCCCCACTGGAAGCTCCCGGTTATCACGAGGTCCGAAGTTCCGGTTATGTGTTTTATTTTGGAGAGATCGCCTTCGTCGGGGTTTATCTGGAAGTTGTAATGGGTGACCTTATAGCCGTAGTCCAGCAGGGTTCTGTAGAGGTTCATGGATTGAGCGGAAAATCTCTGGGGCATGAAAAATATTATGGAAATTTTATGCTCCGGCTTGAGGGGGAGGGCCTTTTTTACGTCTTTCAGCACGGTTATAGCCTTGCCGGAGAGTTCCCTGGTTATCTCGTTATAAGCCATATCGAAACCGCCGGCGGAGACTTTCTTTTCTCCTACGCCGTATTTTTTCTTCAGGTTCATTAGCCGGTCGTAGGATTCGTTTATCCTGGAAATGTCCATATTGCCTTTTTTTACTTCGGAAATTATCCTGTCCCTGGCCTTGTAAAAATCCCCTCTGCCCACGAGCAGCATGTCCGCCCCGTTCTTAAGGGCGAGGAAAGCCCCGGAAGCTATGGACCTGGAATTGGTTATGGCCCGCATATCCAGGCTGTCCGTGATTATGACGCCCTTGTAGTTCAGCTCTTCCCGGAGAAAACGGTTCATGATCTCGGGGGAAAGACTGGCCGGGTATTTCTTGTCCAGGGCGGGGTAGAGGATGTGGGAAGTCATTATGACCTCCGCGTTGCCGGAGTCTATTATTTTTTTGAAAGGCTGAACGTGTATTTTGAGAAGCTCTTCTTTGGAAAGGTTCACGGAAGGCAGTATCTTGTGCGAGTCGTTCGAAGTGTCGCCGTGGCCGGGGAAATGCTTGAGGACCGGCACTATCCCGGCGGCTTTGAAGCCGTTCACCACGGAATTGCCGAGAAGGGCGACGAGCTCGGGGTCGGAGGAAAAGGAGCGGATGCCTATTATCGGGTTTTCGTTATTGGTGTTTACGTCGACCACCGGGGCCAGACCCATGTTTATCCCGGCTTTTTTCAGTTCCAGACCCGCGAGGTAAAAAAGGGAAGCCGTATTGTCCGGGTCTTTGGCGGCGCCCAGCATCATGTTGGTGGGCAGGTCGATGAGCCCAAGCGTGGCCGGGTGAAAAACGCTCCCGCCTTCGTAGTCTATGGCTATGAAGGGGGTGGAGCCGCCCGAGACGGCGTAGATGCCGTCCGTAAATTTTTTCGTGTCTTTAAGGGAGAAGGAGCCCCATTGTATCTGTACGGCCCCGACTCCGGCTTTGACGAGTTCCTCTATTTTGCCGGCCTCGTTGAGGTCGGCCGAGACCATGATAAGCTGGGAGATCTTTTCTTTGAGGGGGACGTCCCGGTTCGCTCCGTCAGAGCGAATAGGGACTGTCCCCGCCTTAAAATTTCTTATGGGAAGCGGGACGTCCTGCGCCGCCGCAGGGGAGGGAAAAAAGAAAGCCAGAAATAGGAGTATTTTCATTGAAAAACCGTAATGCGGGCGAACGCTGCCGCGCGAAGCCCGGCGGGCAGAAACTGGTTTCGTCTTTATTTCTGCTCTTTGAATTTATAGCCTTTTTTCTTCGCCTGGTTCCTGACGGAGTTTATGATAGCTTTGTCCAGGGTGTTGGACTGACCTTCTTTTTTCTCCATCTCGGAGATGTATTTGTTCCTGGCCTGCTGAAGGGATATTATCTCGTTCTTTATGCTTTCCCTTTCCCTGAGTTTTTCGTCCAGGTATTTTTTCAGTTCTTCCCTGCTCATTTCCCGCATTTCTTCCGGAAGCTTTTCCTTGTCTATCGCATCGGCCTTGACTTTGCCGGTTTCCATGGCGCTTACGAGGTCCCATTCCGACTGTGAAACCTGAGCCGCCGGCGCCAAGGCGTTGTAGGCCGCTCTCTCCGCGGCCACGGACTTGCCGGCGCCCATGCTCATGGAATCCATTTCTTTTTTCTCCCGGAGCTTCTGACTGCCCCTGGAACCGTACGGGACGTAGTTGGAATTCATCCTGGCGTTCAGTTCCTCTATCTTGTCGTCCTGCGGGGCGGCTATCTGTATGACCCGCGCGTCCTGGTCTATGTTGGAATAATCGCCTTCGGCCAGTTCGGCTCCCTGTTTCCACTTGGTAGCCACCCCCTGCTGTCTCGGGCCGCAGAAAATGGTGTTCACGAAGATGCCTTTTGATTTGGCGAGCGTTACCGCTTCCTCAAAATTGACCTTGGAGGCCCCCTGGGCGAATGACTCGTTGCCGGCTATGAAAATGGCCTTGTAGACGTCGTCTTTCCTGCTCCATTTAAGGCCGTTCACAGCTTCTTTTATGACCCAGCCGCAGTATTCTTCGCCGCCGTTGGTCTTGAGATTGAAAAGTTCCCTGGAAACCTTGTCCAGGTCCATGGTGAAAGGCGTAACCTGTCTGAGATAGCCTTTTTCCCGGTCGAGCCCGCCGTTCCCGTATTCGTATAAAGCCACCTCTATCATGGGAGAATTGCCGTTTTTTTCCGAGGCGGAAAGTTCGTTCACTATTTTCCAGATATAGCCCCTGGCCTGGTTTATCAGCCCGTCCATGCTGTTGGAAACGTCGAGAAGGACGGCCAGCTGTACCAGCGCCTTGTCCGCGTAGTCTTTGCCTCCGCCTGAGTTTAAAACGTCTTTCCAGGTTTTTTCGACCACGGCGCTGGAGGCCGAAACTATCTGGCCGGTCTTGACTTCCACTATGCGCGAATTTATTTCGGTTTTCCCGTCCTTGAGGTCGTTAAGAGTGCCGAGAACGAGAAAATCCGCGCCGAGCATAATCCCCAGCTCCGTGGCTTTCTGCTGGTCCACCGCTCCGGAGCGCTGTAGTTTGAGTTCTTCCATGATTTTCTTGAGGAGGCCTCTTTCTATCAGGGAAACGTTCTTTTTCTGGGCGAAAACCGTGGTGAGCCTTTCCTGTATCACCAGCGGGCCTTCCGATTTTCTGTTGTCCGTGTAGGGAAATTCCATGACCGCCAGTTTTACGCCGGCCCTTTCCTTTATCGCGGAGTAAAGCTTGTCGCTCAGTCTCTCCAGGGAGCCGGTCGTAGAAGAAGCGGCTTTGAACGCTTCAGCCTGCCGCAGGCCTGAAATCGTAAAAGCCAGCATCAGTAAAAAAGAGATTTTTTTCATAGTATAGGACCTCCTGTAATATTTTAATTATATAAAATATTACCGGCAAAAGGGTGTCTCCGGCGCGCGATTCTTTTGTATAATAAATTTCATGGGGAAAATAAAAATAACGGCCGCTTTTCTTTTCTTGTTTTCCGCTTTCGCCTGCAAGGGCGACAAGCGCGATTTTTATTACGCCAAGGCTTTCGTAATGAGCGTTCCGATAGAGATAACGGTTTACGATCCCGACAAGGAAAAAGGGAAGAATATAGCCGACCTGCTATTGAAGGAAGTTAAGCGCGTTTCCGACGATTTCAGCTATACCGAGCCCTACAGCTATACCTCCCACGTGAACAAGAACGCCTATAATAAGTGGGTCAAGATGGAAGAGGAGATGTACGTCCTGCTTAAGATCTCCAGGAAATATTACGACCTTACCGACGGCGCTTTCGACGTAACCTTCGCTCCTCTCTGGCCCATCTGGAAAGACGCGGCCGCGGCCAAAAAGCTTCCTTCCAAAGACGAGATAGAAAAAGCCATAGCCAAAATAGGCCACGACAATATAGAGATGGACGAGCGGACCAGGATGATAAGGTTCAAAAAACCGGTCGAAATAAACCTCGGGGGGATATTGCGCGGTTATTCCTTCGTCAGGATAATCGACATCCTCAAAAAAAACGTTTCCGTTTCGAGTCCCGTACAGGTGGAGATAGGCACGAACAAACTCTGCTGGGGCGAAAAGGACTGGACCTACACGGTTAATTCTCCTTTAGACGAAAAGAAGGTCCTCGGGACACTCAAATTCAGGCAGGGCGTGGTCATCTCTTCCAGCGGCCGCTCCCATTTCGTGAAAATAGAGGACAAGCTCTATTCCCATATCCTGAGCATAAAGACCGGTTACCCTATAGAGAATTTTTCGACCCTGGTCGTTTATGTGCCCGATATGGACATGGATTTTATCTCTTCCGCGGCGCTGGCCACCATGGGCAGGGAAAAGGCTTTCGACTACATCTCCAAATACAAGGGAGTCTGCGCTATATGGGTCGACGGGGCGGGGAACGTGTCCACGCTTATAAACGAGGATTCCTCCTGCTCCTGGGAAAAACCCAAGAAATACCTCTTCTTCTGAAGAAACCATCTTTTAAAAATCTAAATTTTTGAGGGTACCGGCGCCCTTTTTTTTAGCGCGGCGTTAAGCGCACAGCCGGATAAAAACACGGGGACCGAGAGCAGGGCGTCTTTGCGGGATATCCGGGCCGCGAGAAGTAGGGCAATGATGCAGCCGGCGACGCCTATCTCGTTTGCGGCCGGTCATGGCGGCCAGCGTGCCCGGGAAAAGGGCAATGCCGCTTCCGATTATGGTGTTGAGGCTGAGGCAGAACAGGTCGGCGAATTTTAAACGCCGGAAATTGTCGGTCATATGTTTAGTTCTCTGTCTACTGTTTTTAAAGTTTTAAGGGTTTGAGGGGCTGAGGTTTTAAGGGTTTCAGGGGAGAGTTCCAGGTTTCGCCTTTTGCCTTATGCCTTCTACCTTATCCCTTCTGCCTATCCCTTCACTTCCTCAAATTCGCCTTTCTTCTTGTTCTTCCGCACGTTATACCAGTTGAAGTATTTGCCGTTCATGGCCACGTAGACGCCGGGGGGAAGTATCTGGGAAAAGGAGACGGCGCTGCCCAGATTGAACATCCCGTCGGAGGAGCCGAATTTATAGGGCACCATGGCGCCGGTCAGGACTATGGTTTTGTTCTTTATCTTTTTGCCGAGCGCTTTGGCCGTTTCGGGCATAGTGTCGGTGCCGTGGGTTATGATTATATTGCTTTCTTTGGACTTTACGCATTCTTTCAATATGCGGGCGCGGTGTTTCGCCGTCATGTAAAGACTGTCTATCATGAGCAGAGGCTTAACCTTGAACGGAACGCGGCAGCGGCCGAGGCCGAGCATCTCGAAAATATGAGTATTCTTGAAGAAAAGCTCCCCGTTGAGCTCGTTGTATTCCTTGTCGAAGGTTCCGCCCGTGACTATGATTTTTATGGTCATGAAATCTCCAGTAAAGTGAGAAATTAAGTAATTAAGAAATTGAGATATTAAGTGAAAGGCAAAAAACAGCAATTCATTGAAAAGTCTTTCCCGAATTTCTCAATCTCTATTCTCTTAATCTCTCTTCGTTATTTCCTCTTGTCCTTCAGGAAAGCCCGGTAGGCTTTGTACGCCATATAGACGTCCATCTTTCCCGCGACTTCCATCGGGGCGTGCATGGAAAGCAGGCCCACTCCGCAGT
>PEXN01000096.1 GCA_002774685.1 Elusimicrobia bacterium CG08_land_8_20_14_0_20_51_18 | reverse complement strand
AGGGATTATAAGTTTGGAAGGGGAAACCTTTTCCCAGACTCCCAGGTCTATGGAGTCCTTCCTCACCATCCAGCGCAGGAAGAGATTGAATCTTTTAAAAGAGCTCTTTTTTTCCGGGCAGGGGGTCAGAGTGGGGGCGCAGGCCAGGGAGTTGAATTCGTTTATAAAGCCGTAGATGGAGCCGGAAAGGTCTTTCTCCCGCTCCCCGTAATGTTTCAAAAAAAGGTCCTGCAGCGAGCCGTGTTTTTTAAGCGCTTTTTTAACGTTTAACAGGAAGATGGACAGTTCGGCTCCAGTCGTGAATCTGTGTTTGAAGTTAAGGAACGTCCTGGAAATGACCCGGTCCGGCGTTTTTTCTATAAAGGAACGGGGGGAGCCGTTCATAGCCCTGAAGACGAGGGAAAGACTTTTCAATATCTGTTTCACGTTGCCGTAAGCCAGGGATGACGCCGTGAAAGCCGCTATTTCCAGATTTTCCGGCCGTTTATAATCGTAAACCAGGCTTATCGGGTCCGAAAAAGCGTATTCGCGGTCGTTGTATCTGGCGTAAATTTTTTCAAAAAATTTTTTATCGGGTTTCAATCCGCTCTCCTGTTTTCCCGTCCCGATTTTAATCGGGACGGGAAAGGTCCGGCTTTAAACCTTCTGAAGCTTCAGTATCTCTTTGAGGTCCTCTTCGGCCGTCTTTATCGGCATGATATTGAATTTCTCCACCAGCACCTTGAGCACCGCGGGAGTGACGAAGGCCGGCAGCGTGGGCCCGAGCCTTATGTTCTTTATCCCGAGGTGAAGCAGGGTAAGAAGTATGCACACCGCTTTCTGCTCGTACCAGGAGAGGATGAGCGAGAGCGGGAGTTCGTTCACCGAAACCCCGAAGGCCTTGGAGAGGGCCAGCGCTATCTGTATGGCGGAATAGGCGTCGTTGCATTGCCCCGCGTCCAGAAGCCTCGGGATCCCGTCTATTTCCCCGAACTCCAGCTTATTGAACCTGTATTTGCCGCAGGCCAGGGTGAGGATCACGGTGTCTTTAGGGGCCTTTTCGGCGAATTCCGTGTAGTAGTTCCTGCCGGGCTTGGCCCCGTCGCAGCCGCCTATAAGGAAGAAATGTTTTATCTTGCCTTTCCTGACATGGTCTATGACCGTGGGCGCGACGGCAACTACGGCGTTATGGCCGAAGCCTACGAGTATGGTTTTCTCTTCCTCGTCCTTCTCGAACCCTTTTTCCGAGAGAGCCGTTTCTATAAGGGGAGAGAAGTCTTTGTTGGAAACGCGCTTCACTCCCGGCCATTGCACCGGCCCGCTGGTGAAGATCTTTCCCTCGTAGCCCCTGGGGTTCTGTATGCAGTTGGTAGTCATCAGGACGGCTCCGGGGAAGGCCTTGAATTCCTTCTGCTGGTTCTGCCAGGCCCCGCCGTAATTGCCGGCCAGGTGTTTGTATTTCTTGAGTCCCGGATAGCCGTGGGCGGGCAGCATTTCGCCATGAGTGTAAACGTTTATCCCTTTGCCTTCGGTCTGTTTCAGCAGCTCTTCCAGGTCCTTGAGGTCGTGACCCGAAACGACTATCGCCTTGCCCTTGAGGGGGGTAACCCTTACTTTCGTCGGTACCGGGTTCCCGTAGGCGCCGGTATTGGCCTTGTCCAGGAGTTCCATTACCCTCAAATTTATTTCCCCGCATTTCATTGTATAGCCGAAAAGTTCCTCCAGGGCCGGTTTTTCTTTCGCGAGAAAGTCGAGCGCCTCGTAAAAGAAGTCGTAAACTTTCTCGTCTTCCTGTCCCAGTATGCGCGCGTGCTCCGTATAGGCGGCCGTGCCTTTGAGACCGTAGATAAGCAGGTATTTGAGCCCGGCCAGGTCTTCGCCGAGCTTTTCTTTCGCGCTGGGGATGGAGACTTCCCCGGATTTCAGGAGAAGGTCGGAGTAAGAGGCGGGCGTTTCCCAGGCCGCGGGCCCCGCGGGTTCGGCTTTGTCCCCGGAGTTCTTCAGGGCTTTCTTCGCCTTCGCTTTGAGTTCCCCGCCTTTCCTTATAAGTTTTTCTACCTCTTTGGCGTCGAAATTGACGTTGGTAACCGTGGTAAAAAGGGCTTCCACGGTAAAATGCGCGAATTCCCTCCGCCTTACGCCCTTCAGGGCGAGGCGATGAGCGTACTGCGCCAGCCCTATGGTCTGGTAAATCAGCAGGTCCTGCATCCTGGCCGTTTCCGGGTCCTTCCCGCAAACGCCCATCAGTTCGCAGCCGGTTCCTTTGGCCGTCTGTTCGCACTGGTAACAAAACATCTTTTCTTTTATTTCGTTCACGTTTCCTCCTAAAAATCTCCTAACTTTAAGTTAAGCAGTTTGTTAAATTCCCTGGAAGTCTTGTCCAGGAAGTTTTTTAGAACGCATCTGCTCCTGCCGCAGGTCTTGGTACTCATGAAGCAGGGGGGGCGTTCGCTCTCCCCTTCTATGGCGTTTATTATCTCCCCGAGCCTCGCTCTTTTCCCTTTTTCGGTGAGGAGGTATCCTCCCGAGGGGCCCCTGTAAGCCGCCACCAGGTTCCCGGCTGCCAGACGCTGCAGCACTTTGCTGAGGTGATTGTAAGAGACTTTCATCTTCCCGGCGAGCTCTCTGGCCGAATAGGCCGGTTTTTTATTTTTAAGCATGTAGTCCATGGAGTGAACGGCTATTATCGAGGCGGCTGAGACCCTTATGAGGCTTTGCATGTCTTTCTCCTTCGTTTAATCTGGTATTACAATACCAATATACCAAATTTTAAAAAGGCGTGTCAATCTTTTTTATGCGGGGGGAAAGAAAAGAGGCGGCTCGGCGCCGCCTCTTTTTCCTGAAATGATTTTCAGGTTAGAATCTGGATTGCATGAGGCGTTCGACGTATTCGTTGTCGCCAGGCCCGGAGTCCTCCACCTGTCTGCCGTCGGAATCGTCTTCGCCGCCGGATTTGGGACCCGCGTAATACGGGATGGTCTGCGTCACGCAGTGTATGGAGCCGCCGGAAGTTATGGAATCGTCGGAGTTTATCTGTACCACGGTCGCTCCGGAAAGGCCTTCCTTATAGGCCTTTGCGGCGGCCTCGTTCTCCTTTTCGTGCCCGGAGTAGGAGGGCATAAGCACTACGTTGTTCACGATGAGGGAATTGGTGTAGGTGTACCAGGTTCCGCCGCCCCAGCCGCCCTCGTCCGCCCAGCCCTTTACCGTTATGATCCTGTATTTCCGGCCGTTCGGCGCCGTGTTTTTTTTGAAGAATTCGATGGCTTTTTCGGCGTTAGATTTGAAGGGCTCCTGTTCTGCCGTCGAGATGAGGACGGTGTCGTCGCTCAGAAGTTTCATGAACATATCTATATGGCCGGTGCCGTCTTCCGGTTCGCCCGGATACCCCGCGTATTCGAAGGTATGGATGTTCTTTACCTTGAAGGAACTTTTTAGTATGGAGTCCACCTGCCCTTCGCCCATCGAGGAGTTCCAGAGGTAGGTCCTCTTGGTGGTGAAAAGGTTCCCCTTCGAGTCCACCATGAAATTCCCGCCGTCGAGGATGAGATTCGCGGCGTAAACGTCTATGCCTTTGTCTTTGCCGAGATTTACCGGCATAGCGTCGTCGTTTCTCCTGTACTGGTAATGCCTGTAAATAGTGTCCACTATGCCGGCTTCGCCGCCGCCGGAAAGTCCGAAGGGACCGTAATCCCTTACCCAGACGGTGTCTATGGGAGCGTTTATTTTAGAATAGGAGCCCGCGGGAACACCTGAAAGCGATTCAGGCCCTTCCGCCACCCAGACCTGCGCTCCGCCCGGCCCCGCCGCCGCTTTCGCTATCTGGCTCAGCATGCCGGTATAGCCGGCCCACGACATGACCACGGCCGCGACCGATTCGTATTCCGCCGGTATCCTGAAACCCGAAGGCGCGGCTTTTACCGCTTTGTCCGCGCTTACCGAAGGCGGCTTCCCGTCGGCTTTTTCCCTCGAGGTGTCCACCCAGTTGGGGAGGGGGCTGCTTATGTCCAGCGCCGGGGAATTAACGGCGGCGGAGAGAGTGAGTAAAAAAATAAGATTCAGGGACTTGGTTCTGCGAAGTATTTTTTTCATATGTTGCGCGCTACGGTATATTATCTTTCAACATTGGAAGATAAACAAGGGCCGCAGGGCCCGGGCCCGAATGGGGCTTTAGGCCTCTTCGGCGTGAGGCAGGTAGATCTTGAAAACGGCTCCCCCTCCGGGGGCGTTCTCGGCCAGGAGCTTTCCTTTATGCTCTTTTATTATCCCATAGGCGCTGGAAAGC
Source organism: Elusimicrobia bacterium CG08_land_8_20_14_0_20_51_18 (assembly GCA_002774685.1). Classification (GTDB taxonomy): domain Bacteria; phylum Elusimicrobiota; class Elusimicrobia; order Elusimicrobiales; family UBA9959; genus 0-14-0-20-51-18. Next base: position 13,690 of record PEXN01000096.1, on the reverse strand, counting down.
CCCAGTCCCGTGCCTTTCCCTTTGGGTTTCGTGGTGTAAAAAGGTTCGAAAATATGCGGGAGCGCTTCCCGGGGAATTCCTTCCCCGCTGTCGGAAATTTCTATCACCGAGAAATCGCCTTTAAGATAAGGGGGGTCGTTTTCGTCCGCGTTCTTAAGATTGCAGGTTTTTATCGTTATTTTCCCGTTACCGCCGATGGCGTCCCTGGCGTTGGAAGTAAGATTCATTATCACCTGTTTGAGCATATTGACGTCGCCGTTGACCGTTTTGAGGCCGGGGTCCTGTTCGATGAAAAGCTTTACCTGGGGCGAGATTTGCGTTTTTATGAGGAGGTCCATTTCCTTTATCACGCCGTTCAGGTTTATATTCCTGAATTCCATGCTCTGTTTTCTGGAAAAGATCAGCAGCTGCTTTATTATCTCCGCGTTTTCCTTGGAGCTCCTCAGCATTTCCTGCGCCAGTTTATAGGAGACGGAGTCCTTTTTCAGGTCTTCGCTTATAAGGTCCATCGAGCCTATTATAACGGTAAGGAGATTGTTGAAATCGTGGGCCAGCTGGCCGGCCATTATCCCCACGGCTTCCATTTTCTGGGCTTCTAGCATCTTGTCTTCGAGTTCCAGGAGCTTCGAGATGTCTTCCTGGTGGGCCAGGTAGTATTTAACGGACCGGTCTTTTCCGGATTTTATCGGGAAGATCGTGAGTTTTTCCGTGTAGACGGCGCCGTCTTTTTTTCTGTTTATCACTTTTCCCGACCAGACTTTTCCCGCGGACGCCGTTTTCCACATTTCTTCGTAAAATTGTTTTTCATGTTTCCCGCTTTTGAGAAGTCTGGGAGTCTTGCCGAGCACTTCTTCCTTTTTGTAGCCCGTAAGCTCTTCGAAGGCGCGGTTTACAAAAACGATCTTGCCTTTCAGGTCGGTTATAAAAAAGACGATATTGGTCTGTTCCAGGGACTCGAGGATAAGTTCGTTTAAATCGTGAATTTTTTCGGCCATATCCTAATTATAGCAAAAGAAACTCCTGAGAAAAATATTGATAACCGGGGGGAAATTTGATTTAATAGTATTACCGGTAAAAGCCGGTAGTTGCCGCGGTAGCTCAGTGGTAGAGCACCGGTCTGAAAAACCGGGTGTCGTTGGTTCGATCCCAACCCGCGGCAATTCCCGTTATCCGTATCGAGGAATTTATGACGCACAGAATCCTTTTAGCCGACGACGACGCCGTGATGCTCGACCTCGTTTCCTCCATGCTGAAGAATGAAGGCTACGAAGTGCTGGAGGCGGAGAACGGGAAAGAGGCCGTCGAGCTCGCTTCCAGGATGCTTCCCTCCCTGATAATGCTGGACATGCATATGCCGGAAAAAAACGGCCTGGAAACCCTTAAGGAAATGAAGAAAAATAAGCTGCTCAGGAATGTTCCGGTTGTTATGCTTACCGTGGAAGGAAGCCCGAGCGAAATAGAATTGTGCATGGTTAACGGGGCGAACACCTACATAACCAAACCCGCCAAAAAAGAAGAGATAATAAAAGTAGTTAAAGACCTGCTTATATAGGGGATAGGGTAGAGAGAACAGGGATTAGAGGTCAGCGAAGGGAATCCTTACAGCTCTGACCTCTCGCCTCCGGCCCCTGCCCTTATACCGTGCGCAGAAGCGCGAAGTTGAGGTATTTGGTTTCTTCCATCCCGATAAGGATGGGGTGGTCTTTGGCCTGCATTCTGAGCTCCAGGAGCGTTATCTTTCTCCTGGAAACTCCTGCCGCCTTATTGAGGATTTCCTTGAAGATTTCCTGGGAAACGTGGTGGGAACAGGTGGAAAAGGCGACCAGGCCGTTTTTGCCCACTCCTTTCTGCGCCTGGGCCAGTATTTTTACATAAAGTTTTTTAGACTGTTCCAGGCTTTTTTTGCTTCTCACGAAATTCGGGGGGTCCAGGAGCACGAAGTCGGGCTTTACCGGAAGCTCGCCTTTTTCCAGAGCGTTAAGCGCTTCAAGCGCGTCGCCTTCCTTGAAAATGATCTTTTCAGCGGGCAGCTTGTTAAGCCCGGCGTTATAGACGGCGTTTTCCACGGCTTTTTCCGAGGAATCCACTCCCCAGACGGTTTCAGCCCCGTTTTTCGCCGCCACCAGGGAAAAGGCGCCGCTGTAGCAATAAAGGTCCAGCACTTTTTTGTCCTTAAAATAAGGAGCGAGAACGGCCCTGTTCTCGCGCTGGTCGAAGTACCAGCCGGTTTTCTGGCCCTTTAGCAGGTTTATTCTGAATTTCAGGCCGTTCTCCTCTATGACGACTTCTTCCGGGACCCTGCCTATGAGCTCGTTCTCTTTTATCTCCAGGCCCTCCAGCGCTCTGTACTGGTGATCCCTCTTTATTATTATCCCGGAAGGGTTGAAGATTTCCTGCAGGGCTTTGGCTACCTCGGTTTTCAGCCTGTCGGCTCCGGCCGACATCGTTTCCGCCACGAGTACGTCCCCGTATTTGTCTATTACCAGGCCGCCTATGAAGTCGGATTCTCCGAAAAACACCCTGCAGCTTCCTTCAAGCCCCAGTTCTTTCCTGTAATTCAAGGCTTTTTCTATGCGGTTTTTTATGAAATCCTCTTCCAGGGAATAGCTGTTCTTGGTCAGAAGTCTTCCGGCTATGAGGCTGTGCGGGTTGAAAAAACCGGTTCCGCAGGGCCTGCCGCCTTTGTATTCGAACCTGCAGACGGAGCCTTTTTCTATAGAGGTGTCGATGTTCTCTATTTCATTGGAAAATATCCACCAGTGGCCGTAGTCCAGCCTTTTTATCTCTTTTTCTTTTAAAGTTATGGTTTTCATGTCGTTCATAATTTTGGAAGATTGGAAGACTGGAGGATTGGCTTAATAAGGAACTCCTTAAACTTCTAATCCTCTATTCCTCTAGTCTTTTAATCCTCCGGTCATCTATTCGTCCAGGGAGACGATGGCTTCTATTTTGTCTCCCGGCTTCACGTTGTAGATTTGCGCGAAATTCCCGTTCCTTATCGAAAATTCCAGGAAACCGAAAGAGCCTATCAGGCAAAGGGGTTCCTTGTCGTTTACGGAGGCGTAAGTGAGCTTGAGACCTTTTATTATCTTCCCTCCGACAGTGAAAATGGATTTTACGTTAACGTATTCCCTTGTTATGTTCGTGATGACGTTGCCGTAATTATCCACTGACAGCGCTTCCCCGGTTATATTGTTGCCGGACCTTACGGGGTGCGGGAAAGGAAATTTTCTGTATTCGTTGAAGATCGGGCCTATTTTGGTTTCTTTCAGACCCTTGGCTATTTCGGCGGCTGCAGGGGCCATGATATCCCGGCCGTGAAAAGTGGGGCTTATTTTGGGAAGAAAGAGATCTGAATTGTTTATGAATCTGGATTCCAGTATCTCTTCTTTCTCGCTTATCCAGCTTATGAGCCCGTTATCCGGACAGATAAACTGGTAATCCCTGGTTTTAGCCCATAAAATGCCCCTGCCGGTTCCTACATCGGGGTCTATCACGGCTATGAAAAGGGTGTTTTTGGGCATATATTGCATGGTGACCATTATGTAGAAGGCCCCCATCTTTATGTTCTGAGCCTGTATCTGGTGTGTTATGTCTATGACCGAAGCGGAGGGGTAGCGGGAATAGATAACGCCTTTCATCGAGGAGACAAAAGAATCGTTGGTGCCGAAATCGGTTATCAAAGCTATGAATTTGCTTTTCATGCGGTTTTTATCTGGCCTGGCTCCCTATCGCCGTCAGAGGGATGTTCTGCTTGCACAGGGGGCAGTTTTCGGGAGGATATAATTCCAGGGGATAGGAGATCAGGGCCCTCACCGGAACGTTGATAGGCAGTTCTCCGGCGGATCTGTCCACTATCGCGGCTACGCCTATGATTTTGGCCCTGTAATTGCGGGCCAGGGCCGCGGCTTCGGTGCAGAGTTTACCGGTGTTGAAAACGTCGTCCACGATAAGTATCTTTTCGTTCTCGTTCATCTTAAAGTCCCTTTTGAGCATCATGACGCCGTTGACCCTCTCGGTAAAAATGGACCTGGCTTTTTTTATCCTGGCCACTTCCTGGCCTATGGCCAGCGAAGCGGGGGAGGGGGAGATCACGACGTTTATTTCCTGGGGGAATTTCGAGGCCATTTCTTTGGCTATTTTCTGCGCCAGGTGCGGATATTGGAGAACGAGAGAGGTCTGTATGTAGGTCTGGGAGTGAAAACCGGAAGGCAGTTGAAAATGGCCGTTAAGTATCGCTCCGTGCTCTTCCAGCAGTCCCACTATGTCAAATTTGGTTTTAGCCATTTTTCCTCCTTAAAAATTGTCTATTTTTTTTATGTCTATATCCACGCCTTTCTTTATAGCTTCCTGTATCACGTTAAGGTTGTAATTGGGGTCCAGGATCTTTATGTCGTTGTTTTTGAATTTGCCTTTGAGCTTGAAAGCCATGGCGGGGCGGCCTTTCGCGTCCGTAAGCGATTCCGGCAGTCCTCCCATCGAATAGTACTTATTGCTTACCGTATAGACCATAAGATCCAGCTTTTCCTCTTTCAGGTCTATGTTTCCCCTGGTATAAGCCAGGAAATCCTTCCCGTTTATGTAAAAACTATTTATTACTATTTTACCATTATTTACGGTGTAATCCGCGCCTACTTCCTGAAACTCCATGTTTTTCAGTTCGGACTGTATTTTCAGAGCTCCGAAACGGTTGAGCCTGTAAAGAGTGGTTATAGGCAGGGAGATGAGGTAATAAAACTTGTTCTTTTCGGCGTTTTGCTGGATATTGTAAAATCTGCCGTTTATGAGCTTTATCCTGAAATTGCCGTCGGTGTCCGCGAAAGAAGGCTGGAAATCCCGGATCTCGCAATAGGAATAGAGCTTTTGGGCGGCGCCGTATTCGTTGTCTATGTTCGTGGATTTGTACAGGGCTTTTATGGCGGTACCGAAAAAATTGTATTTCCCGGAGGCTTTTTTGCCCGCGGAACCCGCGGTTATCCTGTCCCTGAAATAGTAGACCAGGCTCGTTATTTTGTCCAGGTCCGTCTTTTCATTGTGTATCATTATTTCCGAGTTGTTTATCCGGGGCCCTTTCCTTCTCAAGGAGCCCCTGGCCCTGACTTTGCCGGCGTTGAACCTGAAGGAGGTCGAGAAACTTTCCAGGCCTTTTTCCTGTTCCCACCGGAAATTCACGTTTTTGGCCGAGTTTCCGGCGAAAGCGGCGGAGCCGCCCGTCACGTTCAGGGCCTGGAAATCCCCTGTTATCAGCATTTTCCCCGTCAATTCCCTGAAATCGATGCTTCTGTAAATATCCTTGAAGCTGAGAGCCGCGGAGTCCGAGGTTATGCGCAGCTTATCGGGTTTGGCCCCCCAGGCGCCTTTCATGAACATTTTCATGTTCAGCTTGCCTTTGGGATTTTTTATGTGCTTATCGAGGATGAAATTGATCTTTTCGGCGTTCACCCCGTTCAGGACGACATCAGCCGAATAGACCAGCCTGCCTTTTTCGTAGTCCAGTAAAGACGTGAAGGAAGCGTTGAGAGAATCTACCCCGCCCTCGGCGAGGTATTTCCCGTCTGCCAGTTTTTTAAGCCTTATTTGCGCCCGGGATTCGGGGAGCGGGAAATCGGTTCCGGTTTTCAGGATTTTTTTTAGGTTCACCGGGGGGGTCAGGAGGGAAAAATCGGCTTCCGGGCTTTTAAGGTTGAGCAGCGTTCCGTAGGCCTGGAAATTCATGCCGTTTACGGAAATCTCGCATTTTACGTCTTTTATGGAAGCCTTTTCCAGGTTCATGTTTTCAGGGCGGAAAACGCCTTCCACGTAGATCCTTCCCGGTTTGGGAGAGGAAAGGTAATCGCTTTTGAAATAAGTGGAAAAGTTGAAGTTTATGGCCTCGGAAAGATCCACGTCGCCGGTCCGGAAATCTATATTGTCGAAGGAATGGGCGTAGGATCTTTTTTCGTCCCTTACGTTTATTTTCCCGTCCTCTATTTCGAAGCCTACCAGGCTTATCTTGCCGCTTTTTCCCCGGTTCCTGTAATTTTCCAGTATATCGTAAAAATTCCAGTCTCCTTTTTTATCCTTGACGAGGTTTATGGCGGGTGAGATGAGTTTCACGCTCTTTACCTTGAAGTTCCCGCTTAAAAAGCTTAAGGCGTCGCAGCTGACCAGAAGATAGTCCGATTTTATGAAAAACTCCGCGGAGTTTTTCCTGTATACCTGCAGGCCCTTTATTTTGAGGTAGCCGGACATGTCCAGCTGCACGCTCGAGAGTTTGACGGGTCTGGAAAAGAAGTCCTGAAGCTGACCCGTCACCAGATAGTTTATCTCCGATCTGGAGAAATACCTGTTGGCCAGGAAGGTTACAGCCAGGAAAGAAAGGAGAAAGAAGAGCGCCGTAAAGATCAGGAGGAATTTCAGGCCCCGGAGTAACGGTTTTATGGTTTTCGTCATTGTTTGTCCATATATATTTTAGCAGTATTGTAGACGCGTTTGAACGCGCGGACGGAAAACCCCGCGGTTCCCGAGAGATTGGAGCCCGTTTTTTTTGTTATCGCGGAAAGGTCGACGAGGCCGGGGAAAAGCATTTTCAGTATCAGGGCCATGAAAAGCAGGTTCAGAGCCGCCGTGAAAACGAAGGAAAAAAAGAAGCCGCCGGCTTTCCTGAAATCGCTCTGCACCGGCCCGGCGATTATCTCGGCGGTGTTTATGACGTGGAAAGCTATGAAAAAACCCTCGACAAAGATAAAAAAAGACCTGTAGGCGGAGATCTCCAGAAAATATCCGGCCGAAAAATAAAGAAGGGCCGCCGCCAGCGCGTAAAAGGGTATGAAATAGGGCGCCAGGTCGGTCAGGTAGTTCGGTTTCCCCTTAAAAACCACGTAGCCGGAGTTTTTTTTGACCGAGATCTTTTTTATTCTTATACCGTGGAGCAGGCCGGACAGCGCGTGGCTCATCTCGTGGGAAAAAATGTAAAAGTAGCCGGTTTTTTTTGCGAATTTATAATGGACCAAGAGGTAAAAAAACAGTCCCAGGAGGAAGTAAAAGGTGGTTTTTAAATTCGTCACAAGGGCGAGAAGGACGGGGACGAAAGCCAGAAAAAAAGAAGCCAGCAGCGGAAGCGAGGCCAGCGAAAAAATATTTTTGGTCAGAGTGGGGGGCATAAAATGAAAACAAGACGCAGGTCACAAGTTCACAGACGCAAGGCGTAAGGCGGTACTCAGCGGTCAGGGGACAGGGATCAGTGGAACGAATCTCAAGTCCCGGCCTCTTAGCTGTTTTTGTCGTTTCGGATCTCGAGTTTCGAGTCCCGAGTCTCGGCTGTTAAGGCCTGGTGCCCAGTATTTTATGTATGGTAGCCGCCAGCAGGTTCGTTTTTACCGGCTTTTCGATAAAATCCTTTACATTCGGTTCCTGTTTTATCATGTCCGCCGTCGACCGGTCAGTGTATTTCCCGGTGATGATTATTATCGGGATTTCCGCGGTTTCATAGCCCTGGAGTTCCCGGAGAATTTCGAAGCCGCCGTATTTGGGAAGCATCAGGTCAAGAAGGATGAGGTCTGGACTCACGGTCCTGGCCTTGTCTATGGCCTCTTTCCCGTCGCTGGCTTTTTCCACTTTAAAGCCTTCTTTTTTGACCACGAATTCAAGCAGTTCCCTGACGCTGTCGTCGTCGTCCACTATTAAAATGAGTTTTTCTGAAGGTTTGCCAAAGTCGTTCATAAAAACCTCTTAAATGTCCGGATTACAAATTGGTCGTTACCAGTGTTTCCGTGGTCTGTACTCCGTGTATTCCGCGTATTTCCCTTACTATGAGTCCGCTGAGCTTGTCCATCGTGTCGGCTTCGGCCACGAGGATCGCGTCCCAGGCGCCGAAAGTCAGGTAAACGTCTTTCACGCCTCTTATGTTTTTTATCTGTCCGATCGCTTTTTGTTCGAGTCCGGCCACCAGTTTGCACAGGATAAAGGCTATCATAAGTCCTCCCGAGAAGAGATTGAGATAATAGAAAATAGAAATTAAGTCCTTAATTTAAAAAAAATCCCCGGTAACCCATTTCATTGCGGCAGCCGCTTAATTGCTTAATTTCTCAATGACTGCTCCTATATTCTTTCTATCCATTCCCTGCTTCTATACTTATTATATCCTAATTTTCTTATTTTATCCAAATCATTTTCCGTCGCGGAATAGGGCTCAAACAGCAGGCCGTAACCTTTGGCGAGCGCTTCGGTCATCGTTTCGGAATGAAGGGCGGAATCCTTTCTGGAATCCTCCATCTGGAAGGAAGCCTGGTAAAGCATGTAGTCTGAAAATTTTCTCAAGGCGCCGCCCAGCACTTTTTTCCCGCCCGCCATCAGGTCCTTATCCACCGGTTTTGAGAAACAATCCATCACGGGGTTGTTCACCGCGTAGCTGCCTCCTCTGGAATTGAGGATTTTCAGCGGAACTCCGCCGGCGGCGTATTCCTCGTTTATCGCCGTGTGGAGTTTTTCGTAGGTCGCGTAAGGATTGAAATCTCCGGGGCTGTAAAAAATGAAGGAAAAAGTGAGGTCTGAGCGGTGAAAAACTATCCCTCCGCCGGTCGGTCTCCTGGTTATCCGGCTTCCGCGGTCCTCTTCGCCCAGCTTTTGCAGGACCTCGCCGTGCCTCTGTGAAAAACCGAAGGTTATTCCGTCGGCGGCCCAGTTGAAAAACCTGAGCAGATATTTACGGGGCATGATCTCGCAGAAATATTCGTCCGCTGCCATCTGTTCGTAAACTTCCAGCGGCGGGGTCAGTATTATAAAAGCTTTTTCCATGATGAAAGTGAGATAAAGGGCCAAAGGCACAGAGGCGCAAAGCGCCAAAGTGAAAAACAGGGAAATTCCTTATATGCTATGCGCCTTTGCCGCTTTGAACCTTTGTTTCTTGCTTATCGCAATTACCAGCGAATGTTCGGCTTTCTGGCCGCTTCCACTTCGTCCAGCCTTTTTACGGGCATGGTATGCGGGGCTTTTTTCACGAATTCCGGGTCTTTCTGCGCCTCGGAATGTATTTTGGTCATCGCGGCGATGAAGGCGTCCATCGTTTCCTTGCTCTCGGTTTCGGTCGGTTCTATCATTATCGCTTCGTGGACGATGATGGGGAAGTAGATGGTGGGCGCGTGATAGCCGTAATCCAGCAGGCGTTTGGCCACGTCCAGGGTTCTGATCCCCTTGTCGGTCAGTTCTTTCGAGGGAGCGAGCACGCATTCATGCATGCAGTATTCCCTGGAATAGGGAGGGAAAAGGTCCTGCAGTCCGGATTTTATGTAGTTGGCGTTTATTATCGAGTTCTCGGCTATTTCCCTGAGCTGTTTCGGACCGTGCATAAGCAGGTAGGCGTAGGCCCTCAAAAGCACCTGCGTGTTGGTGAACCAGGCCTTTATGCGGCCTATGGAAAGGGGCAGGTCTTCGTTCACCGAGAAAGAGCCGCCTTTTTTTTCTATTCTGGGCGCGGGAAGATAGGGAATAAGGGCCTTTTTTACCATTATGCCCCCGGCTCCCGGTCCGCCGCCTCCGTGGGGGGTGGAGAAAGTTTTGTGCATGTTCAGATGCATGATGTCGACGCCAAGTTCGCCGGGTTTTACGAGGCCGATGAGGGCGTTGAAGTTCGCTCCGTCCATATAGACCAGGGAGCCGTTAGCGTGCGCCATTTCGCAGATCTTCGCTATATTGCTCTCGAATATCCCCAGGGTGTTGGGAACGGTAAGCATTATCACCGCGGTTTTAGGGGTGATACGCGCTTTGAGGACTTCCAGGTCTATCCTGCCGTCCGGGGCGGAATTTATGTTTATCGTCTTAAACCCCGCCATGGAGGCGGTGGCGGGATTGGTGCCGTGGGCCGAGTCCGGCACTATGATTTCGTCCCTATTCACTCTGTCGGAGTGAATAGGGACTGTCCCTTCCTCATTCTTTACGGGAGAGGGGACGTCCCGGCTTCGGTTAAGCTCTTCGAAATGTTTTTTCGCCAGCAGTATGCCGGTGTATTCGCCGTGGGCCCCGGCTACCGGCCAGAGCGTTCCGGCGTCCATGCCGCAGAGCTCGCAAAGGCGTTTTTCCATGTCCCAGATTATTTCAAGCGTGCCCTGCGCGCAGGCGTCCATGGCCAGCGGATGGGTATGAGTGAAGCCGTCGAAAGAAGAGACCTCTTCGTTTATCTTGGGATTGTATTTCATGGTGCAGGATCCGAGAGGGTAAAAATGCGTGTCCACGGAAAAATTGAACTTGGAGAGGCGAGTAAAATGCCTCACCACGTCGAATTCGGAAAGTTCCGGCAGCCTGGGCCTGGTGGTCCTGGCCGCGCCCTGGGGGATCCCGGCTTTCGGGGCGGCTTTCTTGAAGGAAAAACCTCTCTTGCCTTCCCCCGATTTTTCTATGCTCAGTTTATTGTCGAATTTTATTATGTCGTTCATATTTTGGCCTCTACGGCGAGGTTCGCCTCCACCGCTTTTTTAAGGTTTAGGACGTCGGTTTCGTTTTTGGTTTCGGTCAGACAGACGAGAAGCGAGTTCTCAAAACCTTTGCCCAGATGGGCGAGGTCGAGTCCGGGGTCCACGCCTTCCTTGCAGGCTGTCTTTTCTCTCAGTTCGGCGGCCTTTACCGGCAGTTCCAGGACGAACTCGTTGAAGAATGGTCTGCCGTATTTCAGCTTGACGCCTTTTATTTTCGCCAGTTCTTCCGCCGCGAAGTTGGCGAGGTGATTGTTCAGGAGCGCCGTTTCCCTGAGGCCTTCCGGGCCCATGATGGCGCAATAGATGGCGGCCGAAAGAGCGCAAAGCGCCTGATTGGAGCAGATATTGGAGGCGGCCTTGTCCCTCCTGATATGCTGTTCCCTGGCCTGCAGGGTCAGAACGAAGCCTCTTTTGCCGTCCTTGTCCTTCGTCATGCCGCAGATCCTGCCGGGCATCTGCCTGACGTATTCCTTTTTACAGGTGAAGATCCCCAGATAAGGACCGCCGTAGGAGAGGGGTAGCCCGAGGCTTTGTCCTTCGCCGACGGCGAAGTCGAAACCGGCGGCGCCGGGCGTTTTAAGGACCGCCAGGCTCAGGGGATCGGCAACGCAGACCGCCAACGCGCCCTTTTCATGGGCGGCTTTGGCCAGGGCTTCCACGTCTTCTATTACGCCGAAATAGTTCGGATTGGCCACGGCCACGCAGGAAACGCTTTCGTCCAGCATGGCCTTCAGTTTTTCCGGGTTTATCGCCCCGTTCTCGGCCGGCACCGCCGTGAATTCGTATTCCGGATTGGAGAAATAGGTCTTTGCCACGTCCAGGTACCTGGGATTCATGGTCGAAGCGTAAAGTATTTTTTTCCTGGAGTTTATCCTTACGCAGGCTTTTACCGCTTCGGCGAAGGCCGTCGAGCCGTCGTACATGGAAGCGTTGGAACAGTCCATTTCGTACAGGGCGCACATGGAGCTCTGGTATTCGTAGATGGTCTGGAGTATGCCCTGGCTCGCTTCGGGCTGGTAGGGCGTGTAGGCGGTAAGGAACTCGCCTCTCGAAATCAGCGCCTTTACGGCCGAGGGAATATACCTTTCGTAGGCGCCGCCGCCGACGAAGCTTTTTAAATTCCTGTTTTTCAGGGAAAGTTCCTTCATGCGGTTATAGGTTTCCATTTCGCTGAGCCCTTCGGGCAGGTCGAATCTGGAGCCCAGGAATTTCCCCGGGACCTGCTTTATCAGGTCTTCGAATTTTTCGGCCCCTATGGCCCTGAGCATTTCCTTCTTTTCCGTTTCAGTGTTTGAAATGAACATATTCACCTCGTAAAATAAGAGAATAGAAAATAGGCATTAAGAGATTAGGGAAAGGCGGTAAAGGGGGGAAATCAGTTACAGGATCGATTTCCGGTTGTTTTATGCCTTAATGCCTTAATCCCTCAATTTCTTAATATCTTCCCTAATGCGCCGCGGTCTTTACGAATTCCTGATAGGCGTTCCAGTCCATCAGGTCCGAGGCTTCCGCCGGCGCGGAGATCTTCATCTTGAAAAGCCAGCCGTTCTCGAGCGGAGACTGGTTCACCAGCGCGGGCTCGTCCGAGAGTTTGGTGTTGGCTTCTGTTATCTCCCCCGAGACGGGGGCGTAGATGTCGAAAGCCGATTTGACGGATTCGACCACGCAGGCCTGTTTTTCCTTCTGCACCTTGCTGCCGACCTTGGGCAGGTCGACGAAAACTATGTCGCCCATTTCATGCTGGGCGTGATCGCTTATGCCCACTACGGCGGCGTCGCCGGAAATGTGCAGCCACTCGTGGGTTTTGGTGTACTTGAGTTCTTCTGGTTTCATTTTTTCTCCTTATGGTTCGTTTGTCCTTAAAACTTCTTTTTTCTGATTCGCGATCTCGAATCACGAGTCCCGAGTCACGGCCTTTACTGCGCTATGTAAACCTTGCCGAAAGCCGTGCCCTTGTGGAAAGGAACTTCGTGCACCCTGGCTTTCACCTTTTTGTCCCTTATTTCCACTTCAAGCTCGTCGCCCGGTTTCAGGTCTGTTTTCGTGAAGTAGCCCACGCCTATGCCCTTCTTCAGGGTGGGGGAATAAGTGGCGCTTTGCAGGGCGCCTATCTGTTCGCCGCCGGCGAAGACCCGGCAGCCTTCCCTCGGGATGCCGGTTTCCGTGGCGAGTCCCGTAAGTTTCACTTTCAGGCCTTCTTCCTTTTGCTTCAGATAGATATCCTTGCCTATGAATTTTTCTTTTTTGAGCTTTACCACCCAGCCGTAGTTGGCTTCATAGGTGGTGTGTTCGTCGTCTATGTCGTTGCCGTAAAGGAGATAACCGGATTCGAGCCTGAGCGTGTCCCTGGAGCCGAGCCCGCAGGGGATGAGCCCGTAAGGTTTGCCGAGTTCCGCGAATTTTTCCCAGATCTCGTTTATTACCTTGTGCGGGGCGGTGACCTCGAAGCCGTCCTCGCCGGTATAGCCGGTTCTGGAGACGAAGGTCTTTTCGCCCTTGAACGAGGATTCGACGATACAGAACCTTCCGAACTTCAGTATGACGGGCTCGAATCGCTTCATTATCTCTATGGTCTTCGGGCCCTGAAGGGCTATCATCGAGTAATCGTCGCTCCTGTTCTCTATTTTTACGTCGAAGCCGCTGGAATTCCCGAGGAACCACTCGTAATCCTTGGAGCTGGTGGTGGCGTTGACGATGACGAGATAGCGCCCTCCCGCCTGGTCGAGGCAGAAATTTATCACGTCGTCCACTATCCCTTTCCGCCCGTTGGGGAGATGGGAGTAGCAGCCCTGGTTGTTCTGGAGTTTCTTCACGTCGTTGGCGTTGACGTAGTCCAGGAAGGCGGCCGCGTCCTTGCCGGTAACGAAGATCTGGCCCATATGGGAGACGTCGAACATCCCCGCCCCGTTCCTGACGGCGGAGTGTTCCTTCGTGATGCCCTCGAACTGTATGGGCAGCTCCCAGCCGTGAAAATCCACCATCTTCCCGCCGTATTTCCTGCAGGTATCGTTTAAAGCCGTTTTTTTGAGAGTCTGGGTATTCATCGTTCCTCCGGTAATTTTTAAACTGGTTTCTCTGCGACTATTTGCCTTGTTGCCTTATAGCCTGCTAGTAATTAAATCTTATAAAAAGAACGGGGGCATAAGCAAGTTTCCGCATTAGCTCATATAAAATGTCCGTGAACGCGCCCTTATTAGCTCAAATAAGAATGTCCGTGAAAACTCTTCGGTTTTAAAAGAAAA
>PEXN01000104.1 GCA_002774685.1 Elusimicrobia bacterium CG08_land_8_20_14_0_20_51_18 | reverse complement strand
CTCCTTCTTACTGGAAAAGAAGGTTTTAGCATTTTAATAGGACATTTCTACTTTTCTGGATCAGGACATTTTAACTTTTTCGCAACACAAGAAAATTTTTTTTCAGGCGGATTTCCGGAAAAGGGGGAAATTGAACCAGGGGGCTATGCCTCCGAAATGTCTGTCCCTTCGCTTTTTGGTCCTTTGCGGCATATTTGACACGCCTATATATATAAAATAGAATTGATTTGTAATTCATTTCCTTAAAAAAGGGGCGCCTTATGAAAAAAATCCTTTCTTTGGTTTTGTTCTCCGCTTTTTATTCTTACGCCTATTCCCAGGAACCGCTCAGGGTGGTCTCCTATTCGCCTTCCGGCAGGACGGCGGAAGGGGCTTCTTCCCAGGTCATAACCGTGACTTTCAATCAGCCGATGGTTGCCCTTTCAGCAGCCAATGAAATGGGTTATGTCTGTCCAATAGTCATACAACCCTCGGCGCCGGGACGGTGCCGCTGGCAGGGGACCCAGGTTCTGACTTATGAATTTTCGGCGCCTTTACCCCGCGGAAGAGAATATTCCGTCACTATACCCGGGGGGTTCAAGTCCAAGGTCGGCGAAGGGGTAATGGATGAGGATTTTTCCTGGAGATTCGAGACCGAGAGGCCTGAACTGCTCAGGACTTCGCCGGAAAACGGCAAAGAATGGGCCGACATAAGAACCGACATGATGGTCCTCTTCAGCCTGGAAGTGGCTCCCAATGATGCCGCCGGATTTATAGAAATACGCGAAAAAGGTGAATCTTATAACAAGGACAGGGTGATACCTTTAAAGGTCACAAGGCCTTCCTGGAAAAGGATACACTCGGTTTTCGGCGAAAGATACTGGCGGGAGAACGGGATAGTGGATATCTCGACCTACAACGTGATAACCGTGGTCCCGCTGGAAAAGCTCAAGGAAGGGAAAACCTACGAAGTGACTTTCAAGGACGGCCTGCCCGGCCTGGAAGGCCCTCTGGGGCTTGCGGGCGGCAGAGTGGTCAGGTTTTCCACTTATTATAAATTTAAATTTTTGGGCGCTTCGCCGAAAGAATGTCTGCCCAGGAATTTCAGCTCTTTTTTCAGCAATCCCGTGAATATGGGCGAGTTTTACAGGCATCTTACGCTGGAAAGCGGGGAAAAATTCCCGGAACTCAGGGATTGGGAAAAAAATTCCCAGTGCTGGGGGGACCGGGATACGGACAAAGCCGTTTGCCGCCTGCCCGATATAGGTTACAAGCCGGATTCGGTATATAAATTCCGCGTAAGCGGAAAGCTGAAGGATGTTTTCGGGAATCAGCTCGGCAAGGACGAGTCTTTCGAGATAGCGACGGACTGGTTTTGTCCCTCCTGGTACATGGGCGGCGGCTTCGGCATACTGGAGAGTTACCTGGCCCCGAGGCATCCGCTGGAAGCGATAAACGCCTATGCCATAGACATGGTAAAAGCGAGAATAAATGAGAACTATTTCATTCCCTTTTACAACGGGGGGATGCAGGACGCCGGCGCCTGGGCGCCTAATTACGTGGTGAAAAAGTGGGATATTTCGGAAAACCGCAATGTCGGGCTTAAAACTTTCATAGATTATACCGAGCTTCTCGAGCCGGACAAGGGCGGGATAATCTATACGCAGATACCCGCGCCGCCGGGTTACGGCGAGAACGCCTCCCCGATAAAGGCGCTGGACAATGTCACCTCCATAGGGCTTACCGTGAAAAGTTCGCCGGATTCCACTTTCGTCTGGACCACTTATCTGAAAACCGGCCAGCCGGCGAAAAAAATAAGCGTAGAGATAAGAAGCAATGAGAATAAATCCCTTTGGAAAGGCGAGAGCGACGAAAGAGGTTTCGTGGACGCTCCCGGCTGGAAATATCTCGGAATAAAGGACTGGAAAAGGTGGGAAAGGCCCCGGCTCTGGATCTTCGCTTACGACAAGGGCGGCACGGCGGTGATGGCCACCGACTTCAACAAGGGCCTGGAACCCTGGCGTTTCAACGTTTCCTATGAATGGTATCCCCGCGCGGAACGTTACCGCGGCGGTCTTTTCACGGAGCGCGGTATTTACAGGCCGGGAGAGACCGTTTTCATGAAAGGCGTCCTTAAACAGCTGGAAAAAGGCGATTGGGCTTCGCCGGAGACTAAAACCCTCATGATAAAAGTGACCAATTCCCGGGAGGAGGAGGTTTTAAGGACCAAGGTGGCGCTTTCGGAGTATGACACTTTCGATTACGGCTACGCTCTGAAGGAGAATTCTCCCACCGGGCTCTGGAATATAACGGTAACCGAGCCTTACGAGGAAAAAAAGGACCTGGTAAGACCGGTAGGCAAGGGAGAAGAAGGGGGATACCGCGATTATTACGGCGAGGAAAGAAAAATAAGTTTTTCGGAGAGTTTCAGAGTGGAAGAATTCAAACCGGCCACTTTCGAAGTGAATCTGAACCCGGATAATAAATATTACCTGGCGGGGTCCTCTTATTCCGCGGCGGCGGACGGCTGGTATCTTTTCGGCCAGCCTATGGCGGACTGCGCGGCGGAATGGCGCATACAGGCCACGGACTCGCGTTACGAAGTCCCGGGTTACGAGAATTTTTATTTCGGCCCCGGCTGGTGGGAGCGCGACTATAACCGGACCAGAATGATCTCCGAAGGTTCCGGCCCGCTCGACGAGAAAGGCAAAGCGTTTTTCACGGCTTTCCTGGATAAAAACTATTTCAATAAAACGGCTTCCGTTTACGCCGAAGTCTCGGTCACGAGCCCCGACAGGCAGAAACTTTTTTCCAGAGCCTCCTCGATGGTCCACCCGGCCTCCTTTTATCTGGGAGCCAAACCTTCTTCCACCTTCCAGGAAGCGGGAAAAAAATGGAGCGTGGAGGTCATAGCGGCCGAACCGCAAGGGAAGCCCGTTACCGGCATAAACGCGGAAGGGGCGCTCGTGAAGAGGCAATGGCTGAGCGTCAGGAAAACC
The DNA here is from genome assembly GCA_002774685.1 of Elusimicrobia bacterium CG08_land_8_20_14_0_20_51_18. Taxonomy (GTDB): domain Bacteria; phylum Elusimicrobiota; class Elusimicrobia; order Elusimicrobiales; family UBA9959; genus 0-14-0-20-51-18. Next base: position 15,224 of record PEXN01000104.1, on the reverse strand, counting down.
GGCGTGGGCGGCCGCCTGGAATGGGTGAGCGAGAGGAAAGACACGCCCGTTTCCACCTTTACCTTCATAACCGGGGAAAAAGACTCTTTTGAAACCGTGTTCGACTCGCCGGGTCTTTATCTCTTTACCGTTTCCGCCAAAGACGCGGAAGGCCGCCTGGCAAAGACCGGTTTTTCTTTTTATGTCACCGGTAAAGGCGAGATGTACTGGGAGCAGGAAGACAAGGACATTATAGGCCTCGTGCCCGATAAAACCTCCTACAAGGTCGGCGAGAAGGCCAGGATACTTGTTAAATCCCCCTATGAAGGCGCTCTCGCGCTCGTTACCGTGGAAAGGGAAGGGATACTCGACAAATGGACGCAGTACATAAACGGCGGAGCGGAAAGCATAGAGGTGCCGATAAAGGAAAACTATCTGCCTAACGCCTATGTCAGCGTGATACTGGTGAAAGGCCGCGCTCCGGAAGAAAAGTACGACCCGGATACCGGCGACGACCTGGCGAAACCCCAGGCCAAGTTCGGCTATGCCAATCTCGGCGTGGATCCGGAGCTCAGGAAACTTTCAGTGTCCCTTGAAACCGACCGGGAGAAATACAAGCCCGGCGAAGAGGTCGTCCTGTCCCTGTCGCTGGCCGATGAAAGCGGGAAACCGTCTTCGGGGGAACTCGCCGTTTACGCGGTGGACGAAGGGGTGCTTTCTCTTACGGGGTATCGTCTGCCGGACCAGTTCGGCGAATTTTACGGCTCGCGCCCGCTTTATCTCGCCACCGTGGATTCCAGGCTCCATATCATAGGACAGAGGAATTACGGCGAAAAGGGAGAGAGGCGCGGCGGTTCCGGCGGCGCGCTGGCCGGTATGGATTCGGCGGACCTGAGGAAGAAATTCGTTCCTACGGCTTACTGGAACGCTTCGGTCATAACCGGCGGCTCGGGGAAGGCGGAAGTGAAATTCAAACTGCCGGACAATCTGAGCAAGTTCAGGATAATGGCGGTAGCCGTTTCCGGGAACCGGTTCGGCGCTTCCGCTAAAAAGATCACGGTAGCCAAACCGCTCATGCTAAAGCCGGATTTGCCCCGGTTCGCGCGCGAAGGCGACGTTTTCAGGGGAGGCGTGCTGGCGCATAATTATACCGGCGAAGACTCCACGGTTTCGGTCAAAATGGAACTCCCCGGGGGACCGGTGAGCGCCCAAGGGGAAAAGGTTAAAGAAGTTTTCATAAAGAACGGTAAGGCCGCTTCCGTTTTCTGGCGGATGAAAGCGGTAAAAACCGGAGTCTCCGAATTTTCTTTCAGCGCCGAGGCCGGCCATGAAAAAGACGGCTTAGTCTGGAAGATACCGGTGAAAAACAGGGAAAAGATGGAAACTGCGGCTACTTCGGGCGCCGCGGAAAATGAAGCCATAGAAGCTTTGGCTCTGCCCGGCGGAGCTTCCTCGCCACTGGTGGAGATAACGGCTTCGGCCAGCGCTTTTTCAGGGTTAGCCGAGGGCGTTAAATTTCTTCTGGAATATCCTTATTTCTGCCTGGAACAGCAGATCTCGAGAGTTTTCCCGGTGATAACCGGAGCCGATTTTGTCGACGCCTACGGGTTAGGCGATCTGGAACCGATGAAAAAAGACGTGCGGGAAGTTTTTTCGAAGCTGCATGTCTACCAGGATTACGGCGGCGGTTTCAAGTACTGGCCGGATTCTTCTTTGCCTTCCTTTTACCTGACGACTTATGTCCTTGAAGCGGCTTATCTGGCCGGAAAAGAAGGCTATAAAACGGATAAAGAGGTCGTGGAGAAAGCCGTAAATTGGCTTAAAACTTCCATAAACGACAGAAGCAACTGGGGTTATCCTTATTCCGAGTCGGAGGAATACGCGGCGAGGGCTTACGCCGTTTACGTCCTGGCTTTGTACGGAGAGCCTTTGCCGGCCTATTTCAGCCGGCTTTACGAAAAAAGGAGCCAGATCCCTTTTATGGCCAAAGCCTATCTCGCCAAGTCGGCGGGGATGCTTAATTCCGACCGGGCCGTAAAGGAGACTTTGGTTTCCGAACTTTTAAATCAGGGCAGGATAGCTCCCCAGACGATGCATTTCGAAGAGCCTTTGTCGGCGGGTCAGATGCCATGGGTGCACGGGAGCAACGTGAAGACGACCGCGATAATAATGGAGGCTCTGCTGGACAGCGGCGCTCCGGCGGAGAATATGGAAAAGATAGTCAAGTGGCTGATAAACGAGCGTAAGATAAAGGGCCGTTGGCGCACAACCCAGGAGAACGCCTGGGCCCTGCGCGCTTTCCAGTCTTTTTACAGAAAGTACGAGAAAGAGGAGCCGGATTTCACTTTGGAAGTCCTGAAGGAGGCCGGCGGGACTTTTTCTTCGGTCTGGGACGCCGGCTTTTCCGGCCGTAAAGCCCTGCCGGCTAAGAAGGTTTTCGACGGGAAAGAACTACTGGGCGCGGAGGGGAAAACCCGGCTGAAATTCTCGAAAAAAGGCGCCGGCACGCTTTATTACGCGCTCAGGATGAGTTATTTCCCCGCGGAGAACTCTCCCGGTATTTACGAAGGCTTCGAGATAAGGAAAGAGATAAAGCCTTTGTACCGGGATGAGAAGTTTAGAGCGGGCTCCAGGTATATCGTGACGCTTAAGATTAAAACCCCGCAGGACAGGACTTTCGTCGCTTTGGAAGACCCCCTGCCCGGCGGTTTCGAGATAGTGGACGGTTCCTACGCCGTAGAATCGGCCCTGGACGCTTCGGCCCTGACGGCCGGGAAGGATTATTACTGGGGCGATTTCACCCGGTCGGAGAATTACGAGGACAGGATCCTGGTTTTCGCCGATTACCTGACCAGAGGCGAACATACTTATTCCTATCTCGTTCAGGCCACGGCGCCGGGCGAATATTATATGCCGGCCTCCTGGATAGAAGGGATGTACGAGCCGGAGGTCTTCGGCCGCAACGTCTCCGAACGCGTAGTCGTCAAATAACATCTAACCGCGTTTTTGGACGGCCGTCCAAAAACGCGGTTATTAGAACGGGGCAAAATGCCGAAGAGCGGGCTTCTTATTTCCCTTTTTTTATTTTTATTTCCGCCTTTTTCCTATTCGGCGGTGATAACCGACAGGAACGGCAGAGAGATAAAGACTTTTCTTTCCGAAGGCGATTTATATTCCTCTCCGGTAAAAATAGAGAAAGTCTCTCCCTGGGTTATTCTGGCCTCGGTGGCGGCGGAAGACAAGCGTTTTTTCGAGCATTCCGGCGTGGATTACAGAGCCGTGGTAAGAGCCCTGTGGCAGAACGCCAAATCCGGGAAGGCCGTTTCCGGCGCTTCCACAATCACCCAGCAATTGGTAAAGAACATGGAGAAAAGGTCCGGCCGGAGCTTCTGGTCTAAACTGGCCGAGCTCCCCAGGGTTTTTTCGCTGGAGAAAAGCTCCACCAAGAAAGAGATAATGGAGAATTATCTCAACGCCATTTTCTACGGGAATATGTCCAGGGGGATAGAAGCGGCCGCCAGAAGGTATTTCGGGGTTTCAGCGGGGGAACTTTCGCTGGCCCAGTCCGCTTTGCTTTCAGGGATACCGCAGTCTCCCTCTAAATACAATCCGGCGGTAAATTTAACCGCCGCCGTGAAAAGGCAGAAACTGATACTCAGGAGAATGCTGGACCTGGGTTTCATAGACGAAGAGCTTTACAGGATGGCCCTTTCGGAAAAGATAGTTTTGGCCGATTCCCGGGGTTATCCGGCTTCGCTTCATTTCGTCAACAGGGCGGCGAGATTGTTCCCCGGCGGGGAAAAACTTTCCGTTTCCATAGACGCGGCGCTTAACGAAGAGGCGCGTGAAATCCTTAACTCCCACCTTTCCGCTCTTTCCGGTTCGAACGTGACGAACGGCGCGGTTCTCGCCGTAGACAATGCCACGGGGGAAATTTTGGCCTGGGTCGGCTCTTCCGACTTTTTCGACGCGGCAAGGTCCGGCCAGGTAGACGGGGTCACCTCGCTCCGTCAGCCGGGCTCGGCTTTAAAACCTTTTCTTTACGCCCTCGCTTTCCTCAAGGGGAGCAAACCTTCCGACCTTATAGACGATTCGCCTTATTTTTCGGCCGGAAAATACAAGCCGCGTAATTATGACGAGTCCTATCACGGACCCGTTTCCATAAGGCGGGCTCTGGCCTGTTCTTATAATGTGCCGGCCGTTTATATGGCCGAGAAACTGGGCGCCGACGTTTTTCTGAATTTCCTGAGGGAATTCGGTTTCTCTTCCCTGTCCAAAAACGCGGATTTTTACGGTACGGGCCTGGCGCTCGGGAACGGCGAGGTCGCTTTGCTCGAACTGGTTAACGCCTACTCCGTTCTGGCCCGCGGGGGGGTGCGACTGCCGGTTAAATATCTGAAAGACGGCGAAGAACCGGGGAAAGCGGAAAGGATTATTCCGCCGGAATACGCCTATATGATAACCGACATACTTTCCGACAATTTCGCTAGGGCTCCGGCCTTCGGGCTCAATTCTCCTCTGAATCTGCCTTTCGCTTTCGCCGCCAAGACCGGGACCACCAAGGATTACCGCGACAACTGGGCCGTGGGCTATACCCCGGCTTGGACGGTCGGCGCCTGGGTGGGGAATTTCAACGGCGAACCCATGAGAAAGGTTTCAGGCATAAGCGGCGCCGCCCCCGTGGTCAGGGATATGGCTCATTTACTCAATAAAATCCGACCCGGGGGGGGGTTTAAAAAGCCGAAAGGCCTCGCCGAGATAGAGATCTGCCCCGAGTCGGGTCTTTTGAAAAGCATACGCTGTCCTTCAGGAGCCAGGGAACTTTTCCACAAGAGAAATGCCCCTTCGAAAATTTGCGACCTGCCGCATTCCGGGCCCGGACAGGAAGCCGCAGGATTTTCTCCGGGCAGCCGGCTGGAATTCCCCAAAAACGGCGACGTTTTTAAATTGGACCCCCAGGTGCCCGAAAAATCCCAGGCCCTTCTGCTGAAGGCTTCCGTTACGGTTTCGGCCTGGAACATAGACGGGAAGGAATACCCGGGGGATTCCAGGGAATTCTGGCTTGCCCCCGCGCCCGGCGAGCATAAGGTTTATTTCTATTTCCAAAAAGGCGGCAAGAGGGTGAAGTCGCCCACGGTGAAATTCCTGATAATAAAATAGCGGGCAGAGCGAAAAAAAATTAGATATAATAAGTCCTGATGACGCTTTCTGTAAATAGCCTCTATAAAAAGCCGGATTTTAAATGTTTTTTAGGTTTGGCGCTGCTCCTTACGCCGTTTCCGGTTTCCGCCGAAACCGCGGATTATTATTGTAAGAAAGCGTCTGAAAACCTGGGCAAAAAAGAATATTTCCAAGCCGTATCCAATTATACCGGCGCCATCCGGCTGGACCCGGCCGGCGAATGCGGGACCGGCGTTCTCGGGAAAGCTTACGCCGGCCGGGGCCTTGCCCGCAAGGAACTTCAGCAATACGACGAGGCGATAGCCGATCTTAATAAGGCCGTAGAGCTCAATCCCTGGGACATTTCCTTTTCCGAAAATCTAAATGAAAGCAAAAAACTTAAGAGCAAGGCCGGGCTTTTCCGCCTTGCCATCTTAATTGCGGTCGTAGTAAGCGGTTTTTTTCTCCTGGCAGCCCTGTATTCTTTTGTCAGGTCCAGGTTCTCCGGGAAGGGGAAAGGCGGCGTTGCCTCCGCCCAGAAACCGATAAGCGTCGTGAGCAATAACCCCGTGGTTTTAAGGGCTAAAGCCCGTATGGAAGAAGTCGTAAAAAAATCGTTCAAAACCATGGAAGATTACCGCGCCTGGCTGGCCGTGAAAGAAATAATGGGTAAAGGGGATTATAAAAAAGCGCTGATGCAGTATTTGCGCAGGGATTACGGCTCTCTTGCCGTGCCGGACAAGATAAATTTGTTCGAGATAAGGCTCAATCTCAACGATATAGACATCGCCGGGAATATTTACCAGGAGATAAAGGACAGCCCCGCGCTGAAGGAAGACATAGACCTTCGGGAAAAACTTTCAAAACTTTGCGCCGCGAAAGGATTGGATATTCTGCCCGCTTTACGGGGCAATGCCGGGTTGAGCGCGCGCGGGAAGGACGAGATAACGGAGAAAGCGGGAGTTCGCGTCCAGGCCGGAGAATATTCCAGGGCTCTCGAAGTCCTTTCCGGTAAACCGTTCCCGGCTCTCACCCTCGACGATTACAACCTTTTTTTCGAATCGTATGTACGGCTTGGCGACCTGGTGAGGGCCGATTCCGCGCTTAAGAACATAAGGAAGGTGATTTTTAAGGAATTCCCCGTCCAAAGAGAACAGGAAAAGGCGAGTTTCAACTGCGATCCCGCCCGCCCGATAGACGTGGACATAGTTTTCTACGATTCGATGGCCCAGCTTTGCATGAAGTTGAACTGGCCCGACATCGCCTCCGGTCTTTACCGGCTGATAGAGAACATAATGCTGAACACCATGAAAATCTCCACCAATCAGGAGGATTTTTACAAATTGGCCGTTTCGTTCGAACTGGTTAAGGATTTCAAGTACGCGATGGAAGTGTATATGCTGATGATAGAAGCGGGCGATTACAAGGACATAAGGGACCGCTATGTCAAAATAAAATTCTCCGAACAGGGGCCCGCCGCCAACACGGGAAAACCGGAGGAATTGAAAAACAGGCTGGACGTTTCCGGCGCGGTGCTGGGAGGGAAGTACGAACTTAAGCGTATCCTGGGCGAGGGGGGGATGGCCGTCGTTTACGAGGCCTGGGACAGGGCGAAGAATCTGCCGGTGGCCATAAAGCGCATGCATTCGTCGTTAAGGACATATCCGGAGGAATACGCCCGTTTCAAGCGCGAGGCCGAGATAGTGCAGAAACTAAGGCATCCTGCCATAGTGGGCGTTCAGGGCATAGTGGAAGAAGGACTGGACGCATACCTGGTTTTCGATTATGTGGACGGTAAACCTCTTTCGGAGGTTTTGCTCGAAAAGAAGAAACTTCCGCTGGAAGAATGCAGACGCGTTTTCAAGAGTATCTGTCAGGCCATAACCTACGCGCATTCAAGCAACATAATACACCGCGACCTTAAGCCGGCGAACATAATGATAGGCTTCAAAGGCGAAGTTAAGGTCATGGATTTCGGCCTGGCCAGCGAGCTCAGGGATAATAGCAGTCAGGTAAGCCATCAAACTAAATCCGGAACGCCGGCCTATATGGCGCCGGAACAGTATTCCGGTCTGGTCAAGAGGGAAACCGACATTTACGCCATGGGATTGTGTCTTTATGAAATGCTGACCGGAGAACACGCCTTTACCGGTCCGGATTATCAGCAGGTTAAAAATAAAAAAGACTACCGTCCGCCTACTGAATTGGCGCCGTGGCTGCCCGCCGGCATAGACAAGCTGATAAGCCGGGCCCTGGAGCCCGACCCCGACATGAGGTTCCCGGACCCCATAGATTTCTATAAAGCCCTGATGAAGCTATAACCCGGTTCGCGGAGAAGAATATCCCGGTTATCGACCGGGTGAACCGTTCCATGCCTTACAAGGTCTTTCCCGGCAAGGTAAAATAAAAACCGTCCCGATTATCGGGACGGTTTTATCTTTTTAAAAGCCTGTTACCCGAAAAATTGCTGCTGCAATTTCTCCCTTCGCAGAGCTCAGGAGAGCCATGCTCTGGGTCAACCCTTGCGGACTTTCGTGCATAGCGCTCAGTCCGCAACCCGCTTATCTGCTTGTCAAAACGTTGTAACTTAGCGGGGAACCCTGAAAAACACGATTTCAGGGTTCAAGTTATTCCTTTTCTATCGGGTTTACGAAAGGCCCGTTCTCTATCTTGTAGCCGAGATGGAAAAGCTCGTTGATTTCAGACCTTTCAGGCGATAAGGCCCACATAGCCGCCACTCTCAGGTCCAAGTCTTTTTCGTATTCCATAGTTTCTTCCAGGAATCTTTTGACTCTGGAGTCGTTGTTGACGGAGGAAAGCGCTTTTATGGCTATAAGCCTGACCGGTTTCCTTTCAGTCTGGTCTTTCGCTATCTCGGTAATCTTGTCTTTCGCGTCGAAATGTCCCAAGCCGTTATAAAGGCTCTTTATGGCTTCGATCCTGGTCGCTTCCTCTTCTCCGGTTTTGTTCCGCGCTATTTCCACCAGCAGGTCCTTTACCTTGTAGTTCTGGGAAGTGGCGAACATCGCCCATATGGCCGCTCTTCTGGTTTCCCGGTCCTTCTCATTGTATTTTACGGCGTCTTCAAGAAGATCTTCGACGCGGGAGTTGTTGGCGCCGGTCCAGAGGGCTTTATAGGCCATTATGCGAAGCTCTTTCGGCTCATTGTTGTACTTTACTATGTCCATAAGGCGATCGCTTACCCTGCTGTAGGTGGTGGCGTAAGAAAGGACTCTGGCGGCTTCTATCCTTATGTCTGCCAGTTCGTATCTGTCTCTCAGAATATCCATGATGTCTTCGTTCACGGAGCTGTTGAGTATGTAGGCTCTCGAGTTTTTCACCGCGGCTTTTCTCACCTGCGGATTATCGTCCCGGAGAAGGTCCCTGAGGTCGCTCTGGTCGATATGCTTGGCTTTGCTTTCCTCCACCGCTTCCGAAATTCTGGAAGCTTCCGAGGCGAAATCGGCTTCGGACGCCTGCGCGAAAGAAGGGGCGCAGAAGGCCATGCCGAGAATAAATACGGCTGATTTTTTTGACATGATTTTAACCTCCCTTATTCACTACAACCAGAATATAACATCTTTCCGCGCCTCTTTAAAGAAGCTTTTGGCCTTATTCTTTCTGGGATAAAAGGACTATGACTAAAGTCAAGGCGCGCCTTGCGCGCAGAAGGCGGAAGATCCAAGTAAAACGTAAAGTGTGAAAAATGAGGGTTCGAGGTTTCGAAGTTTGGTTAACCCTCTAAACCTCCAACCTTCTAACCTTCAACTTTTAGACAGCCGGCGATTTGTCCAGGAAAACCGATATTTGCTATCATTGAATATCATGCATGAATGGGCTCTGGCCGAATCGGTCATAAAAACCATAAAAAGCGGCAAAAACATCAAAAAAGGTTCTCCCGTGGAGGTTTTGTTCGGAGAATTGCAGGATATAGACAGGGAGATCTTTTCTTTCGCTCTGGACGAACTGCTCAAGCAGGAGCCGGAGCTCAAAAAAACCAGGATAAAGATAGAAACGGAAAAAGCCGAGTTCGAATGCGTTTCCTGCGGCGCCAAATTCGACCTCAAAGCGGCCGTGAACACGCCGGAAGAGAAGGAAAACATCCATTTTATACCCGAAATGGCCAAAGCTTTCATTAAATGTCCTAAATGCAGGAGTCATGATTTCGAGATAACCAAAGGAAGAGGCCTGAGCCTCCGTGTAACCGGGAACGGGGAAAAATGCCGAAAACATTGAATATAGACCCGAGAGTTTCAATCATCGAAGACCGTCTTGAGTCGGTGAAAAGGATAATAGCCGTCACCGGTTTCAAAGGGGGGATAGGAAAAAGCGTGATTTCCGTTTCTCTCGCGCTCGCGCTTAACGAAAAAGGCTTTAAAACCGGTCTTTTCGACATGGATTTTTCCGGGGCCAGCGGCCATATAATACTTAACTCCGCGGGTTCTTTCCCGAGGGAAGACAAGGGGCTTATTCCGCCTTATGTTCACGGCATAAAATTCATGACCGCGGCTTATTTTTCCGGCGACAGGGCCCTTCCCCTGAGGGGAAGTTCCGTTTCGAACGCGATAAAAGAGCTTTTAACCGTGACTATCTGGGACGAACTGGATTTTCTTATAATGGATATGCCTCCGGGCATAAACGACACGGCTTTGGACGTGATAAAGCTGGTAAAGAAAGCCGAAATACTGCCGGTGCAGATACCGTCGAAGATCTCGGAAGACGTTTTGAAGCGTTCCATAGAGATATACAGGGAACTGGGGATAAAAATAACTGGAACGGTGGAAAACATGTCCGCTTCCTCCAAGCCCGGCTTCTATTCGCAGATTTTTTACGACAAGGCTCTCGAAAAGACCCTGGGTTGCCCGGAAAAAATAATGAAGACCTGTTTTTACGGGGACGTTTTGAAACTCGCCTTGAAAGTAAGCAGAACAAGCAAGATGAGCAAGAGAGAGGGAGAGCGTGAAAAGACGCGACTCGTCAAGCAAAACGGCGATATACCGGGAGAAGTGAAAAAATAGTATCATAATGAAAAGGCACAAGGCTTAAGGCGGAAGGCTGTAGTGGTAAGTACCCTAAAACCCTAAAACCCTTAAACCCTTAAACCCTTAAAAACAGCAGACAGCAAACAGTAGGCAAAAGCTCTCTATAAAAATCGATTTAGCGCAAAGGAATCCGGTTAACCCGAAAATTGCAGTTGAGGTCTTTTTCCGTTGATAAATCTGAGGATAAAAATATCCAGACAATTTTCGGTGTCACAAGTCACCGGTCGCATGTCACAAGTTGAAAAAATAAAACAAAATTCGCAGTTTTTGCGTTGTTACTTGTGTCTTGCGACTTGAAACTTGCAACTCCTGAATTTCTCTACTGAGAAATTCAGGTTAATTCCGGAACTGCCCCGCAACGGTGATTAAAAGGAGGGGTTAGAGGCGAGAGACGATAACGTCTAATCTCTATTCTCTAATCTCTATTCCCTTTTATTAGTCCGGTCTATTGCGCAGCGGCCCGCAGGGGCCGTTTTCTCCGAGGGGAGCTCCGTCAGCCGCCCCTCTTTCAGGGGCGGTTTTTTTATTTTATCCGCCTTCGCGGAGGACCACGGGTTTACCCGCGGGGGAATGCGGGCAGAATGCTTCGGCGGAATTCCGCCCATGCTCATGTTGTCTGCGTGGAAGGCGGATAATTCCTGCGAAGCCCGAGGTTGTAATATTCGGGCGAAGCAGAATGTTTACAGTGTGCCACGGGCTTACCTGTGAGGCTCCACGGTGAAAAAATCATGAACAAAATTATTTTCTCTCTCGCTTTATTCCTTACGGCCGCGGAAGCTTCCGCTCTCAGGGTCGTTTCCCTTATGCCTTCATATACGGAAATAGTTTTCGAACTGGGCGCCGGGGCCGAACTCGCGGGGGTCAGCTCCTACTGCAACTGGCCGGTCGAGGCGGAAAAGCTGGAGAAGGTGGGGGATTATTACAGGCCGGACATGGAAAAGATCTACGCCCTGAAGCCGGACCTGGTCCTGGCGGGGAAATGGGAAAATTCGCCGGTGGCGGAAAATTTGCGGCAGCTCGGTTTTAAAGTCGTCGTCATTCCGGCCGAAAAAAAAGTGGAAGACATTTATAAGACCGTGAGGATAATCGCGGAAAACCTGGGTAAAAAGAAGGAAGGGGAAAAGCTCGTGAAAAGGATGAAGAAAGAGCTCGCCGCCTTTAAAGGTAAAAAGGTCAGGAAGAAAATTTTCCTGGAGGCGGACGCCGGGCTCTGGACCGTCGGGAAAGGCTCTTTCATGAACGACGTGATAAAAAAGGCCGGGGGGGAGAACGTGTTTTCGGGGACGGACAGGGATTATTTCAGGGTGTCCTGGGAAGCGGTGCTGGAAAAGAACCCGGATGTAATAATAACGCTGTCCTCTTCGCCGGAAGACCTCGCAAAAATGCCGCTTGCGGATAAGATCGCGGCTATAAAGGAAGGAAGGGTGTTCAGGTTCGAGAAAGAGGACAGGGACGCTTTCGCCAGGCCTTCGCCCAGGATAATCCCGATAATAGGCAAACTGGAGAAAATAGTAAATAGTAAATAGTAACCGGTAAATGGTAAATAGCGAACGGCAGCAGAAAACGGCGGAGAGTTATGAAGAAAAATAAGTACGTATATGTTTTCCTTTTTCTTTTCCTGGCGTTGCCGGCCCTTTCCCTTTTCGTGGGAGAATATTCCTCCAGAGATATAATTCTGCATTTAAGACTGCCGAGGGTGATACAAGCCCTTATAGCGGGTTTCGCGCTGGCTTTTTCCGGAACCCTCCTGCAAAGCGTGCTTAAAAACCCGCTGGCGGACCCTTTCATCATAGGCACTTCCAGCGGCGCCATGCTCGCTGTCATTCTGTGCCAGCTGGCCGGAATAAGGCAGTCCAATCCCGTTTTTTACGTCCTGGTTTCCGCCGGCGGCTTCCTCGCGACTCTGCTTTCCTACTACATAGCCAGAATAGACAAAAAGATACTGAATTCGAGCATGCTCCTCGCCGGGATAGCCGTCAATTCCTTCGTTTCGGCCATCATAATGCTTTTCGTCATCTTCCAGAGAGACAATATAATCTCCTTTTTCCATTTTACTTTCGGCAGTTTCAATAATTTCAATCCTTACGTGATAGCTTTCTCTTCCCTGCTTATCTTTTCCGCTTTCGCGGCCTCGCTTCTTCTGCGCAGGTATATGGATATACTCGCTTTCGACGAAGAGAAGGCGGCGACTTTGGGCATAAACAACGAGAAAATAAAATTCGTTTTTTTCGCTTTGGCCTCCGCCGCCACTTCCGCCGCCGTGGCCATGTCGGGAATAATCGGCTTCGTGGGACTCATCGTGCCGAATATAGCGAGGATACTCTGCGGGGCCTCGGCGGCTTCCCTGCTCCTGGTCTCGGCTTTCGCCGGCGGGGCGCTCGTCGTTTTCGCCGACACGTTGTCGAGGACCGTGATGGCGCCCATAGAGCTCCCGGTCGGCATTATAACGGCTTTTCTCGGCGCTCCCTTTTTTGTGTGGCTTCTTAAAAAGGAGAAAAATTTCAGATGAGTCTGATAAAAGCGGAAAATATCTCCTTCGGCTATAACGGCCTCAAGGTACTGAAGAACCTTTCTTTCGCGGCGGGGAAGGGGGAATTTATTTCCGTTATAGGGCACAACGGCTCCGGCAAAAGCACGCTGTTGAAAATAATTTCGGGCCTTTGCGGGAATTATTCCGGCGCCGTGCTGGTGAACGATGAAAACATAAGAGAGCGCGGGCCGGCGGAACTGGCGAAAAGCATAGCTTTCGTCCCCGGCGAGATTTATTCGCCTTTCGAGTTCCCCGCCGAGGAAATAATCCTCATGGGCAGGTCCCCGTACAAGAAATGGTGGGAAAGCTACGGCCCGGAGGACCTGAAGGCCGTAAATTCGATAATGAGAGAATTCGGGATAGAGGGCTTGAGGGGAAGAAGCGTGAATAAGATCTCCAGCGGGGAAAGACAGCTGGTTTTCCTGGCTCAGGCTTTGGCGCAGGGGCCCGAAATTTTGCTTCTCGACGAGCCCACGTCCCACCTGGACCTCAATTTCAAGGTGAAGATCTTCGAGCTTCTTTTGAAGATAAAAGCCGAAAAAGGCATCTCGATAATCTGCGTTTCCCACGACTTGAAACTCGTGGCTTCCTATTCGGACCTCGCGCTGGTTCTTAAGGCCGGCGAAAGGCTGTTTTTCGGGAAAGCCGGCGAGATACTCGGAGAGGAAATAATTTCGCGGGCCTACAATATCCACGATAAAGAAGCCATAAAGAAGATAATCTAGGATACCTCCATTTTCGGCCAACCCCCGGGGTTATCCAGGGTTATCCAGCGCGCTTCGAGCCCGAGATATTCGGCCGGAACGTCTCCGAACGCATAGTCGTCAAATGACATCTAACCGCGTTTCTGGACGGCCGTCCAGAAACGTGGTTATGAGAACGGGGCAAAATGCCGAAGAGCGGGCTTCTCGTTTCCCTTTTTTATTTTTATTTCCGTCTTTTTCCCGTTCGGCTGTAATCTCCGACAGGAACGGTATCGGGATAAATAAAAAATAGGTCGCTGTCCCTAATTACCCAATAAGGAAATTCGATTAACTTGCGACATGAAACCTGCGGCCTGTGACTATTTTTGGGCCCATAGGTCCCAGAAAAAATAAGGCAATATAGCCCTTGCGGCTCCTTCTTTAACGCTATAAAATATAGGCATGAGAAAAACAGGAGTTAAGATAATTTCCCTGGTATTGCTGGCCGCTCAGTTCTCTTTCGCCGGGGACCTGCGGGAAATTCCCCCTGTTTTCTCCGGCCAGGCTTTCGGAGGCTTTGATTCCGGCGCGGCCGAAGCGGATTTCAGTTTCCTCGACCAGGTCCCGGTGCCCGACGCCGGCGACAAGGACGGAAGAAAAGCCGATTTCAGCGGTATCCCGGATTATTCCTTCGCTTATCTCAACGATATAGTGGTGAACGCCGTCAACGCCAGCGTGAAAAGTTTCGACGGGGTCATATACAGCATAACCATGAAGAATATCCCGGACGCGCTTATAGCCGCCAAAAACAGGGGGGTAAGGGTGAGGCTTTTAATCGACCATAATCACCTGTATCCGAAAATGGACGGCAATATAAAGAGGATGATAGAGGCCGGGATAAATATCAGGGCTTCCAAGGGCACCAGCGCCTGGGGCGTGAACCATAACAAGATAACCATACACGACGGAGAGCTGGTTACGGTCGGCTCTTACAACTGGACCGCCGGGGCGACTTTCTCCAATCACGAGAATATGATAGCGGCGAGGCATCCCATTTACGTGGACGGCTACAGAAAATATTTCGAGTGGATGTGGACGCAGGCCAGGGAATTGTCGGCCGGCCCTTCCCAGACCCTTCCCGAGGGCTATTACGGCGCGCCTCCCCAGGACGCTTCGCCGGTAATGAATCTCAACGGGACTCCAGCGCCGGCCTATCTTTTCTCCCCCGGCTCGGACACGGAAAACAGGATAGCCTCTCTCATGGACGCCGCTAGGAACTCCATAGAGGCGGTGACTTTCACTTTTTCCTCCAGGCCCATAGCCGAGGCCCTCGTCAGGGCGCATCAAAGGGGGGTAAAGGTCAAATTCCTGGAGGACATTAAGATGTCGAAAGACTCCAAGATGGCCAGACAGATATATACGGCCGGAGTGCCTTTCAGGTGGATGGGGGGGCGTAACGAAAGGGGCGCCATGCATAACAAGTTCATGATCTTCGACGGGAAGATACTTGGCACCGGCTCTTTCAACTTTACCGGCAACGCCAGCGTAAATTCCTTTGAAAACGTCATTTTCATAAACGATAAAACCGCCGTAGAGGCATACCGGAGCACTTTCAATTATTTTTACTCTCAGGCCGCTGCCCCGTCTTCGGAAGCCGACTTCGAAGAGGAAGACAGGTTTTAAGTCCGCCGCCGGCGAGCCCGCCGAAGAAAGCGATAATCCAGCCGAACCGGTCTGAAGTTTCAGCATAAGGGCGCCGGTGCCTAATTTCCGAAGAGGCGGCCCGCATAGCGACAGGTTTTTGTCAGATACTTGACAGCCTGTCTGTTT
>PEXN01000140.1 GCA_002774685.1 Elusimicrobia bacterium CG08_land_8_20_14_0_20_51_18 | reverse complement strand
ACTAGCCCCTCTTTATGGGGCAAAGGAGAAAAAATGAAAAAGATAATACTAAGCGCGGTTTGCTCGGCGCTGCTCGCCCCGGCGGCCTACGCCGGAAAAGTGGTTATGGAAGGCTCTACCACGATTCTTCCCATAGCCCAGAAAGCGGCCGAGGTTTATATGAATAAAACTCCCGGCAGCAACATAACGGTAAGAGGCGGAGGAAGCGGCGTAGGCATCTCCTCCATAATAGACGGCACCTGCGACATAGCCAACGCTTCCAGGGCCATAAAACAGAAAGAACTGGATAACGCCGTAAAAAAAGGCAGGGAATTAAAGGCTCATATAATAGCCATGGACGGCATAGTCGTCGTATTACACCCTTCAAACGAGATACAGGAACTCTCAAAAGAGCAGGTAAAGAACATCTTCACCGGAAAAACGAAGAATTGGAAAGATGTCGGGGGAAAAGACCTTAAAATAGTCCCCGTTTCCAGGGACAGTTCCAGCGGCACTTTCGAAGCTTTCATGGAATACGCTCTGGACAAAAAAAGGGTAAGGCCGGACGCGCTGGTCCAGGCTTCAAACCAGGGTATAGTCAACTTCGTGGCCCAGACCCCGGGAGCCATAGGCTATATAGGCATAGGCTATCTTTCGGAAAAGGTGAAAGCCGTCAGATATAACGGCGCCGAAGCCACCAAAGAAAACGTTCTGAAAAACAAATACTCCCTGGCCAGGCCCCTGTTCATGTACACCGTCCCGAATCCGAAAGGAGAAGTCAAAGCCTTTCTCGACTTCCTGAAAAGTCCGGAAGGCCAGAAGCTGGTGGAAGAAGAGGGGTTTATCGCCCTCAAAAAGAACTGAAAGGTTTTGAGCCATGGCAAAAAAGGGCGAAAAGATAAAAGAGAAACTTATAGAATATTTTCTTTTCGCCCTTTCCCTGGCTTCCCTGGTCTTTCTGGCCGGGATAGTCGTAACGCTTTTCAGGGAATCCCTGCCCGCTTTCAGGGACATCGGGTTTTTTAGAATGATAGCCGGCAGGGACTGGTACCCGACCTACGACCCGCCGGATTTCGGAATCCTGCCCCTCATAGCCGGCTCTTTTCTGGTAACCCTTATCTCCATTCTCATTTCGGTGCCGCTCGGCCTGGCCGGCGCGGTTTACATAAGCGAGCTGGCCGGGAAGAAAGAAAAGGCCTTTTTAAAGCCCGCTCTGGAACTCCTTTCCAGCATACCTTCGGTCGTATACGGTTTCTGGGGCATGGTCTTTCTCGCCCCTTTCCTGCAAAAACATCTGGAGCTTTCCACCGGCTACTGCGCCCTGGCGGCCGGAATAGTGCTGGGGATAATGTCCACCCCGATAATAGCGAGTCTTTCGGAAGACGCTCTTAATTACGTGCCGCGCGCTTTCAAAGAGGCCTCTTACGCCCTGGGCGCCAACAGGTGGGAAACCGTGACGAGGGTGATAATCCCTTCGGCCGCGTCCGGCATAATAACCTCGGTAATATTGGGCACGGGGAGAGCCATAGGGGAGACCATGGTGGTGCTCATGATCAGCGGGGGATCCGCCATACTGCCCCAATCGTTTCTGGAACCAGTAAGACCCATGACTTCCGCCATAGCCGCGGAAATGGGCGAAGCCGCTTTCGGCACCCCCCATTACCATTCGCTCTTCGCGATAGCTTTGATACTTTTCGGCATAACCTTCGTCCTCAACCTGGCGGCGGAAATGATAGCTAAAAAATTCCGTCTTAAACTGGGGGCCTCCAGATGAATAAAAGATTCAAGCAGGCCCTGGGTTTTTTTATCGTAAAAACCCTGGTTCTCGCCGCCCTTACGGTTCTCGCGGCTATACTGATCTTTCTTTTCGCGAAGGGCGCCGGAATAATTTCCTGGGATTTTCTGGCGAAACCGCCGGAAAATTCGATGACGGAAGGCGGCATCTTTCCGGCCATACTCGGCACTTTTTATCTGGTTTTTTTTAGCGTGCTTTTTTCCCTCCCGCCGGGACTGGCGTGCGCGATTTATCTCAATGAATACAGCCCAAAAGGCTGGTTTTCGGGGATCATACGAATAAGCATAAATAACCTCGCCGGCGTGCCCTCCATAGTTTTCGGGCTGTTCGGGCTGGCGGTTTTCGTAAAACAACTCGGCTTCGGAGTTTCGATACTCTCAGGCTCCCTGACCCTTTCCATCGTAATCCTTCCGCTCATAATTTCCTCTACGCAGGAAGCCCTTATGACGGTGCCCCAGTCCATAAGGGAAGCCTCCATGGCCCTTGGCGCCACCAAATGGACGACCATCCGGAGGATAGTGCTTCCGCAGGCTACGCCCTCCATTTTAACAGCGGTAATATTAAGCATAGGCCGGGCGGCCGGAGAAACGGCGCCGATACTTTTCACGGCCGCGGTTTTCTATACCAGGGAACTGCCAAAATCGCTTTTTTCCGAGGTTATGGCGCTTCCCTACCATATTTACGCGCTCATAACCGAAGGCACGCATCCCGAAACGCAAATAAAAATCGCCTACGGCTCAAGCCTCGTTCTCCTTTTTATGGTTCTTTTTCTTTCAATGGCGGCGATACGCATAAGACAGCGGCACAGGAGCCATTATGATAAAATTAGACGCTAAAAACAGAACGAATTCCGCGGATATGGGTTATACCGAAATAAAAGACCCCTTGAACAAGGTCGGCAATTTTCTTCCGGAAAAAACCAAAATAAAGGCCGGAAATCTGAATTTCTATTACGGAAAAACGCATACCCTTAAGGACATAAACCTTAACATTTATGAAAAAAAAGTTACGGCCATAATCGGACCCAGCGGCTGCGGCAAATCGACTTTCATAAGACTTTTGAACAGGATGAACGATTTCGTGGCGGATTCCCGGGCCGAAGGAGAAATACTTATAGACGAAAATAATATTTTCGGGAAAACGGCCGACCCCGTTGAGATAAGGAAAAGAGTGGGCATGGTCTTCCAGAAGCCGAATCCTTTCCCTAAAAGTATTTTCGACAATATAGCCTACGGACTCGAAATAAACGGCGCGAAAGACAGGTTTTACATAGAAGAAAAAGTGGTGAATTCGCTGAAAAAATCCGCCCTTTTCGAAGAAATAAGGCACCGGCTCAGGGATAACGCCCTGGGACTTTCCGGCGGTCAGCAACAGCGCCTCTGCATAGCCAGGTGCATAGCCATAGAGCCGGAAATAATACTTTTTGACGAACCCTGCGCGAGCCTCGACCCGATTTCCACGGCCAAAATAGAGGAACTGATACTGGAATTAAAAAAGGACTACACCATAGTGATAGTGACCCATAACATGCAGCAGGCGCTGAGGGTTTCGGATTACACGGCTTTTTTTCTAATGGGAGAGCTGATAGAATACAATACGACTAAAAAAATCTTCGAAAACCCCTCCGACAGGAGAACGGAAGATTATATAACGGGAAGATTCGGATAAACCGCGTTTAAACGGTATCCGTGGAGGAAACATGTACAGACATTTTGAAGACGAGCTGGAAGACATAAAAAACACCATATTGAAAATGAGCGCTTACGTGGAGGAAGAGATAGAAAACTCCATAAAAGCCCTGAAAAACCTGGACCCGGAACTGGCGAAAAAGACGATAGAAAAAGACAGGGAAATAGACAGGATAGAAATAAGCGTGGACGAGAAATGCGCGGAAATAATCCTGCGCCATCATCCCCTGGCCGGGGACCTCCGGTTCGTACTGGCCGCTCTTAAGCTCAACAACGATCTTGAAAGGATAGCGGATTTAGCGGTGGACATAGCCGAAAGGACCCTGGAAATCTCCGGCCGGCCGCCCCTGAAGGAACTCGTAAAAATCCCCCAACTGGCCGGGCTGGTTAAACTCATGCTTAAAAACTCCGTGGAAGCCTTCACCAACAGGGATTATGAACTTGCCAAAAAAGTGATACTCTCGGACGCGCGGGTGAATTCCATAAGGGACGAAATCATGGCGGAACTTACCGAAAATTTCATAAAGAAAGACCCGGCCGCTGCGGAAAGGGCGCTGGCCCTCATCCTGATCTCCAGACATCTCGAGAGAATAGGAGATCACTGCGTGAACATAGCCGAAGACATAATTTACATGGTTTCGGCCAAAATAGTCAAACATCACCACGAAGAATTTTAAAACCAGACTTCCCCGCGAGGCCTGAAAGGCCCAAATATCTCTGGGAACTCTTTTTTCTCGCGTCTGGGCCTCCCGCACCTTACTAAAACCCCTTTTCAGGGCTACAATATCCCCATGAACTCTTCGCGCGGAGGTTTGCATGGCTAAACGCCCGGGTTTTTTTTCTGCGGTTTTTATCTCCCTCTTTCTGGCCTCTAATTCTTTCGCTTCTCCGGACGCGAACCGGGAAACCGGCGCTGCTCAGGACGCGGAGAAGGTCCGGACGGCGCTGACGGAAGCCCTGGATTCCTCGAACTCCCCCGACAGCCGCTGCCGGGCGATAACTCTCCTCGGCTCTTCGCGGGACGTCGAAGTTAAAAAAGCGATGGCCGGACTGGCCGCGGACCCCGAAGTGCAGGTCTGCGCCACCCGGGTTATGGGAGAACAGCGTAATGAATTTTCCGAAGAACTGCTGGTCAGGAACGTGGAAGATTACCTGAATGCGGCCGGCAGCAAAGGGCCTTTCGAAGACAACCTTAAAAAAAGGCTGTCCGCCATAAACTCCATCTGGGCGCTCGGCGAGCTCGGCAACCCCCAGCTTATGGACAAGCTTTTTTCTTTCTACGATTCGGCCGACGACATAATAAAGGTCAACCTTATAATCGGCATGGGGAAGCTTAAAGACAATTCCAAGGCGGCCCCCTACCTTTATTCCATAGCCGGCGACCCGCGGGAAACGGAGATCGTAAGGGCCACGGCCTTCGAGATACTGGAAAAAACAGGCTCTCCGGCCAGGCTGGACAATTTGGTACCGTCCAAAAAAGTAGGCGCGCAAAAAGGCGACATATTCTGGACCGGAGGTGTCATAGGCTCTATCTTCAGTTCCTTAAGCCCCGACATGCCCATAGGCCATCCCGGCATCTTCGCGGGCACCAAAACCGAAGACGGCAGGATAAAGCTGGTCATTTCCGACTGCGTTCCCGACTACTTCGTCCCCCCCGGGGTACGGATAGTCCACTCCTGGTATTATTTTACCCACCATTACAAATATCCCTATTACGGCAACAGGACCTCTAAAACCAGGCCTACGCCCTCGCAGAGGAACGCCATAGCGAACCTGGTCCTGAAAATGGGAACGCAGGGACTGCGCTACGACAATCTCCACCTCTCCCAGAAGGGGCCTAAATTCGATTGCGTGGGCTACGCCGAGCACATCTACGAACGGGTAGGGCTGGATCCGACCGACAGCTCTTATGAAACCGGCATGGGCTGGCCCCTGACCCCCTATGAACAGTTCGATTCCCTGGTGGCGAACGCGGAATCCGATATGGTAGAACAGGTTCCCGGCGGCATGACGACGCCTTCAAACAAAGCCCCCTTTCAGACGGTAAAACGCTTCGCCGAGTCTTTCGGCCAGACGGACGTTTCGGAGCCGGAAATTTCCCTGGAGACCGCTCCCGAACCGGTAAATTAACCTGAAAATTGCAATTGAAACAGTTTTTCATTCACAA
>PEXN01000016.1 GCA_002774685.1 Elusimicrobia bacterium CG08_land_8_20_14_0_20_51_18 | reverse complement strand
TCCTGGAAGCCTCGGAAGCGCTCATGGCTTTCAGATAAAAGAAGACCCCCCCCATCGTCACCACCACGCTTAAAAAAAGATAAAGCCACGAGATCCGGCCGGCCGCCAAAAGCTCGCTTTTAGTCTGTGTAAATCTGAAAAAAAGAAGAGGCAAAAACAGGCCGAGCATGACGAATGTCCTGCCGAAAAAAGCCGTATCGGGGCCGAGATACCTGAGCGTCAATTTATCCAAAAAGGCCCCGGAGCCCCAGGAAAGGACGGCGAGAATCAGGAAGACGGCGGTTAAGTCGCTCATGGCGGAGGCAGCTGGTCCGGAATAAGTTTCGAATCGAAAGGCGTATCCAGATATTTTTCTATGTAGTCCCGGAAGCCCCACTCGTCCCGGTAAGAGAGGGCTTCTTTATAGGTTTCCACGGCGCGCTCCCTCATTTTCTCCGCGTCGTAAAGATTCCCGATCCTCACCACGCCCCAGACGGCCCAGCGGCTCGGATGTTTTTCCTCTTTTATGGTTTCCCTCGCCCGCTGGAAATAGTCGAGCGCCGAGCCGTAATCGCCCTTGACCATGTTTATGGTGCCGAGAGAAACCAGTATCCTCGGAAGAAATTTTCTTTTATACTGCGGGAACCCCTTTTCCACCCTCGAAAGGTACTCTTTCATTTCTCTTTCAGATTCGTCGTACATCCTGGCCTCGTAAAGCGAGACTATCTGAACGAAATGCATCTGGGCGTGGCGGGGATATATCTTTCTGAGTTCGTTGGACCATTCCACCGCCTGTTTGGGATTTGAGTAGGGGCTGTTGGTCTGGGTGAAGATCTCTATCAAAAGCAGCTTGGCCGCCACGGCGTTAAAATAACCCTTATCCTTGCAGAGCTCCAGATATTCTATGCCTTTTCCGGCGTCCCCGCTCATGATAAGCCTGGACAACCACCTTATCACTTTGGGAAGGGTCCCGGCGGAGTATTCATAAAGCCCCAGCCCCAGATAGGCGTCATAAAGTTCCGGGTCTATCTTCAGGGCCTTATGCATACTGGAAAGGGCCCTTTTCCCGTTTATATAAGCCTTCAGCCAGCTATGCCGCATGAGATAAAGCCTGGCCCTCAAACCGTACATCCCGCCCATGCACAAGTGGGCGTTGCCGTCGTCGGGATGCTTCTTGAGCCATTTTTTACCCACCTCTACGGCTTTATCTGTAAACTGGTCGTACTCCCTGTCCATAGCGGGATTGGACTCTTCCTCGAGATATTCGAAGTGCGCCCACTTGACCATCGCCAGCCCGAAATGGCCGAAAGGATGTTCCGGGTATTTGCTTACCGCTTCCTCAAACTCCGCCTGTGCCTTGTCCAGCTCCACGGCGCAGACATAGTCCATCCCTCTTTTGGAAATAGCCTTCAATTCCGCGGGAAGCTCATCTTTTCCCCCGGAAAACGAAGGGGAAAGCGTTCCGATCAGAAGCAGGAACGCCGCAATAAAAAATTTAAATGCTTTTTTCATTTTTATCGTCTTTGTTTATTCGCCGTCAGTCCGTTACAGTTTTCGGCCTTATGCCTGCCGCCTTCAGCCTATTTTGTCAAATCCCGTATATTTTCTCAGAACCTCCGGAATAACAACGCTTCCGCCTTCCTGTTGAAAATTCTCCAGTATGGCCGCAAAAGTCCTTCCCACCGCCAACCCGGAACCGTTGAGGGTATGGACGTGTTCCGTCCCGCCGCCGCTTCTCTTAAACCGCATATTCATTCTTCTGGCCTGGAAATCCCCGCAATTGGAGCAGGAGGAAATCTCCCTGAACCGGTTTTCCGAAGGCATCCAAACCTCCAGATCGTAGGTTTTGGAAGAGGAAAACCCGACATCCGCGCCGCAAAGCTCCAGTATCCTGTAGGGAAGTCCCAGGAGTTGCAGCACTTTTTCCGCGTGTTCCTTCATTTTTACAAGCGCCTCCGCGGAATCTTCCGGCTTAGTCAGCCAAACCAGCTCCACTTTATTGAACTGGTGATTTCTTATCAATCCCCTGGTATCCTTGCCGTAAGAGCCCGCTTCCTGGCGGAAACAGGCCGTACAGGCCGTAAATTTCTTCGGCAGTTCAGCCTCGGAAAGGGTTTCTCCGGAATGTATGTTGGTCAGGGGCACTTCCGCGGTCGGAACCAGATAAAGCGGCGGTTCGGAGGCGGTCCGGTAAAGGTCCTCCTCGAATTTGGGAAGCTGGCCGGTCCCGGTCATAGCCCGAGAATTCACCAAAAAAGGGGTAAACATCTCCGTATAGCCGTTCTCTCCGGTATGGAGGTCCAGCATAAACTGGGCTATGGCGCGTTCAAGCCTGGCGCCGCGTCCCTTGAGTAAAGCGAACCTGGAGCCGGATAACTTTGCCGCCCTTTCGAAATCGAGTATATCGAGTTTTTCTCCGAGCGCGTGGTGATCAAGTGGTTTGAAAGAAAACTCTCTTTTCGCCGAAATATCCTCAAAAATTATTTTATTGTCTACCTCGCCGGCGCCGGGCGGAACGCTTTCATTGAGAATATTGGGAATGGTCAGCAAAAGCGCCTGCAACTCCTTTTCAAGCTCCTGGAGCCGGGCTTCCGCCAGGGAAAGATTTTTTTTTATCTCCTGAACCTCATCCTCGAGCCGTTTGGGGACCTCAAGTTTCTTCATCTTGAAGGACCCTATCTCCCTGGAAATAGCGTTTTTACGGGATCTGCCGGTTTCCGCGTCTTTAAGCGTCGCCTTGTATTCCGCGTCTTTTTTACAGATCTCCCCGAAAACGGGCAAATATCTCCCTCCCCTTTTCTCCAGGGATGTTTTTATTTTCTGAGGCTCCGATCTGAGGATTTTTATGTCTATCATGGGAGTTCCTTGCCGGCGGTGCTATATTTTTTTAAGATTGATAGTTCTTGAGAAGATATCCACCGTTTCGTCCTCTTTCTTCGGCTCTTTCATGATCTCTATCTTTACGGCTTCTATCTCAAATCCGGAATTTCTGATCTTTCTCAGCTGTTCCGCCAGGTCGAAATTCAGTATATATATTTTTTTTCCGGAAGAGGGTCCCATTTTGGAAACCCGGACCTCGCCGGAATAAAAAGGCACCGACCAGATGCCTTCCGCGGAACCGGTGGACTTTTTAATTTTGGAAAAAACGGCGTATCTGAAAACCAGCCCGTCCGCCAGAACGGGGCTTTCATTTTTCAGGTTCACGGCCAGCCTGTATTTGTAAAGAAGCTTATCCCGGGAGTTAAGGAGTATTTCGCTGGCTTTGTAATAAATACTGGCGTTTTTAACTTTCCCCTTCGAATACTCCAGCTCGGAACCGCAGATCCTGACGCCCTGAGCGGCCGCGGCCTGGCCGCATAAAACTAAGGCTAAAAACAGTATTTTCGTCATTTTAATCTACCCTTTCAGCAAAGCCGCCACGCTCTCCGGGACGAAGGAAAAAACTTCGCAGAACGTTTCCCTGCCGTCGCATTTTATCTTTATCTTTACGGACATTTTCTTCTTACCCCGGTTCTCCGGAAGCCCCTGGGAAAAAGTCTCCAGCGCGAACGATTTTTCGGCCTGAATGGTCCTGGGAATCGAGGGGATAAGCCTGATTTTCATGCTGTTACACAGCGCGCTTATTATAGAGTTCAGAAGGATGTTGCCCAATTCGGAAATGAGCAGCTCTTCGGTCCCGTCCATTTTTTCCGAAACAAAAAAATGATACCCTATAAAACATTTCGAAATAAATCCCACGTCTTTCCTGTCGAAAAACAGGGCGAAATTCATCGGCTCATCGTCTTTTTTCACCTCGAAATACACGCAAACCGCGTCATAATCTTCCGGCGACGGGGCGGAAAGAACCGCCGTTTCGTCCACGGCCCATTTTCCGGCCGAGATCCGGTTAAGCTTCAGCAGGGCGGAATCTATCGCTTTAAGGGAAATCTTTTCCCAGGCGGGATCTGTTTTTTCAGACATATTCATTTCAACGCTTTATTTATGGCCTGTTCCAGCTCGTCGACGGAAAAAGGCTTTCTCAGTATATGATTGGCGCCTTCCGCCATAAGCTCCTGGTCCAGGCTGTCCTGTTCCAGCGCCGTTATTATTATTACCCTGGTTTTCGCGTTCGTTTTCCGGAAATTTTTAAGGACCTCGAGTCCCGATTTGTCCGGCAGGATGACGTCCAAAAGCAGGATGTCCGGGGTTATTCCTCTCAGTTTCTCGGTCGCGTCCTTAAAACAGTCGGCTTCCCCCATAACTTCATGTTTTATTTTTTCCACGGCCGTCTTTATTGTAAACCTGGTCAGACTGTTGTCCTCTACGATAAAAACTTTCATTGTTTCCTCCCCCCCATTAACAGCAGGTTAAGGTTAAGGTTAAAAAAGATTGGAGTTTAACGTGTAACCTTAATTTCTTAATCTCTCAATCTCTTAATTTCTATTTTCCCGACCTTAATCTGCCGTTCACGTCCCTTCCTGCCAGCTGGCAAGATATTTTTTCTGCTCCGGAGTAAGGTTGTCCTTTTTTATGCCCATGGCTTTCAATTTCAGCGAGGCGATATTCCTGTCTATCGCTTCCGGAAGGGTGTAAACCCTGTTTTCCAGATTTTTATGGTTCCTGATCATATATTCGCCGGCCAGGGACTGATTGGCGAAGGACATGTCCATCACGCTGGCCGGATGCCCTTCGGCCGCGGCCAGGTTTATAAGCCTGCCGTCGGCGAGAAGATAAACCTTCCTGCCGTCGGCTTTGACGTATTCCTTTACGAAAGGCCTTATCTCCCTCGCTTTTTTGGACATCTTCCGTAAAGCCGGGATATTGATCTCGACATTGAAGTGACCGGAATTGGAAACTATGGCTCCGTCCTTCATGAGCCTGAAATGCGAAGCGTCGAGAACGTTTATGTCCCCGGTAAGGGTTATAAAGATGTCCCCGATCCCGGCGGCCTCGCTCATGGGCATGACGCGAAAGCCGTCCATGGCGGCTTCAAGGGCCTTTACCTCGTCCACTTCGGTCACTATCACTTCAGCGCCCAACCCTCTGGCCCTGGAAGCGACCCCCCGGCCGCACCAGCCGTAACCGGCCGCGACCACGGTCCTGCCGGCAAAAAGCGCGTTAGTCGCCCTCATTATGCCGTCGAGAGTCGACTGTCCGGTGCCGTAACGGTTGTCGAACATATGTTTGGTCATGGAATCGTTCACCGCTATGACCGGATATTTAAGAGCCCCGTCCTTCTCCATGGCTTTAAGTCTTATGACGCCGGTAGTCGTTTCCTCGGTTCCGCCCAGAATGGCATTGTTCCTCAGGGAACCCCAGCTTTTATGTATCGTGGAGATCACGTCCGCCCCGTCGTCCATTGTTATGTGGGGATTATGGGCTATCGCGCTTTGTATGTGGGAATAATAGGTTTTATTGTCCTCTCCCTTTACAGCGAACACCTTTATGCCGTAATCTCTTACCAGGCTGGCCGCGACGTCGTCCTGAGTGCTCAGCGGGTTCGACGCGCAAAGAGCCACGTCCGCTCCGCCTTTCTTAAGCGTTATCATCAGATTCGCCGTCTCGCTGGTCACATGCAGGCAGGCCGAAACTCTGTAGCCCCTGAGAGGCTTTTCGCGCGAAAACCTTTCCGCTATGAGGCCAAGCACGGGCATGTCCCGTCCGGCCCACGCTATTTTCCTCTTTCCTTCGTCGGAAAGCTTGAGATTTTTAACGTCGCTGTTCTTTTTTCCGTTCAATATCTGGGGCAT
>PEXN01000008.1:790-25071 GCA_002774685.1 Elusimicrobia bacterium CG08_land_8_20_14_0_20_51_18 | reverse complement strand
TGGAATATCTGCGCCTCAAGGTTATCACTTCGTTCCTAAAAGAGGCCTAAATCATGCACAGCAAACCCGGAAGACCCAAAAAACACGAAACCGAACTTAGGGATGAAGGCTGGAAGCAGGTTCGCGGCGGTGTCGCCGTGCGATATGCCCGGGCCGTTTCGGGGGATGAAAGCGGCGGCGGCGACTTATTGCTTCTGTGCCGCAGCGATGAGCGCCGCGAGAAAGAGTCCGCCATGCAGGAATTGTTTTGCGGGCGTATAGAAGAGGCGCTGATAAAATTAAGGAAGCGGTGTGAGGAAGCTGCCCGTCCCCTGTCCATGGAGAAGGTCCAGCGCCAGGTGGGGCGGCTATTACAGCGCAATCAACGCGCTGCCAGGTGCTTTATCATCCGTTGTGAAGCTGTGGCCGGCCGGCCATCGGGAGTGCGCGTTGAATGGAGCCGGGACGAAGCCGAACTGGCGTTCAAGGAGCGGAGCCACGGGTGTTACGCGCTGCGCACGAATGTTCATGATTGGACGGAAGAAGAAATCTGGAAGACATACATCCAGCTTACCCAGGTGGAGAACGCGTTTCGCGCCCATAAGTCCGAGTTGGAAATCCGGCCCATCTGGCACCATCGCGAGGATAGGGCGCAGGCGCACATTTTTATCTGTTTCCCGGCCTACGTTCTTTGGAAGCTGCTGGAGAAGTGGCAGAGCCGGGCGGGGCTGGGCGATTCACCGCGCACTGTCATGGAAGAGCTGGGGCACATTCACAGCGGGGACGTTGTGCTGCCGACAATGGCCGGTGAGAAAATTAAATTGCGCAGCATTGTTACGCCGGAAAAGGCGCAGAAGATTATCCTGCAGCGGTTGGGCATCGAGTTGCCAAGGCGTATGAGGATTCCGGACTTACTGTCGAAATGTAGTGGCGACTTTTAGCGTTTTTTAAGGCAAAATGCTGAAAAAACAAGCACTTTTTTATTTTGACTGCGGAAGTTGGGTTAGGAATAACTTCCTGCCGCCTTATGAGCGAAGTTTATGAGGGTATCTCTCATAAAGACGGCGAGGATGTTTGAGCCCGGCGCTATGCGCCGGGGCAAGTTCCGGAGCCGCCGAATAAAACGAAGCGAATAACGGCGTATAAAACCGAACCCAAGTGAAGCGCGGCATTTAACGAATCAGATCAGCATCAATTGCGGGAAATAGGTGATGAGGATGAGGGCGGCGAAGACTATCAGCCAGAATACCCAGACGGAGCCGTAAATCCTGTTGAGGGGTTTCTCGAAGCGCACGCTGGACAGGAACAGGTTCAGGCCGAGCGGCGGCGTCATATAGCCCAGTTCCAGGTTCAGCAGGAAAATTATGCCCAGATGTATCGGGTCTATGCCGTAATTCATGGCCACCGGCACTATTATCGGCACCACGATTATTATGGCCGAGAAGATCTCTATCATGTTTATCAGCAAAATAAAAATGTTAAGGATGAACAGGAAAAGCAGTTTATTCGGCACGTAAGCGTGCAGCCAGGCGAAAAGCCTTTCCGGGATCTGCGCGTCTATTATGTAGTTCGTGAAGCCGAGGGCCGTGCCCAGCACTATAAAAATGGAGCCCACCAGCAGCATGCTCTTTACCACTATTTTCGGAATATCCCTAAAAAGGTTCAAATCCTTGTAAACGAAAACTTCCACGACGAGCACGTAGAAAGCCATTATACTCGCGGCCTCGCTGGCCGTAAAGACCCCTTTGTAAATGCCGCCTATTATAAGGAAAGGCAGGGGCAGTTCCCAGAGCACGGCCCTGAAGGACTCCCGTATCTTTTTGAATTCCAGCTTCTCGTTCTTTATGCCCGCCTTCCTGGCCGAGAAAAAGGCGTAAACCGACAGAACGGAGAGGAGCAGTATCCCGGGAAAAAGCGCCGCTTTAAACAACTGGTTCAGGTCCAGCTTGCCCACTATGGCGTAGAGTATTATCGGCAGGGAAGGGGGGAAAAGAAGGCCGAGGCTGCCTGTGGTGGTCATAAGACCCAGCGAAAACTTTTCCGAATAGCCCTGGTTCCTGAGTATGGGGTAGATGAGCCCGCCCAGCGCTATGATGGTGACCCCGGAGGCGCCGGTAAAAGCCGTGAAGACGGCCGCGGCTATGAGGCTGGCTATGGCTATGCCGCCTGTCATGAAGCCGAAAACGGACTTGGCGAAATTGAACATCCTTTCGGGGGTTTTGGAGGCGGCGAGAACATAGCCGGAAAAAGTGAAAAGCGGGATGGAGATGAGCGCCGGCATGCTTTGCAGGCGCATGAATTCCACTATGGCTGCCGAGCTGTCTATATCCGCGGAATAGAAAAGAAAAAAAGTCACGGCGGAAATCAGGGAAAAGACCGGCGTGGAGATGAAGGCCAGCGCCAGGATCAGTATGAAGAATAAGACGGTCATAAGAAAGCGGAGGGCGGACGAAAGAGATTAGAGGCCGGTTTACCGGAGATTCTTCGCATTTGTCTTATATTCTCCCGTCCGTAATCTCTTTTTTGTCGTCGTGCCGGAAAAATTTCATAAAAGTGTGAAAAAACATGAGTATGAAGGAAAGCGGCATGGAAAGCTGAAGAAGGAAGGCCTTTACGGAGAAATCGCCTATGGCGAAAGCCTCGGAAGCGTATTTGTACTCGTCCCTCACAAATTTGCAGGAAGCGACGATCAGCAAAACGGAGACCAGCAAAACGAAGGTGTTGGAGGTCATTTTGAGGGTTTTATGCCATTTTGGTTTTATGAAACTGAAAACGGCGTCCATGGCGAAATGCTTCCTGTGATAGGTCACGAGCGCCGCCGAGATCATGGCCGTGTTCAGGACCAGGTATCTCAGAAAAATATCCATCCAGAGTATCCCGGAATGGAAGAAAAGCCTTTTTACCAGCTGGAAAAAGGAAAGGAAGATCATCAGAAAAACTAAAACTACCAGCAGGATCTCCTCGAACCTGACCAGCTTTTTTTCCGTTTTTAAAAAAATATTGTCTTTCATAATGGCCGGGGAGTTTTACTTCCCGTTCGCCGGTTTCCCCCGGGGGGCGCCGGCCTGTTTGGCTTTCCGGAAACTTTCTATTTCCTTCTCTATCTTGTCCAGGAGTTCCTTCGAAAAGATCCTGCCGGACAGTTTTTCCCTGGCGGTTTTGCCCGCCAGGGCGAGCTTTTTCGATTCTTCCTCGCTCAGCCTGGTGAAGGAGATGTTCTTCGACTTCAGGGTTTGCAGGGACCTCGCGTTGTCTTTCCTGGAGGTTTCGTTGAGGTTCTTGAAATGTTTTTCGCTCAGTTCCATCAGGAGCTTGCGGTCTGCGGCCGTCAGCGAATCGGCGGTCTTTTTCGAAAGGAGGATAGCCCCGCTGGCGTTCGTTATGGGCAGGTCCAGGGCGTATTTCATCTTGTTGTACCATTGCAGGGGGATTATGGCGGCCGGGGCGCCGTAAACGGCGTCTATCATGCCGGTTTGCAGCGAGGTCATGACGTCGGTTATGGAAAGCGGAATGGGTTTTACGCCCATGGCTTCGAAGGTGGCCTGGGCGATGGGGTCGCCTTCCCAGATCCACATCTTGAATTTCGCCGCGTCTTCCGTTTTGACGATGGGGCTGTTCGAGAAGACGTAAACCCCGCCGACTTCGCTCCAGCCCAGCAGGGTGAAGCCTTTGTCGTCGAAGATCTTCCTGAACTCGGAGTCGAACTCCTTATAGATATGGTCTATTTCGTCCGGATTTTTGAACAGGAAAGGCGCGTCCAGGACGCGCATTTCCGGCGCTATCTCGCCTATGCCGAAACCGGTGAAGCCGGCGGCGTTCAGCTGGCCTATGCGTATCTTCCTGACCACGTCTTTCTCGTCGCCGCTTATCCCGCCGGCGTAAATTTTAAACTTTATCCTGCCCGCGGTCTTTTTCTCCACTTCTTTGGCGTATTGCCTCAGGATTTTCGTCCAGCTCGTGCCTTCCGGGGCCAGGGTGGCGAATTTTATCGTGGTTTCCGCGTCCGCGCTAAGAGGCAGAAGCAGCGCTAAAAACGCTAAAATACGAAAACGGGAAAATCTGGAATTGACGAGGAAGTTTTTTGCGCTAACCCCTGACCTCTGACCTCTGACCTCTATCTTTCGGCCTTCCGCCTTGGGCCTTCCGTCTTGAGCCTGTTCCTTAAAACAGTTCATCTTTTTTCTCCTTCAATTTCTTCGCTTTTTCCGCGGCTACGCCGTTAAAAAGGGCCTTGTCGTCCTTTTTTATTTCAGAGCCGGTTATCTCTTCTATAAGCCTGTCGAACAAGGCTTCGTCCTGAGTCATTACGGCGTAGGTTTTCGCGTACATCAGTCGGTTAAAAAGGAAGGTCCCGCCTTCGCCGGATAGCGACTTTTCGAAATAAACGGCGGCTTTTTCCGGATTCCCTCCCAGCACTTTGGGCATGGTGGCTTCAAGGCTGCCGAGTATATTGTAAGAGGAGTTGTAAAAATATCCGGGATAGACCTCGCCTATTTTCGAAGCCTGCTCCCGCACCTCGCCCATCATGGACAGTATGTCCGGGTCGTCCCGGTTTATGTTTATCAGGCCGCTTTTGCAGAAAGTGTTCCAGAAAAGCCAGGGGGCGTTGTCCCGCGTTATCATTTCCGGTTTCATGATTCCTTTTTCCATGAGGCCGTGCTTTTCCAGCAGTTCGTTGGAATAGGCGAGGCCTTTCAGGTAGAAGGAAGTCGCTCTCGCTTCGCTGGAATCCTCCAGGAAGGCGAAAGCGTAGCCGCAGAAGCCCATGGAAGCGTTGAAAAGCAGCGACCCGTTCCTCTCGGTGCCCATCAGTATCTCCATGAATTTCAGGTTGGGCGGTATTGCTTCCCTGGCGTAGTCGAGGTCGCTCTCGGAAAAGATGGCGGGCATCCCGTTGTTTATGAGCTCGGAGGTTTTACTCACCGCGAGCCTGTTCATGGAACAGGAAAACAGCAGCGGCAGGATAAGGAGCAGGGATAAGGGATAAGGGATAAAAAAATATCGTTTCAGCAATTTATTTTTTTTCATGTCTCTCCGCGGCGTTCTTTCTGAGGAAGGCTATCAGTTCGCCGTTCTTTTTGAAAAATTTGCCGGCGTCTTCCCTGAGCCTGTAAGCCCAGTTATGGGCGCCGACGGTGTTCGGTTCGTTCACCCTTTCCTTCGAGGCGGTGAGGTCCTGCAGGGGGAAGACCGCGAAAGCGGAATTGGCCTTCATGGTCTTTTCCACCACTCTGTCCCTGGCTTTGGCGTAGGAAAGCGGAACTTTTCCCTTTTTCGGGGAGACCATTTCCCAGAACCGCTTTCTTTCCGCGCGGTCCACTTCTTCCCACCACAGCGCCATGGGCTCGTTATCGTGCGTGGAAGTGGTGGCGAAAGAAATTTCGTCGAAGATCTCGGGCTCCTTGTAATGTCCGTCCTTCGTTTTTTCCCAGCGCAGCACCTTGTAACCGCAGACGTGAAGCTCCTTCAGCACCCTGTAGACATAGTCAGGGATAACGCCCAGATCCTCGGCTATGGGCAGCATGGGGGAGGCGGAGAGCACGGCTTTGAGAAAATTCCGGCCCCTGTTTTCCTGGGCGAGAGGGTCCAAAATATCGAACGAGGGTTTCAGGGACGGGTTTCTCGGGATTATCCAGGTCCTGAAAAAGCCGACCATGTGGTCTATCCTGAAAATGTCGTAAAAGTCCGCGAATTTTTTCACCTTGAGGCGCCACCATTCGAAATCGTTCTTTTCCAGTTCCGGCCAGTTATACGCGGGCAGGCCCCATTTCTGTCCCGTTTCGCTGAAAGCGTCCGGGGGCGCGCCCACTTCCATGTCTATACTGAAATCTCTTTGCCTCGACCAGACGTCGGCGCTTTCCTGGCTGACCATGAAGGGAAGGTCCCCGAAAAATTTTATCCCGTATTTCCCGGCTTTTTCCCGCGCCTGCCGCCACTGTTTCTCTATTTCCCACTGGAGGTACTTGAAAAAGTCGATATTGAAAAACTGCTCCTTCCTGAAATTTTCCAGCGCCGCGTGATCGTGATTCCTGACCCCGTCTTCCCAGTGGGTCCAGCTTGTCCAGCCCTTGAGGTCTTTGAGCCTTCTGAAAACGGCGTAATCGTCGAGCCAGTAGGCGTTGGCGGCCATGTAGGCCTCGAATTTGCCGTATTCCGGCGAGCCGGGCCCGAATTTCAGCGAAAAATGATTGTACTGTTCCCACATGAGGCCGAACTTCAGTTTCTTTATGCCGTCGTAATCGATATAATCCTTTTGTTTAAATTCTTTTATCTTTTCCCCGAACTCTTTCGAGTTTATCGTTTTTTTTATCTCCGGCGAGAGGTTTTCCACGTCTTTTATAGCCAGGTAAACCGGGTCTATGGCGAAAGCCGTCATGGAGGTGTAGGGGCAATTCGTCTGAGGGGGCATTTCATTGATGGGCAGTATCTGGAGCAGGTCGAAATTCATTTCCCTGAGAACTTCAAGCCATTCTTTGAGGGAGGAGATGTCGCCTATGCCGAAATCATCCCTGGAATTCATCGAAAAGAGCGGCAGGAGAACGCCGGTGTGCCTGGAGTTCAGGAGTGCGTGTTTTTCCATAAAATTCCTTTTCGGCGTTTATAGCCTTTTACTTGTGACTTGTGTCTTGCGACTTGCAACCGGCATGCGCCACCGCTTCTATTTCCACGAGCGCCCCTTTGGGCAGGGCCTTGACCTCTATAGTCGCCCGCGCCGGCGGGGCGTTCTTGAAAAAGCCTCCGTAGACGGCGTTCATCTCGGCGAATTTCGAGAGGTCGGTCATGAAAACAGTGGTCTTGACCACGTTCGAAAGGTCCATGCCTTCGGATTCGAGTATGGCCTGAAGGTTCTTCAGGGCCGCTTCGGTCTGTTTCTGCGCGTCCGGGGGCATTCCGCCCGTAACCGGGTCTACGGGGAGTTGTCCGGAAACGAAAACGAAACCGCCGGCTTTCACCGCCTGTGAATAGGGCCCTATGGCCTTGGGGGCTTTTTCGGTCGAAATTATTTTTTTCATGCGTTCTCCTTGCAATTCGTAAAACGAAAAACGTGAGACGTGAAAAGTGTTTTAAAGAACTTTCTTATGCTCTCTTTGCTTTTTCCGCTTTACGGCAAATGCTTCTCTGCCTTCCGCCCGGTGTTTCCTGTATGCTGTATGCCGTTTGCCGTATACCGCCTTCTGCCTTATTGCCTTCTGCCTTTGTTGTCCTTTATGAAATTTTCCACGCTTCTGTCGTAGGAGGCTTCGCCCTCTTTGGAAAAATAGCAGCCGGGCAATTCGCCGTTTTTCCTGTGGTATTCCACGCATTCGCAGCAGAGCCCTTTCCTGGAGCAGGGCTCATAGGTGCAGGGGCAGTTTTCGAGATTGGAGTTTTTTCTGCATTCCATGATTTTTCCTCCGGAAAAAGTAAATAAGCAGGAAAGTTGGCAAGCGATAAAGTCGAAAGACTTAAAAACTTTCCCGCTCTCCTGCTTGGCCGCTTCTCTATATGGTATAAAATTTGGCAAACCCAAAACAAACCCGCAAAGCGGATATTTTTGTATAATCTTAAACGTATGATCCGGCCACCCACTTGCCGCATAGAGCGGCCCGATGTTTTCAGGACTGATAATCCCGGCATCCGCCTGGGGGATAAAACTCGTTTTAGTCCCGCTCCTTCACCACCTGAAGGTGGCCGCTCTTTATGCGGTAGCCCGGATAGACGCGACAGTCCTTTCCCCCGATTCCATAAGAAAGAGGGACGGGCAAGCGGGTGCCGGGATAAGCGGGTGGCCGGATGAAATATTATTTCACGGGCGTAGCAGGCTTCGGCATGAGCGCTTTGGCGCAGATCTCTAGGATGGAGGGTAACGGGATTTTCGGTTCCGACCGGGCCTTCGATCTCGGCCAGGCGGCCGATATAAAGGAAAAATTCGGAAGCCTGGGAATCGGGATATATCCCCAGGACGGGCGGGTTCTCGATAAAACCTTCGACGCCGTAATCGTTTCCACCGCCGTGGAGGATTCCAACCCGGAGATAGTCAGGGCGAAGGAACTGGGCCTGGAGATAATACACCGCTCCGACTTTCTCGCTTCTTATCTCAACAAAAACAAAACCGTGGCCGTAGGCGGCACCAGCGGCAAATCCACCGTGGCCGCGATGATCTTCCATATTTTACGGGAAAACGGGCTCGATCCTTCCATAATAACCGGCGGGGCGCTGAATTCGCTTATGGAGAAAGGACTGCCGGGCAACGCTTTCAGCGGGAAGGGGGAGTGGCTGGTGATAGAAGCCGACGAATCCGACGGCACCATAGCCAAATATTCCCCGGCGGCGGGGATAGTGCTTAACGTCTCCAGGGACCACAAGGACGTGGAGGAGCTGAAGAAAATATTTTCCGTTTTTATAAATAAATCCAAAACGGTTTATCTCGGCGGCGACGACGAAAATCTCAGGGGCCTCGCCGAAAAAGCCGTGTATTTCGGTCTTTCTGAGGCCTCCGGGGTAAAACTCAGTCCCTACCGTTCGGAATTCACTTTCGAAGGGGTGAAATTCGAGATCCCCCTGCCCGGCCTTTACAATATTTCCAACGCCCTGTGCGCGATAAAGTTCTGCCGCGGCTCCGCGGGCCTGCCGCTTGAAAAGATAGCCCGGGCTTTCGCCTCCTATAAAGGCGTTTTCCGCAGATTCAACGTGCTGGGCGAAAAGAAAGGCGTGGTGGTGGTGGACGACTTCGCCCATAATCCGGCTAAGATAGAGGCCGCGCTCGGCGCGGCTCATATAGACGGCTCGAAGAGAGTGATAGCCGTTTACCAGCCGCACGGCTTTACTCC
The DNA here is from genome assembly GCA_002774685.1 of Elusimicrobia bacterium CG08_land_8_20_14_0_20_51_18. GTDB lineage: Bacteria > Elusimicrobiota > Elusimicrobia > Elusimicrobiales > UBA9959 > 0-14-0-20-51-18. Next base: position 16,282 of record PEXN01000008.1, on the reverse strand, counting down.
GACCAGGACTCTCAAGGCTGAGCTCATAGAATCTTTTTCCCGCGGTCTTAACGAAGGGGACCTGCTTTTCATGCCGGAGATCTATTACGTGGGCGGCACCGTCAGCAAAAACATTTCCTCCCTGGACCTGGTTAACCCGTTAAGGGAAAAGGGGAAAAAGGCTTTCTATTTCGAGAAGAGGCCGGAAATAACGAAGGAAATAAAAAAAGCCGCCCGGCCCGGGGATCTGATACTGGTAATGGGCGCGAGAGACCTCACTCTTCATTCTTTCGCGGAAGAGATTTATAACTCCTTATGATCCCGACACCCGCTTAGGGCGAAAAGCCCTTTGCGTGTAAGGGGGTGTTTGGGATTTGAGAATAAATAAGGCCCCGATTTATCGGGGCAAGCGGGTGTCCGGATGAAAAAAACTGATGGACGCTATTCCAGGCAGCTGGTCATGCCGGAACTGGGCTTTAAGGCTCAGGAGAAACTGGGGAAAAGCTCGGTTTTAGTGGTCGGGGCCGGCGGGCTCGGCTCTCCCGTCATCGCCTATCTGGCCGCGGCCGGCGTCGGGAAGATAGTCATAGCCGAAAAAGACCGCCTCGAAATTTCCAATCTCAACCGGCAGATACTTTATAAGACCTCGGAACTGGGAAAAGGCAAGGCCGCGCTGGCGGCGAAATTCGCTTCGGCCCTCAATCCGTCGGTCAAAACGGAAGTTTTCGACGAATTCGCCGGCTATGAGGAGCTTCTGGCTCTTTCTAAAAAAGCCGGCCTGATAATGGATTGCTCGGATAATTTCGAGACGAGGTTCAACATAAACAGGGCGTGCTTTGAGAACGGCAAAACTTACGTTTTCGCCGCGGTTTACAGGTTCGAGGGACAGGTCGCGGTTTTGAATCCCAGGAAAGGAGCCTGTCTCAAATGTTTTTGCGGCGCGGCGGACGCGTGTTACCGGGATTCGGGCGGAGCCGGGATACTCGGAAGCGTCGCGGGCGCGACAGGGGCCATGGCCGCCTGCGAGGCGGTTAAAACCCTTTGCGGTTTCGGGAACCTGGAGAACAAGATGGCCGTTTTCGATTTCAAGAACAACTCTTCGGTTTCGATAAACCTGAAAAAGGACAGGGACTGTCCTGTTTGCGCCTCGAAAAGGCGCGGATAGCGACCCTCCGGCTTCGGCCAAATGAAGAAGTTCAGAAACATATTGGACAGTTAACTTTAAAGTTTTAGCATGCCTGTCCGGTTAAAGTTGGGCGGATAAAAAACATTTAACCATGCAGTTTAAGGCCGCCGGCGAGTGACATAAGGTTTTCTGGCTCAAACAATCAGACCATGTCCTCCGGCGGCGGATACCCTCAAATTTACAGCCATTGCGACCAAAATCGCTCGAAATCAGCCTACCTGCTGAAAGTCCAATATGTCATGGACCCTTACACCAAATTCCAGGTTTTTTGGCAAAATGCTATCATATGATAATGGCGAAAATCACCGTGGCCGTTTACACCACTCTCAGGGAAAAGCTGGGTTTTTCCAGGAAGGATTTCGAGGGGAAAAATCTGGCCGAGATAATAGACGCCGTCTGCCGCCTTAAGCGGGAAGCGCCGGGACTGCTTCTCGACGGTCCGTCAAAAGTGAAGAGTCATTTCGTCGTTACCCTTAACTCCGAAATAGTGGACAACTCGAAGCTGAAAAAAACAAAAATAAAGGACGGGGACATACTGCATATCTTCCCGCCCGTTTCGGGGGGATGAAAAAAACAGGAAAGCGCGCCAGGCCGTAACTCGAAACTCGTGACTCGTAATTGGTGGAATCGAAGAAATGTTTTCCTAAAACGAATTACGGTTTACGGATCACGGGGCAAACCCGCGAACTGTCTGTCGCGAAAGAAGGGAGGAAATATGAAACCTACAGAGATAGCGAAAAACGTATATTCGATGCCGGTAAATCATTTCAACAGGAAATTGTTCGACTCGCTGATCCCGCTGCCGGACGGGACCAGCTATAATTCTTATCTTGTGAAAGGCTCCAAATATACCGTTCTGCTGGACACGGCGGATCCCGAAAAAAAAGAGCAGTTTTTCGATTATCTTTCGGGAGAGAAAAAAATAGATTATGTGGTAGCCCATCACGCGGAACAGGACCATTCCGGCCTTATTCCGGCGGCGCTGGAAAAATACCCCCTGGCCAGGGTCCTGACCAACGCGAAGTGCAAGGAACTGCTCATGACCCATCTTCACGTGAAAGAGGACAGGTTTCAGGTGATAAACGACGGAGATAAATTCGACGCGGGCGGGAAAACGCTGGAATTCGTCTTTACGCCCTGGGTGCACTGGCCGGAGACCTTCTCCACTTATCTGGCGGAGGACAAGATACTTTTTTCGTGCGATTTTTTCGGCTCTCACCTGGCCACCCCGGAACTTTACGCCGTTCCTGAACTCGTTCACGAGCCGATGAAAAGGTATTACGCCGAAATAATGATGCCCTTCCGCGCCAATATAAAAAACAACCTGGAAAAACTTTCCGGGTACGACATAAAAATGATCTGTCCCAGCCACGGGCCCATGCACAAGGACGTGGAATTCGCCGTTAACCGCTACAAAGACTGGGCCTTGTCGGAGCCGGAGAACAAGGCCCTGGTCCTTTATGTTTCCATGCACGGTTCGACGGCGCAGCTGGTCAACAGGCTCGTCAGCGCCCTTCAGGAAAGGGGAGTGGGAGTGGAGAAATTGAACCTCGAAGACGCGGACATAGGCCGCGTCGCCATGGCCATGGTGGACGCCGCGACCATAGTTCTGGCCACCCCTACGGTACTGGCCGGGCCTCATCCCAAGGCTATTTACGCCGCCTACCTGGCTTCTCTTCTGAGGCCCAAAGTGAAACACCTCGCTGTGATGTATACTTACGGCTGGGGCGGCAAGACGGTGGAATTCCTGTCTAATGTCCTTTCCAATCTTAAGGCCGACATAATAGGGCAGGTGGCCGTGAAAGGGCTGCCGACCGGGACCGACCTCGAGTTGGTGGACCAGCTGGCGATACAGATAGCCGAGAAGCATCAGGCTTTGTCAGTCGCGAAATGAAAAAGGAGAAAAAATGAAAAGAATAGCGATGTTGTTCATAATAGGGATGTTCGGCTGCGCGTTCCTTAACGCCCAGGAGGCGAAAGAGGAAAATCAGAATCAGGAACAGGCGCAGGTGCAGGAACAGGCGCAGAGCGGTGAAAAAAACGCGGTTGAAAATGAAGGCGAGAAAAAAGGCTGGTGGGAAAGGGTCAAGGGAAAATTCGGCAAAAAGGAAGAAAAGAAAGGCGAGATGAGGGAGAATAAAGGAGAAATAACGGAAGAAAAAGGGGAAAAATTCCAGGAAAAAGCGGAAAAAAAGATGGAAAAAGCCGGGGAACTGAAAGCCGCCGGACATGAAAAAGCGGCCGAGAAGATGGAACGTTCCGCGGAAAAAATGGAAAAGAAAGGCGAGATGATGGAGAAGAAAGGCGAAAGGATGCAGAAGCAGGGAGACAAACTCCAGAAAAAGGGCGAAAAGAAACAGAAGAAAGCGATGAAAATGGAAAAGAAAATGAAAAGGGCTCATAAAGGCGGGAAATAGTCGATACTTTAGAAAGATCCCCCGGTTTTTGGAACGGGGGATTTTTATTGAGGCCGGTTAAATGATAACGGTAAGGAATCTTCAGAAATCTTTCGGCGACCAGGTCCTGTTCGACGGGGCCGAGCTCCAGATAAACAACGGGGACCGTTTCGCTTTGGTGGGCCCCAACGGCTCCGGAAAATCCACCCTTTTCAAGATGCTCCTGGGTGAAATGGAGGCGGACGGCGGGGAAATAGCCATGAAAAAAGGGGCGGTGGTTGGGTACCTGCAGCAGGAAAACCCTCCCGCCTCCGAAAAGAAGGTCCTTGAAGAGGCTCTTTCGGAGCTGGAAAATCCGGAGCCGTCAAAAATAGCCAGGGCCAAGGCCATTCTCATGGGTCTGGGTTTCAAGGAAGCCAATTTCGAAAGGCAGCTTTCGACTCTCAGCGGCGGCTGGGCTATGCGCGCGGCCATGGCGAAACTGCTTCTTTCCAGTCCCGACCTGCTTTTGCTGGACGAACCCACGAATCATCTCGACCTGGAATCCATACTCTGGTTCCAGGATTATCTTAAGAATTACAAGAGCGCCGTTTTCGTTATCTCCCACGACCGGGCCTTCATAAATTATTTCTGCCGGGGAATAGTGGCCGTAAAAGAAAGAGAACTCAGGGTTTACACCGGCAATTATGAGAAATATCTCGAAGAGTCCCGGCGCGAAAAAGAACGCCTCGTCTCGGCCTGGAAAAGGCAGCAGGACGAAATAAGAGATATGGAAGATTTTATAGCGAGGAACAGGGCGCGCGCCTCGACGGCCGGCCGGGCCCAGAGCATGATAAAACGCCTGGAAAAAATGGAAAAAATAGAACTGCCCGAGGAACTCGCCAGGGTCCGGATACGTTTTCCCCAGCCCAGGCGCGCGGGGGAGCGCGTGATAACCCTGAGGAAGGCCTCCAAGTCCTATCCTTTGGAAGAGGGCGGAGAGGTGAGGGTTTACAGCGACCTGGACTTCACTCTTTACAGGGGAGTAAAAGCCGCTTTCGTCGGCCATAACGGCGCCGGGAAATCCACCCTGCTGAAAATGCTCGCGGGCGCGGTCAAGCCGGACGCGGGCAACAGGGACGTGGGAGTGAACGTCAAAGCCGGCTATTTTTCCCAGCACCGCTACGAGCAGCTGGACCCGGAGAAAACGGTTCTGGAGGAGGCCGTTTCGGCCGCTCCCTGGATGAAGGAAGTGGATGTAAGGACCATTTTGGGCACTTTCCTCCTTAGAGGCAATTCGGTTTTCAAGAAGACGGAGGTGCTTTCCGGCGGAGAGAAATCGAGGCTCAGCCTGGTAAAGGTCCTGCTGGACCCTCCCAACGCGCTTTTCCTGGACGAGCCGACGACCCACCTCGACATGGACAGCGTCGACGCGCTGGTCGCGGCCCTCAAGGATTACGAGGGCACATTGTGTTTTATCAGCCACGATCTTTATTTCATAAATTCCCTGGCCAATCACATCGTCCACGTGGATTCGGGCCGGGTTTCCATCTATCCCGGCGATTACGAATACTTTTCCAGGAGGATGGAGGATATACAGAGGGAAAAGAACGAAGCGGCTGAGAAGGTCCCCGAAGCCGCGGAGGGGAAGGACTGGGAAGAGCGCCGGGAAAAAAAGAACGCGGAGAAGAAGAACCTGAAACGCATAGCCCAACTGCGCGAGAAAGTAAAAGCGAGCCATGCGAAAATAGAAAAACTGGCGGCGGAGATGTCCGACCCCGCCATCTATTCCAACTATGAGCGGGTAATGGAAATAACCCGGGAGATAAACGCCCTCCAGGACGGCATACAGGCCGCTGAAAGGGAAGAGGCGGAACTGGGGGAGATACAGTAGAGGCGTTAGAAGGAATGGACGAATTAGAAGATATAGAAGAATTAGAAGAAATAGAAGATTTGGAGGAGTGGAGGTCAGGGGTCAGGAAACCTGAGACTTACAGTCTGAAACCTGTAACTTGCGACTTGAGAGGCTAACCTGAAAAATTCAGTTCCCCGCGTTTTTGCCGATTAAAGCCGGAAATGTTTTTGTTCCGGATTTTTCCCATAAATCTGTTTCGGCATAATAACCACGTTTTTGGACGGCCGTCCAAAAACGTGGTTATTTGATTTCTTCCGGATGGAAGGGATAATGGAGTGAATAAAAATATTCAGGCAATTTTCAGGTTAAAGCAGCGGGTTGGAGACGAGTCCGTCCGCGAGTTTGGGCTCGAACCAGGTGGACTTCGGGGGCATGACCTTGTTGTCGTCCGCCACGGCTATGAGTTCGTTCATGGAAGTGGCCTTCAGAGCGAAAGCCGCCTTCATCTCCCCGGAATCCACTCTTTTTTCCAGCTCGCCCAGCCCCCTTATTCCGCCGACGAAATCCACCCTGTCGGATTTCCTGAGGTCCTTTATGCCGAGTATCCTGTCCAGGACCAAATCCGAGAGCACGCTCACGTCGAGCGAAAGCACCGGATCGGAATCCGGGGTTTTAACCGTCGGGGTCAGGAGATACCATTTCCCGCCCAGATACACGCCGAATTCCCTTTTTTGGGAGGGCTTGGCCCGGCCGTTCGCCGGTTTTACGGAGAAACTTTCGCTGAGTTTCTCGAGGAACTGTTCCCCGGTAAGCCCGTTGAGATCTTTTACCACACGATTGTAGTCCCAAATCTTCATTTCCTCCACGGGGAAAGCCGCGGCCAGAAAGGTGTTGTAGGACTCGTCGCCTTTGTGGGCGGAACCTTTTTCCTGCACCATCATCTTCTTTATTCTGGAACCGGCGGCCGAGCGGTGATGACCGTCCGCTATATAGACGGCTTTCTGTTCCTCGAATTTCCGGGAGACGGTTTTTATCCCGCCTTCGTCGTCTATTTTCCAGACGGTATGTATCACGTCGTTTATTCCTTTCACGGAAAATTCCGGTTCTTTTTTTACGGTCTTCTTTATTATCGCGTCCACTTCGGGGATCTGTTTATAGGCCAGCAGAGCCGGGCCCGTCTGGGCTTTGACGAATTTTATCTGGTTCACCCTGTCGTCTTCCTTGACCGGCCTGGTAAATTCGTGCTTTTTTATCCTGTTGGCGTCGTAGTCGTCCACGCAGGCGCCTACCATGAGACCCGTCTGCGTATGGTCGCCCATCTGCATCCTGTAAACGTAGAAGCAGGGTTTACTTTCCCTGACGAGGACGCCTTCTCCAAGCATCTTTTCGAAATTTTCCGCGGCTTTTTTGTAAACCGTTTCGGAATGGACGTCGGTCCCTTCGGGGAGGTCTATCTCGGCTTTGGAGACGTGCAGGAAACTCAGCGGCCTGCCTTTGGCCATTTCCCGGGCCTCGTTCGAGTCGAGAACGTCGTAAGGGGGAGCGACCACTTCCTGGGCTTTGTTCTTTACCGGCCTTATGCCGTAGATCGGATTGAATAAAGGAAGTTTGTTCATGGTTTCACCTCAGTTCTATGGGGCAAAGGCGCAAAGAAGCAAAGTGGCAAAGTGTAATAAGGAATTTCCCGATTTCACTTTGAGCCTATGTGCCTTTGACACTTTCTCGCTTATTACACCTTATCGCCGTTGACGGCGTGGGTTTTCTTCCCTTCCAGCAGGAAGTCGGCTATCTGTTCGGCGGCCTGCCTGGCCACCGTTATCTGGGCGTCCTTGGTGGAGGCGGCTATATGCGGCGTGGCTATGACGTTCGGCATACCGAAGAAGATATGTTCGGTGGCCGGTTCCTTGGAGTAAACGTCGCAGGCGAGCCCGGCTATCTGCCCGCTTTCGAGCGCCTCTTTTACGTCCGCTTCCGCGAGGATGGCGCCCCTGGCGCAGTTGATGATACGCACGCCCTTTTTCATCCTGGCGATGCTTTCCTTGTTTATCATGTTCTTCGTCTTGTCGTTAAGCGACACGTGGAAGGTTATAAAATCGGCCTGCGCGAAAAGCTCGTCGAGGGGAACCATCTTTACTCCCAGTTCCCTGGCCCTTTCGGCGTTCATCACGGGGTCATAGGCGAGAACTTTCATCTTGAGCCCCATGGCCCTGTCGGCCACCACTGAACCGACGTTCCCGCAGCCTATTACGCCGAGGGTCTTGCCGGTGAGTTCCACTCCCTCGAATTTGCTTTTTTCCCATTTCCCGGCGTGGGTGGAGGCGTTGGCCTGGGGAATATGCCTGGCGAGAGCCATCATCATGGCTACGGCGTGCTCGGCTGTGGAAACGGTGTTCCCGAAAGGCGTGTTCATGACTACGACTTTTTTGGCGGTGCAGGCGTTGACGTCTATGGTGTCCACTCCGCTTCCGGCCCTGGCCACGGCCTTCAGCTTCTTGGCCGCCTCTATTATGTCGGCGGGAAGCCTGGCGGCGGAGCGGACTATCACGGCCTCGTAATCCGCTATTTCGTTCTTCAGTTCTTCCGGTTTCATCCCGGGTTTATAAACAACTTCCAGCCCCCTGTGTTTGAGGGTCTTTTCGCATATCGCGTCCGCTTTGTCGGCTATTAAAACTTTCATTTTACGGCCTCCTTTGTGTATTCTTTAGCTACCTGCTCGTAAGCCCAGTCGAGCCAGGGGATAAGGGCCTCGATATCGGAGGTTTCCACGGTGGCTCCACACCAGACGCGGATGCCCGCGGGGGCTTTGCCGTAGGAGTTGATGTCCTTGGCCACGCCCTCCTTGTCCAGCAGCGAGGTTATTTTCTTGGCGGCTTTGGTCTTCTCTTCATCCGAAAGCTTCTGGAACCAGGGCGCCTTTATCCTGAAACAGACGGAGGTGTTGGAGCGTGTCTCCCTGTTTTCGGCCAGGAAGTCTATCCAGTTCGATTTTTCCACCCATTTCTCGAAAGCGGCCAGGTTGGCGGTGGAACGCCTGACAAGGCCCTGAAGACCGCCGATGCTCTCGGCCCATTTGAGGGCGTCTATGGCGTCTTCCACGCAGAGCAGCGAGGGGGTGTTGATAGTGCTGTATTCCAGCTCGCCCGGCAGTAATTTTTTCTCGTCCACCAGCCTGAAGATTTTCGGCATGGGCCAGGCGATCCTGGAGTTCTGTTCTTCCATGCGCTTTACGGCTTTGGGGGAGAGGATTATCACGCCGTGGGCCGCTTCGCCGCCCAGCACTTTCTGCCAGGAAAAGGTGATCACGTCGAGTTTAGTGAAATCTATCTCCATCGCGAAGACGCCCGAGGTGGCGTCGCAGATAACCAGGCCCTCGCGGTCCTTCGGCAGCCAGTCGAGGTTGGGGACTTTTACGCCGGAGGTTGTGCCGTTCCAGGTGAAGATGATGTCGTTTTTCGGATTGGCTTTCTTGAGGTCCGGCAGCTTGCCGTAATCGGCCTTGTATTCGTTTACGCCCTTGAGTTTGAGGTATTTCACGGCGTCGGTGATCCAGCCTTTGCTGAAAGACTCCCAGCCGAAAATGTCGACGGGCCTCGGGCCGAGCAGGGCCCACATCGCGAGCTCGACCGCGCCGGTGTCGGAGCCGGCAACCACGCCTATGCGGTAGTCGGCGGGCAGATTGAGCATTTTTTTCATCCGGTCGGAAACTTCCTGAAGGCGGGCTTTGCCTTCCTTTGACCTGTGGGACCTTCCCACGAGGGCGTTCTTGAGAGCGTCGGTAGTCCAGCCCGGCCTTTTGGCGCAGGGCCCTGACGAAAAGTTGGGACACTTGGTTTTTATCGCTGGTTTTTCCATGTTAATCTCCTTAAAGGACAGGCTGAAGAGATGAAGCCGTCGCCGGCGGAAAAATTTGCTTTCCGCCTGTTGCCCTACGCCTGTCTCCCTGAAACTGTCGTACAAATATTTAACAATATTAAACTTCTCAATTCAATACGGCGGAAAGAGGCGGGCCGGAAGATTAGGAAATCTGCGGGGTGAATCCGGGAAATAAAAAGTAAAAAGTCAGCGTCCGGTCCGGGCGCGCCAAAACGCGGTTTCCGCGCGAAAAATTTGAAAAGCCGCGCGGCAATTTGTAGAATCAGGATATGGACTATAAAAGCACCCTTACCTACAAAGACATACTTGAAATACCGGGTCTGCTGAGAAAATTCGACGCCGGCGTAAAAGATTTCGGAAAGCTGAAATCCGCGGACAACGAGGTTTTCGTGCTGGGAAGGGGGAGTTCCGGGAACGCCACCACTTTCGCCAAATACGTCTGGGAAATTTACTGCGGGGTTATAACCAATTTTATACATCCCTATTCCGTTTTTAACGCCGTGAAAAGGCTGGATTTCAGGAACAAGGTTCTCTGGTCCTATTCCCAGTCCGGTAAAAGCCGCGATATCGTGGAATGCTCTAAGAAAATAAAAAAATTCGGGGCCAGGGTCGTGGCGGTGACGAACGAGCCCGACCCGAAAAAGAACGAGCTGGCCGCTATTTCCGATTTTCATATCCTGCTTTCCCGCTCCAGGGAGATCCCCGTGGCGGCCACCAAGAGTTTCGCCCTTCAGTTGTGGCTGGCCCTCAGGGCGGCTCAAAAGTGGGGCGCCTCTTTCCCGGAAAAGCGCTTTGCGGACGCTATAAAGGAAGTGGAAAAGGTAATTTCCAGTTTCGAAAGGATCTACAAGGCGGAGAAATTCCGCGAGGCGATAAAGCGCGCCAAAATAATAGGTTTCGTGGGCAGGGGGCCTTTCAACGCGGTGGCCGAGGATTCGGCCCTTAAATTCAGGGAAATGGCCTTCAAGCACGCCGCCGGCTATTCCGCGGCCGAGTTCCTGCATGGTCCGATAGGGGCTTACGGGAAAAACGACCTGGTTCTTATCCTTTCCGGCGAGGGGAAACTTACCGAGGACCTGGTAAAGGTGAGAAACAAGCTGGAGGAAAGGGGAACCCGGTATAAGGTCATAAAGCCTTTCCCCGGAGCTTATCCCTTCAATTCCCTGGCCACCGACGTCTTCATAAAACTGCTGGCCCTGAAATTCGCCTGCGACAACGGCGTCAATCCGGACGCTCCCAAAGGTCTTTCCAAAGTCACCCAGACGTATTAGAAGAATCGGAAGGCATAGAGGCATTAGAAGGGAGAGGGTTTGAGGGTCGGAAGGTTGGCTTTTGTAAGGTAATACCTTACTAAGCCAAACCTCTAAACTTCCAAACTTCTAACCTTCATGTGTTTTTGCCGCTCATCATTTGTACAGCAGGATGCCGGAGTTTTTCACTTCCTCTTTGAACTTCGCGTTGGACTCGTCGAAAAATTTTATTATCTCTTCCGGTTTTTTTCCGGCTTTTATCATTTCGTAGAAGTCGTAAGTCCCGGTCATCCTGGCTATGTCGTCTTTCTTCAAAACGAAGTCCTTTTTGTTGATTTTATTAAGCCACCAGGCGGAGTGAACGAAAATATCCATGGCTCTTACGGCTGTTTTATCCGTTATTTCTATCTCCACCCCGCGGCAAAGCTCTCCTTTATACATATCCGCGTCCGGCGTTTTTTCGGCATAGGAAAACCTGACGCCTTTGAACCCCGCCCCGTTCAGTTTTTTTACGAGTTTTTCAGCTTTCATCCAGGGCGCGCCGAACCAGCGGAAAGGCCTTTCCGTGCCCCGGCCCACCGAAACGTTCGTCGCTTCGAAACAGCCTATGCCGGAATATAAAACCGCCGCTTTCAGGTCCCTGATATTCGGGGAAGGGTTGATCCAGACCTGTCCAGTTTCGTCGAAGAACATTCCCCTGGAGTAATTCTCCATTTCGATTATTTTCAGGTCCAGGTTTAAATTCAGCTTTTTTTTGTGAAAAAGAGCCATCTCTCCGGCCGTCAGGCCGTGTCTCGCCGGCACTTTGAAATACGCGGTGAAGTTGTCTATCTGCGGCGCGAGCACCGGGCCTTCCACTGTCTCTAGCCCCACGGGATTGGGCCTGTCCAGTACCATGAAAGCTATTCCGTATTTCGACGCCTCTTCCATGGCGTAGCCCATGGTGGTAAGGTAGGTGTAAAATCTGGCGCCTACGTCCTGTATGTCGAAAACCAAAAGGTCCAGGCCCCTGAGCATTTCTTCGGAAGGCCTTTTGTTCTTTCCGTAAAGGCTGTAGAGAGGAAGCTCCGCGGTTCCGGTGGAGCTTTGTATGTGGACGCCGCCTTCCACCTGCCCGGTGAAGCCGTGCTCGGGGCTGAAAAGCGCTTTAAGCTGAAACTTGCTCTGGAGTTTAAAAGCTTCGACTATCCCGCGGCCCTGAGCGTCCAGCGCGGTGTGGTTGGTTATAAGGCCGACCTTTTTGTCTTCCAGCCCGGCGAAGCCGTTCTTTTCCAGCGCGTCCAGTCCGCTGAGGGTCATGACCCAGACACCCGCTTGCCCGCTGAAAGCGGGCTTTTCGCCCGAAGCGGGTGTCTGGGTGACCTGGGCGTTGAGCGGCGTTGCCGCAAGAAGAATGAAAAGCAGGAATTTCAGAAGCGTGGAGTCAGAGTTTTTTTTATTTGTATTTTCCATTTATTTGAGGTTCACGAGTCATAAGTTACGAATCACGGTCGTCGGTCCTTTGTGCCTTTGCCCCTCTTTCAAGTTACAAGTTTCAGGTTTCAAGTCTCAGGTTGCAGGTCACAAGTCAAAATTTAACTTATCAACTTTTAAACTTTCCAACGTTCTAACTTTTTAACTTTTTTTTATTTTTCTTATTTTTTGGGTTTCTCAATTTCTTAATCTCTCAATCTCTTAATTACTTCTTTATATCCTGTCCCCGCTTTCCTTTATCAGAAGCAGGTACAGTTTCCCTTTTTCCCAGAGCGAAAAGGCCAGGGTTTTGGCCTGCGGACCGTTGCCGGCGAAAAAATCCACCCGCGCGCCTTTTATCGCCCCGCCGGTGTCCTGGCAGAAAACGAACCGGTAATCTTCCTTGAGGCCGTAGAGCGTTCCGTCGGCGCCGACGTCGGGAAGATTGGTATTCATGAAGGCGGGGGTTCCCATGGGGATTATCGAATTGTCCACGGCTATGGACCTGGCCCCTACGAGGGGGTAGCCGTAGGTCCCCGTCGGGCCTTCTTCGGGGTCCTTTATTTCTTCCAGCTTGAAAAAGGTGTATCTTTTGTTCCGGCTCAGTACCGCCCTCTCCAGATCGGGGTGCGTGTCTATGAATTTTTTGGCGCTTTGCGCCGTCAGGTCTTCCCTTTTCATCAGCCCCATTTCCAGGAGAGCCGTCATCCAGCCTTTGAATTTGAGGGAATTGGTGGCGGCGAATTTTGCCTTTACGTGTTTCCCGTCCGTAAGCTTCAATATGCCGGAGCCTTCGATGTGAATGTCCATGACGTCGGCCATGCTCTTGAACCAGGCCAGTTCGAGGTTCTTTCCTTCGAACAGCTTTTTATAGTCTATCTCGTCCCTGGAAAAATAGGGGGTGAGCCTGCCGTCTTTCAGCCGGCCGGTCAGCCTCTCGCCGCGGTATTTTTCGTTGAATTCCTCCAGGTTCACGTCCACCATGTCCGGGGGTTTGGCGTAAATCGGGTGCCGGTATTCTCTGGTCTTCTTCAGACTGGCTTCCAGTATGGGCTCGTAGTAGGAACTGAAAACCACGCTGTTAGTGGAAGGCCTCAGTTCGTAGACGTCGAAATTCACCGCTATCCTTTCGTTCAGGTCTTTGACGGGTTCGGTCCCGCCCGCTATTTCCAGGAGTTTTTCGGTGGTCTTGAGCAGGAGTACCGGGGTGATCTTCCTGTCGCCGAAAGAATAAAGGATTTTTTTATCCGAGAAGGCTTTAAGGTATTTTTTGTTAAGTTCCGCGGCCTTGAGGAACTTTTTGGCTTCGCCCGTATCCTTAAATAAAGGCAATTCTCCGCTTTCGAGCTTTATAACCGAGGCGGCCGGCTGCGCCGGGGCTTCGGTTTTTATTATTATTTCCTTTATTTCCACGGTCTCTCTTCTCGTTCCCGTGTGGCAGGCGGCCAGTATAAGCAAAAACGGCAGTATTTTTTTCATAAGGTCTCCAGTCAGCGACGGAGGCCGGAGGGTAGCAGGGTGAAGCGCAAAAGGTTTATAAGGAAATTCCTCAAAAAACCTTCACTCTTTGCTCTTCACGCTTTATAACCCGCGCCTTTGCCGCTTTCTACATTTTATATTTATTCAGAAGTCAAAACAAACGGGTTTCGGCGTGACGAAACGAATTCACGCGTCCGTTTACCCGTAATTTTAGTAAAAGAATTTCTGAAGGGTTATCATCGGCGCTATGTTCGCGGCGTTCGTGAGTTCCGTGTCGCCGGTGCCGATGAAATTCCGTATGTAATGCAGTTTAGCGCCGGCGTTCAAGGTGTAATCCGCTCCCAGGTCGAAAACCGCTCCGAGGGCGAAATTCCCGCCCAGTTTCCCGCTCCAGCTGGTGGAATATCTGGCGCCGTTGAAATTATCGGTATAGGCCGGGGTCCAGCGGTGGTATAAGCCGACGCCCAAAGTGGCGTAAAGGGTGGCCCAGCCCAGGTCTTTCGTTTCCTTATAATAAGGGGTAAGGTATAAAACGCGGGGCGCGCAATTCGTTATCGTTTCATGTTCGTGGCCGGCTTCATAGCCCAGTTCCAGGCCGAAGGCGCGTTCTTCGTCTTTCGCCTTCTCGGCGTTTAGCGAAAAGGCGGGCGAATTGCCGTATTGCCCGGCCCATCTGCCTCCCGCGGGCATCGAATAGCCCAGGGAAACTCCGATTTGGGTCTGTCCCCACTCGGCTCGCAGGCCGGTCTGGAAAATGAGCGCGGATGTCAGGATAAAAAATATTTTTTTCATGTCGTTCCCCCTTACAGATATACATTCTATATTTATTTCGCGGGTAACACAAATCACATTGACACAAAAAGGTAAATAGGATAATATATTGCGTGGTAAAACCGCAAGTATAGGGGAACATATGAAAAAAATAATTTTGGCGCTGTTCGCCATAGCCGTGCCCGCGCTGACCTTCGCCGAAGACGCTAAAATAGTGCAGGTTTACGGCCCCGTCGAGTACAGGGTCAACCAGAATTCCGTCTGGCAGAAGGCTGAAAAGGACACCATGGTGCCGGAAGGCGGCGCGGTGAAAAGCGGCGAGGCGGGTTCGGCTCTCATACAGATGGAAAATAAATCCAGGGTCTGGCTCAAGGAGAATACCGCTCTGGAGATAGAGCAGAAACAGAGCCTGATAACGAGGCTGGCCCTGGTCTTCGGAAAGATAAAGGTAAGGGTTCCCCATCTGCGGAGAAAGGAAAAATTCGATTTAAGGACCCCGACCGCGGTCTGCGCCGTGAGGGGTACGGAGTTCGTTATGGAAAGCGATATGGAGGGGAAAATGACCCTCGAGGTGCTTTTCGGCGAGGTCAAAATGAGCTATATGATAACCCCGCAGAAAGGCGACAAGGAAATAACCCTCACCCAGGGACAGTTCCTGAAGATAGAGGAAAAGGACAAGACCGGCATAAAGGGCCTGATGGATAAAAAACAGGAACTGGCCGGACTGCAGAAATGGGATCCGGGCATCTCCGAGAAGGACAGCGTGGCCGACATAAAGCGGAAAGAGCTGGACAGGGTGCAGATAAGGGATTTCTCGAAGCAGGTCAAGAATACCGAGGATATGGTAAACAGCTTCATGTATAAAGGAAGGGAAGCCGATATAGAGGCGGGCAGGACCCTCCGCGACGTGCACGGCAACCTGGTGCGCGTGGACCAGCGCCTTATGAGGCCGGACGGCGCCACTTTGCAGTTTTTTAACCTCGTAAAAAGAACGGTTTATGCGGATTATACCAGCCCCGCCAAGGGTTTTACTTACAACGGCGGAGTCGTCAACAACAGGCTGGACCTTCTGGCCTTTACGATGCAGTTTAACCAGGATCTGCCGCAGAGCATATCGGAATGGCCGAGCTTTTTCGAAGAGAACGACGTGCACGCCGATCAGGCCTCTTTCGTATTCGCGAATAAAACTTATAACGATGCCATATTCTTCACGGCCGAAGGGTATTTATACGATAATGCCAGGGAAGAGTTGGTCAATAATACCAACGTAGT
>PEXN01000008.1:0-760 GCA_002774685.1 Elusimicrobia bacterium CG08_land_8_20_14_0_20_51_18 | reverse complement strand
TCCGGGAGACGATGAGGATGTCCTTTTGACCGGTATGCTGTCCTCATTTAATGATCTCAGTCATGTTATAGACCTTAATGTCAGCGACGGCGGGAGCGGGACACTGGATATAAACAGCGTAAATGTCGCCACGGCCAAATGGGGCGTAAAGAATATGAATTCCTCATACGAATATACCGGCGACGACGCGGGGACCGATAAACTTTACCAGTTCAAGGCCGACAAATACTCCATAGGCGGAGACGCGGCCACCAACGGCTCCTTCTGGCTGGCCCAGGAAAATTATGTCATTTCCAACAGCGGCGGCATAAAGAATACTACTGATTTTACCGAAAGCACAATGGACCCTTTCTCCATTCTCAAGGAAAGCGCCATCGAAAGTATAACTTATGTAAAGAATTCGAAAGTTACAGCCGCTGCTGATCTGAGCGGTTCCGCTGCGTACAGCGATATCGCCACGACCGATATGTTTACTGATGGCACCCGATATCCAACTGGTACCAATATAGACCTGGTCATAATACCTGACCTCGCCATAGCGGCCATACAGAAAGTCATGTCCGCTTTGGACAGCCTCAGCCAATAACATAATGAGTAAAAGGGGAACAAAAATGAAGAAGATACTTTTGATGATAGCTTTATGCTGTCTGGTTTCGGGCAATGCCCGCGCCGGCATAGACTGGGAAGCCAAGGGAATGGAACTGATAGGCGAAATAGTGGCCAACCCGGCCGCCTTTTTTTACGATTTCCAGCAGGACCT
>PEXN01000007.1 GCA_002774685.1 Elusimicrobia bacterium CG08_land_8_20_14_0_20_51_18 | reverse complement strand
GACCTGCTTCTGACCGCTCGTCCCTATCCCCTGTTTTAAACGGAGGTTTTATGAAAGATTTCAATGAAAGGGTTCAGGAAATAAAAGATACCATAGATATTTCTAGCGGCAACAAAAAAGTGGACACCCTTATAAAGAACGCCAGGGTGATAAACACTTTCTCCGGCGACATCTACAAGACCGACGTGGCCATAAACGCGGGGAAAATAATCGGTTTCGGCAATTACCCGGCCAGGCAGGTCATAGACATAAAAGGCGCCTACCTCTCCCCGGGTTTCATAGACGGCCATATACACGTAGAAAGCACCATGGTAAAGATCCCGGAGTTCGCGAAGGTCGTTATGCCCTGCGGAACCACCAGCGTCGTCATCGACCCTCATGAAATAGCCAACGTCCTCGGCCTCGACGGCATAAAATATATGCTCTCCTCCAGCGTGGACGCGAAGCTGGGCGTCTACGTCATGCTGCCTTCCTGCGTTCCCTCCACGAACCTGGAAACGGCGGGCGCGGAGCTTTCCAGCCACGACCTCAGCCTGCTCCTGAACGACGAAAGGGTGCTCGGTATAGGCGAAATGATGAATTATCCCGGCGTAATTTACAAGGACGACGAGGTGATAAAGAAAATAGCCATAGCCAAAAACAAGCTCATAGACGGCCATGCTCCCATGCTGAGGGACAAGCAGCTTTACGCTTACGTTTCGGCCGGAATAAAATCCGACCACGAATGCACGGACGTGAACGAGGCGAGGGAGAAACTCAGGGCCGGCATGTATATAATGATAAGGGAAGGCACGGCGGCGAAAAATCTCAAATCTCTGCTGCCCCTGGTCAATTCGGAAAATTCCAGGAAATTCATTTTCGTCACGGACGACAGACACCTGGAAGACATTTACAGGGAAGGCCATATAAATTATCTGGTGCGTACCGCCATAAAAATGGGGATAGAGCCCGTGAGGGCCATACAGATGGCCACCATAAATACGGCCGAATATTTCGGGTTGAAGGAGCTCGGGGCGGTGGTGCCGGGCTATAACGCCGACCTCATAGTCTTCGAAGACCTCAAGAAGATGAAGATAAGGAGCGTTTTTAAAGACGGGCAGCTGGTGGCGAAGGACGGAAAGATAATAGACGGGATAATCCCCGAATATAAGGGGAAGGTCAGGGGCACCCTGAACGTGAAATGGATAGAGCACGAGGATTTCGCCCTTAAAGCCGAGGGGAAATACGCCAAAGTTATAAACGTCATTCCCGGCGAGATACTGACCAAAGAGTCGGTGGAAAGAATAAAGGAAGACGCGGGCTACGTCTCCAGCGACGTGGAAAGAGACATACTGAAGATAGCGGTCATAGAAAGGCATATGGCCTCCGGCCGGATAGCCAAAGCCCTGGTAAAAGGCTTCGGCCTGAAAAAAGGAGCCATAGCCTCGAGCGTTTCCCACGATTCCCACAATATAGTGGTCATAGGCACTCACGACGGGGATATGTATACCGCGGCCGTGCAGGTGGTCAAGATGCAGGGCGGGATATGCGCCGCCCTTAACGGCCAGGTGCTGGAAGCCCTGCCGCTGCCGGTGGCCGGCCTGATGTCCGACCGGAGCGCGGAATTCGTGAGCGAAAAACTCAAGCGGCTTGAGGAAATAGCCAGGAGCCTCGGTTCCAGACTGCCGGACCCTTTTATGGCCATGTCCTTCCTGACCCTTCCTCCCATCCCCGAGATAAGGATAACGGACAGGGGGCTTATAGACGCCGTGAAATTCAAGGTGACAAATCTGTTCGTGAAGAAATAGGGGATAGGCAAAAGGGAGAAAGGCAGGGAAGCAGGGAGGCAAGGAGGCAGGGAAGTAAAGAGTTGAGAGTTTTAAACTAAACTCTCTAAACTGCTCTAAACTGAGAGTTCTTAATCTTAATTTACTGTTACGGGAAGAAGTAAGAGGCATAATAGCAAAACTAGCCAGAAAGCAAGAAAGTTAAGGGAAAAGAAAACCCGCCAAAGCCTTAGTGGCGGGAAGGGAAAACAACATGAGTGAAAAAAAAGTTTTGTTTTTTTTGCTTTTTATATTCTCTATTCTCTATTCTCTATTCTCTCCCGTAAGCGCGGCGCGTATAGAGCGGGGCCCCTATATAGAGAACATGTCCAAGGAAACCGCCAATCTCCGTTTCAGGACGGATGTGGCCACCGTTTCCTGGCTGACTTACGGCGACTATCCGGACTGCGACAGATTCGCCACGGTTTCCAGGATAACCGGCGAACACAGCGTAAATCTGAACGGTCTCCTGGCGGATACCAGCCATTGCTACAGGATATATCTGCCGGTAGACGGCTCCACCAACTCTTACAAGGCGGAAGAGTCCTATTTCAAGACCTTCAAAGACGACAAAAGCGTGGAATTTTCTTTCCTGGCTTTCGGCCCCTCCGGTATGCCGGAAGAGGACGAAAAGATAGCCGGGCTTATGTCCGTGGCCGGGAACGCGGATTTCGTCCTGCATACCGGAAACCTGGCCGGAATGGGAAAGGACGAGGACGCGGAAACGGCTTATTTCTCCAGGTATCGGGATATGCTTAAAAAGACGCCTTTTTTTGTAGCTCTCGGGAATTACGAATACGGCCCGGATTACGACAAAAAGGAAAGCTGGAAATTTATAAGGGAAAATTACTTCCCTTACCATAGCTGGCCCAGGAACGGCTCGGGCCCTTATTACTATTATTTCGATACCGCCAACGCCAGGTTCGCCGTCCTGGATGCGAACCTGTTTTACGGGGCTCTCTCGGCCCCGCCCCTGGCGAAAGATTCCCAGCAGTACAAGTGGCTGGAAATCGTCCTTAAGACGGCCGCGGATAAGACCTGGAAGTTCGTGGCGGTGCATCAGCCCCTGTATTCAAGCGCTCAAAACGGTCCCGCTCCGGGCCTCAAAGAGGCCCTCGCTCCCCTCCTGGAAAAATATGGCGTGGATATCGTTTTTCAGGGGCACGCCGGGGTCTATGAAAGGACCAAACCTTTAAAGGCCGATCTGCCCGACGAAGACGGCGTGATCTACGTGACCCTGGGCGGCGGGGGCGGGAGGAAAATGGAAGCCGGAGAGGATGAAGACGAAGACTGGACCGAGGCCTTTTCCTCAAATCCCCATTACTCTTTCATAACGGTGCAGGACAAGAAGCTCGAAATGAAGGTCCACGATTCCGGCGGCGAAGTCCTGGACGAGATAATCATACAAAAATAGAGAATAGAGACGAGAGGATAGGGGATAGCGAGGGTAATTCCCTAAATCAGGGAACATAACGCTTAATTTTGAAAATCAAACGACGGATGATTGATACCGGACGCGGAATGAAGTCTAAAATAAAATACCTCCTTTTGCCGGTCATAGCGTTAATCCTGATAACGGCGTATCAGAAATACAAAAATTCCTCCCTGCCGGTAAAAAAAGATTATTACGATTACCTCTGTTCACAGACGAAAAAGCCCTTCTTCAGGGAAGAAAACTCCGGGAAAAAACGTCTGGTAAAGCCGAACAGGCGATACGCCTGGGAATTCTCCTTCCCGGCGGGAAAAGAGGCGGGTAAAAAAAGAATTTTCATAATAGGGGAATCGGTTTCTTATATTCTGCGCACTCCCAACGGTATCTTCGACAATTCACGGGCGCCGGAATTCATTAATTTCAGCATGTCCGGCTACGACAGCGCGAGGGTTTTAGGGGTCTTTTCGGAGTCCCTGAAATACGACCCCGACCTCGCAGTAATAATGAGCGGTAACAACGAAACTTACGGAGATCTCTGTTCTCCTTCGGAATATCTGAGGCCGGCCCCGGATAAAACGACGGCTCTCAGCCGGACTCTCGACAGTTACGGAAAGAACCTGGAAAGGATGGCTAAGCTCGCCGGGGAAAAAGGCGTGCCGCTTTTTATCTGCACCCTGCCGGTAAATCTTGTTTACCCTCCTTACGGGGAACTGCCTTTCGACCCGGTTTTCCTGAAAGCTTTTAAAAAATATCTGTCCGGCGATTATCCGGTTTCAGCGCGCTTTTTCAGAAAATACGTTGAAAATAATCCTTATGAGCCTTTCGGGAATTATTTCCTCGGTCTCGTTTTAAGGGAAATGAAGGAATATGGAAAAGCCCGGTTTTATCTGGAAAGAGCGGTCTCTTTCGATAACAGGCTCGACAGGGCCGCTCCGGAGAAAAACGCTTTGGTCCGGTCGCTGGCCGGGGGGAACGGGGTTTATCTCGTAGACCTGGAAAAATACCTGAGCCGCCTCTCCGCGGGAGGGATAACGGACGGGACTTACCTGGTGGACGGCGTGCACTGGCTGGATGAAGAAGTAAAAAACTCGGTTCAGAAATTAATAACCGGGGAAATAGCCGCCAAAACGGCCGACCCCGTCCTGCGCTCTTCCCTTCTTGCGCTCATCCGGGAATATTCCTCTCCGAAAAAAAGCGCGGCCCCCCCGGGCTATGAGCCGCTGAATTACGCCGTCACTTATATGGGGTTTAACGACAGCATGGACGAGAGGATAATCTATATGCTGGATTACGCCCTCGGAAAGGGGATGATTTCCAAAAAACTTGATAAAGAGGAGCTCTCCGGCATGTTGAGGGACAATCTCTGGATAAAGATAAGGGAAAATCCCTCTTTGTGGTGGAACAGATACCTCTATTATCTTTCCGTAGTTTACCTGAGAAAAAATGACGCCGTTTCCGCTCTGGAGGTTTTAAGAAAAGCCGACCTGTCTTCCCTGGGTTCAGATTATTCCGACAAGTATCATCTCGCCTATCAACTGGCCTGCGCCGGGACCCGTTGCGCCGCCGGTGAAGCGGAAAAAATAAACTCCTATAAATTCCGCGACGAAAATTGTAAAACTTTTTTCGAAATATTCTCGGAGAAATGATCCGAAAGGCCGGATTTCTCCGCTCGCGCTTTTCTCCTCTGGGATTTTCTTTTTCCCTATGGGATAAAGAAAAAAGTCAATAAAAAGCGGAAAATTACGCTTACTCCCGCGCTATGGCGGCCGGATTCCGTCTTTAATTGACTTTTTTCCTCATTATAAAATCGCCCGTTCTTTTTGCAATCAATCCGTCTTTATGCTACAATATCTGTGCGGGGTAGAGCAGCCTGGTAGCTCGCAAGGCCCATAACCTTGAGGTCGCTGGTTCAAATCCAGCCCCCGCAAGAAAAACCCCCGGATTTTTTCCGGGGGTTTTTTTATTGGGGAAACTTTTTTAGCCCGTGTTTAATGCGCGTAGGCGCCGAGAATGAGCATGCCCATCTGTATTGAATAGCCCATACACCCTTCCGCCTCTATGCGATAGCTCACTTTCTTGCCGCCGAGAACGGCGGAATAGGTGGGGTTGACGAAGTGCCCTTTTTGTTCTTTTTCCGCAGAAATGGAGACGACGACTTCTTCGCCGTTTATCTTCAGTTTGAAGGTTTTGGACGGCATATCCGCGCCGGCGAAAAAAACGGAGGTTTTTTTAAGAAAGGAGCCTTCGCCGCTTTCTATAGTTCCGCCCAAGGATTTGTCTTCATGTCTCTTGAATTCCGCCGAAACGGTCTGTCCGTACTTCCTCAGGATCAGCCGGGAAACTCCTTTAGATTCGTCGAAAAAGCCCCAAGCGAGGGCATCGCCGACGGCGCCGGCCACGGCATGGTCGTAAACCTTCATTTCAATCCCGGTTCCCGTCACGCTGCCCATTTCATGCCCTGCTTCTTTGGGCAGGTATTTGGTTTCAGCGGCGTCCGCCCGGGAAGCTTTTTCCGTTTTTGCGGGCGTGGCGGAAGCGTCGATTCCCTCAGCTGTCGCGGAGAGGCTGAAAACAGGGGGCATAAAAATAGCGGCTGCTGCAGCCGTGATAAGTATGTTTTTCATTTTAAATCTCCTTGGGAAACGGGGTCTTGGGGATATTTTACAATTTTCGGATGGAAAATCCATAGTTTTCCGATTTCCGCTTTTTCCCCGTCCGTGTTAGCTCATTTAGGTTTGTCCGTGAAACGGTTTTTCAGGTAACATTGTCAGCTCATCACTTTTGTCCGTGAAAACTTTCCGGATTTTTTTACC
>PEXN01000077.1 GCA_002774685.1 Elusimicrobia bacterium CG08_land_8_20_14_0_20_51_18 | reverse complement strand
GGCGGTTATGCCTTTTTTCTCCCGAAGTTCCCGGGCTAAAAGCGCCAGGCGCGCCCTGAAATCGGATTCATAGACGGTCTTGTCGCGGTTCATGACGGTGGCGAATAATATCACCTTGCCGGGTCCGAAAACGTCCGAGGGGAGCCAGAAGATACTGCCCCAGTCGCAGTCCAGCCGCAGGTCGGATTCTTTCTGCGCCGAAAATCCCCGGATGGAAGAGCCGTCGAAAGTAAGATTGTCGGCCGCCCTGAGGAAGTACTGTTTATCGTAATCCAGCATGTGGAAGCGTCCTTCTATATCCGTAAAACAAAGCGTCACCGCTTTCAGGCGTTTTTCTCCCTCCAGGTAGGCGCGGTATTTTTTTTCAAGTTTCTCCAGGGGCAAGGTCTCGGCGTCTCTGCCCGCCTCGAGGTTCATCGCCTCGAGCTGGTCGTAGTGTATCTCCAGGAAATTCTTCAGCACCACGGGTTCTTTCGGATTTGCGTCGGGCATATGCGCACCTCTCTTTTATGGAATTTAAACTATAAAGTAAGTATAACATCAATTATACTAAAAATCAATAGTAATATCATAAATTATTGTATAATTAACATAAAATACATATTTTTATAAGAATTAATTTTGTCTTACTAAAGAGATAGCGGCCTTTTCGGTTCGCGGCGCTCCTGTCATAATGGCGGATATTTTACTAGAATATCAATATGACCCCGCCACCCGCTTATCGCCTTTCGGGCGATTTATTTAAAAAAGACCGGCCCGCCGTCGGCGGACAAGCGGGTGGCGGGGTTAGAAAAGCGGTCCTGCCGGTTCTGGCGTTTTTTATCGTTTTTTATTTTTATGCCGGGATTTCTTTCGTCAAAAAATCGGCGGCGACTTACGACGAAACCGTGCATCTCTCCAGCGGTTATTCGTATCTGGAAACCGGCAAATACCGGATGAACATAATGGACCACCCGCCCCTGGCGGAGATGCTGGCCGCGGCGCCTTTGAAATTCCTTAAGCTCAACTCCTTCGTTACCCATAGATATTTTCAGAGCCGCATGCCGTATAATTACGGGGATCTTTTTCTGTATCAAAACAACGCGGACGCGGAAAAAATACTCAATACTTCCCGTTATTTCCTTCTTTTGTTCTGGAGCCCGTTGTTCCTTGTCCTTTTTTATCTTTTCGGTCGTTTTTCCGGAGGCAAGAACGCCGGTTTCGCCGCCGTTCTCCTCTTTTCTGTGAATCCGGTTTTCATTTCAAACATTCCTCTGGTCACCACCGACATAGCCCCGGCTTTTTTCTATTTTTCCGCCTGCCTGGCGGGTTTTCTCCTGTCTTCCGGCGAAAAGACGGGTTTTCGTTTACTGGAAAACCGCTACGCGCTCGCCGCGGCCGGCGGGGCCGCCGCCGGCTTGGCCATGGCTTCCAAATACAGCATGTTTGTTTTGCCGCCTCTTTTTTCCGCCCTCCTTATTTTTGACAATTTTTTTTCCAATAAATTTAAAATTAAAGAGCTGGTAAAAATAATCTCGGTTTTTCTTGCCGTTTCCCTTTTGGCCCTGCTCGTTGTCTACAAGGGCGATATGACGCTTTATTCGGACGCGCTTACGGAAACTTTCAGGCGTTTGAGCGGCGGGAGAAGCTCCTTTATAATGGGGAAACACTCCGTCGAGGGAGTGTGGTGGTATTTTCCGGCGGCTTTTGCGCTTAAAAGCCCTCTTTTCCTTACCGCGCTCTTTCTGGCCGGGCTTTTTTTTATGTTCAGGGAATACCGGAAATTCCTCTGGATACTGGCGCCTTTCTTTTTCTATTTTCTATCGGCGATGAGTTCAAAGGTCCAGATAGGCGTGAGGCATATCCTTCCGGCCCTGCCTTTCGTCCTCCTTATAGCGGCTTACGGGATCGTGAAAATTTACGACAAGTTCCGAAGAAAATCCCTTTACCTGCTCGCGCCGTTTTTTTTGTTTTCTTTCTTTTCCGTGGCTAAAACCCATCCTTTTTACCTTTCTTATTTCAGTGAAGCCGCCGGGGGGGCGGAAAAAGGCTGGGAATATCTTACGGATTCGAATATAGACTGGGGCCAGGACCTGAAATCCCTTTCCGGATATCTCCGGGAAAAGGGGAATCCTCCGGTCGTTCTGGCTTATTTCGGCGTTGCGAACCCCGCCTATTACGGCCTCAATTACGTTCCCCTGGGCCTGGTGAGCAACGTCCCCTTCGAGCCTTCTCCGGCCGACCTTTGCTCTTCGGAAAAGATTCTGCTGGCCGTTTCCGTTACCAACCTTCAGGGCACCTATTACGCCGATAAAGACACCTTTTCCTGGCTCAGGACCCGGGAGCCTGTTTACAGGGCGGGCTATTCCATCTTTTTGTATGACCTGACGGAAGACAGGGAAGGAGCGGAGACCCTGGATAAATTGTTTAAGAAAAGCGGGCTGGGCGGGTACGCCGCTTGCGCGGATAAAAGGCGTAAAGCGGCGGCAAGATGAGAAAACATTTGACGCGCTTTCTCCCGGCGCTGCTACTGGTCCTGCAGTCCCCGCCGGCCTTCGCTTCGGATTTCGATAAATACCTCGAACTTTCTTCTAAGACCAGGGTTCAGGAAGAGAGACTTAAATACGCCTCCAAAGCCATCGAAAGCTGGGATTACGAATGCGGAGAAAAAAAACTGGCCCAGGCCTATTTCAGCAGGGCCATAGCTTACAGCTTTCTAGAGGAATATGAGAAAGCTGTCGCCGACTATAATAAGTACGAGGAGCTGGAGGGGGAAAATTACAGGCTTTTTTCAAACAGGGCGGCGGCCTATGTCGGCTTAAAAAAATACGAAGAAGCCCTCTCGGAATACGCCAGGGCGAAAAATATCCTGTTCGGTCCGGATTATAACGGCGATCCGAAAATAAAGGCGGTGCCGCTTAAAGGCGTCTGCCAGGTGTACTGTATGACCGGGGAGTACGACAAAGCGGTGAAAAATTGCCGGGAGGCGGTAAAAATTAATCCTCAGTACGATCAGGCTTACGCTCAGCTGGGAATAATCTACCTGCTCAAAAAAGATTACAAGAAGTCCATGGAATATTTTTATAAAGCTATGGAAAACGCGAATTTAAACAAGGAAAAGCATGTGGCCAAATTCAACATTAAAAAGGACTGCTACCATATCGCCGAGCATTATCATTTTATCGGGTGGAATTATTACCTTCAGGGCAAAACCGTTTCCGCCGACAAGTATTTCTCCAGATCCCTGGGCTGTTCCGGGGACTACTGGGGCCCTTACCTCGGGATGGCTTTGCTGAGCGATAAAAAGAATGAAATGAAAAAAATGAAGAAGTATTTTGAAAAGGCTCTGAAACTGAATCCTAAAATAAAAGAAGAAAGTTATTTCAGGGGGAATCCCCAGTTTCCCATCGTGACGCCGGGTTTGGCGAAAGACATAAGGCAGGCGGTAAATCTTTACTATTATTCCGAATAAGTTTTAAAAATTAAACTCCCCGGCCTGAAAGCCGGAGTTTCCAAAAGCGGAATCCCTCCGAAGCTTCGTTACACTCTCCTCCGCCCTCCGGGGTACGAAGGCCGCGGGCATCCGTCCGTCTAAGGCGGACGGTTTTCCCTGCCTGCCGGCAGGCAGGTGCGAAGGAGGATAAAAAACCCCCGACGTCATTTTGACGGCGGGGGTTTTGGTTTCGAAGCTTTTGTCAGTTTTCCGGTTCGAAATCCGCCTTCGTCACGCCGCAGACAGGGCAGACCCAGGTGTCGGGAATGCTTTCAAAAGGCGTTCCGGGCGCTATCTTGCCGTCGGGGTCGCCCACCGCCGGATCATAGATGTATCCGCAGACCTTACAAACGTATCTTTTCATTTCGGCCATTTTATCCCTCCATAGAGTAGTAATTGGTAAACAGTAAAAAGTAATCAGTGTTAGGGGAATTCCCTGTTGTGCTAATTACTGATTACTGGTTGCTATCTTTTTTCCAGAGACCGTGCAGGTTGCAATATTCTCTGGTTTCGACTTTTTCGGTCTTAACGCAGAATTCCGCTTCCGGCTTGTCTCCCGGCTTGAGGAACTTTCTGTGGGAAACGCCGTCGGCTATAAGCTCTATCCACTCTATGTAATGCTTATCTTCCATCGGGTGCGCTACCGAGCCCACTTTTACCAGCCAGCCGTCGGCCGTTCTTTCCGCGACCGGCACGTGCTTTTCCTTGGCTCCGTCGGAAGTGTTTTCGTTGAAAAGCTTCATTTCCTTGCCGCAGCAGACCAGTGCCCCCGCGCCCGGATGCAGAACTTCCACTATATTTCCGCATACTTCGCATTTGTATATCTGTTTCGCTTCCGTCATTTCTCCTCCCAAAATAGAGAAATCAGTAAATAGTAATCAGTAATAAGTAGAAGGAATTTCGTTAATATCCCTGTTGTTGATTCCTGCTTAGCAGTTGCCGATTACTAATTGCTAATTACTCTTTACTGTTTACTAATTTCCCCGAGCGCGTTAAGCGCTTCTTCATAATTCGGTTCGCTGGAGATCTCTTTTACCTGCTGAGCGTATTTAACGAACCCTTCCCTGTCCACTATGAAAATAGTCCTGGCCAGCAGCCTGAGTTCTTTTATGAGCACTCCGTAGGATTTACCGAAATCGCCTTTGAGATAGTCGGAATAGGTCTTTACCCGGTTTACTCCGGCCGCGCCGCACCACCTTTTCTGGGCGAAAGGGAGGTCCATGCTTATGGTTATAATCTCTATGTCCGGGCTCAGGTTAAGGGCTTCCTGGTTGAATCTCCTGGTCTCCAGGTCGCAGACCGGGGTATCCAGCGAAGGGACCGCGCTTATAAGGGTGACTTTTCCCTTGAAGGTCCTTTTGAATTTCATCGGCAGCATGTCGTTGGCCGTCACTTTGAAATCCGGGGCGGCGTCGCCGGCTTTTATCTCGCCGCCGACCAGGGTCAGTTCCCTGCCGTGCATGGTTACCGTTCTTTTCACTTCCTGCTTTATTTCCTCTGAATTTGAGTTTTCGGCGTTTTCTTCCATAATTACCTCCGTATAGATTCAAGATTCAAGATTCAAGATTTAAGACTCAAGATTCAAGATTCAAGATTTAAGATTCAAGATTTAAGATTCAAGATTTCGGCCTTTCCCTAATCTTAAGTCCGGAATCCGGAATGCCCAATCGTACTACCAGTTCTCTCCCAACAGTTCGAAATAATCCGCGGGATGCGCGCAAGCTGGGCAGCTTTGCGGCGGTTCGGTTCCTTCGTGCACGTAGCCGCAGTTGAGACAGCGCCATTTTACAGGCTTTTCCCTCTTGAACACCCTGCCGGTCTCTATATTCTTGAGAAAACCCCTGTACCTTTTTTCATGCTGTTTTTCTGCGACGGAAACGGCGTCAAAAACTTTTGCTACGGCCTCGAAGCCTTCTTCCCTGGCTATCCTGGCGAATTCCGGATACATCCGGCCCCATTCGTGGCCTTCCCCGTCCGCCGCGCCTTTGAGATTGGTTTTGGTGTCGCCTATCACTCCGGCCGGGAAAGAGGCGTCGGCGTTAAGGGTTATTTCACCGCCTTCGAGAAATTTAAAAAATCTTTTGGCGTGCTCTTTTTCCTGTTCGGCCGTTTCTTCGAAAGCCTTGGAAATCTGTACATAACCCTCTTTTTTAGCCGCGCTGGCGAAGTAGGTGTATCTGGTCCTGGCCTGGGCTTCGCCGGCGAAAGAGGTGAGAAGATTCTTCTCGGTTTTTGTACCCTTTATGGATGCCATGGTTCCTCCCCGTTTTTCCGAATAGTAAAATATTTTATCATTTTTACGATTTATTTCCGAAGTTCCTGAGTATGCCGGTCCTGGTAAGCGAAAAGTCGTATTTTACCGGGTCTTCCGGATTTATCCGCCTGAAAAAATCGGTTATTTCCAGAGCCGTTCTCATAGAGGTGTCGTTCCTCGCCGTTATTCCCAGTTCTTTTGAAACGGCGTGCATATGGGTGTCCAAAGGGATTATAAGTTTGGAAGGGGAAACCTTTTCCCAGACTCCCAGGTCTATGGAGTCCTTCCT
>PEXN01000069.1 GCA_002774685.1 Elusimicrobia bacterium CG08_land_8_20_14_0_20_51_18 | reverse complement strand
GGGGACAAATAAGTCCGGCTGGCGGGAGTTTCTTATGGAGTCCGACAAGCCGGCGGAGATATCCGATATCCGTTCTTATACGCGCAGCGGCAGGCCTTTGGGTAGCGAGGTTTTCGTGGGCAAACTTGAGCGGGAATACGGCCGCAGACTGCGCGCGCTTTCCGTGGGACGTCCGCGGCTGAAAAAATAGGGCGCTGTCCCTAATTAATTCCGGCTACTGGCTCCAGGCGGGGGTGTAGCTTCTGCCTTTAAGGTCTTCGACCAGCGGGTGGGGCGAACTGCCGTCGTAATCCATTACGAAAATTTCCCTTTTCCCTCTCCTGGTGGAGGTGAACACTATGAACCTGCCGTCGGGGGAAAAAGAGGGGTCCTCGTTGTCTCCCTCGTTCCTGGTAAGCCTCTTTATCTGGCTGCCGGTGGGGTCCACGAGAAAGATGTTCATTTTTTCCTTCCGGTTTTCCCGTCCGCTGAAGACTATCCACTGTCCCGAAGGCGACCAGTTGGGCGAGTCCGCCCAGTTGAGGCGCGTCAGCTTTCTTTTTTTGCCCGAATCCAGGCTGTAGACGTAAAGCTGGGGATTGCCGGAAAGGTCGCTTATGAAGGCGATTTCCCTGCCGTCGGGGGAATAGGTAGGGGAGGAACTGACGCCGAATCTGGTCAAAAGTTTTTTTATCTGCCTGGTGGTTACGTTCATCACGTAGATGTTCGGGTCTTCGCCTTTCGAAAGCGTCATCACGAAATCCAGACCGTCCGGCGAAAACCCCCCGGGAATGTTAAGCCCCTGGAACATCGTGAAGGGCGAGATTTTGCCTTTTCTCAGGTCTATCTCGAAGATATCCGGGTTCCTGCGCCTGTAGGTGGTGTAGTATATTCTGGAGGAATCGTTGGACCAGCGCGGCAGAAGAGAGATGGTCCTGTCGTCGGTAAGACACGTCAGGTTTTCCCCGTCATAGTCCGCGATGTAAATTTCCTTGCTTCCCGTGCTGTTGTTGGCGAAGGCTATCCTGGTGTGGGCTATTCCTTTTTTTCCGGTTATTTTGAGCGTGATGTCGTCGGAAAAAAGATGAGCCGCTTTTCTCAGGACGGAGGCTTTCCCCTGGTAGCTCCTTTCGAAAATTTTCTTTCTGGATTCTAGATCGTAAATCTGGCCTTTGAGGGAAAAGTAATTTTCTTCCGGCAGGGAAATCTCGGCCCTGACCAGATATCTGGAGAGGCTGGAAAAACGGGAAAGGGCTTCCTTGTCGGCTTTGAGCGTGAGAGGCTCGAGAGGTTCTTCTTTCAGGTCGAAGTATCTCGAATACATTAAGTCCTGCCTGACGGCGTCCCTCATCTTAAGGGCCGTTTCGGCGGTTTTAACGCCGGAGGAGGAGGGGACGAAAGCTGAAAGGAAAAGACTTTCCTGCGGCGACTTATCCGGGGAAATCCCTATGTAAACGCTGGTTTCAGCGCGCAGAAGCGGGCCTGCCGCCAGGACGAGGAAAAAAAACGTCTTAACCCCCGTTAGAAATCTCCGGGGGATAGAAATCGTCGTTTCATGATTGGCTGAGTCTTGACCCCGAAGTCCCGAATTTCTAAACGGGGTAAACATATTAATTCGCTTTGGCGGGAGTCGCCTTGGCCTTTTTGGGGGCCGGTTTCGCTTCTTTCTGGAGGCGTTCCTTGGAGGCCTTGGCCTCCAGGCTGCCGGGGAAATCCTTGACTATGGATTTGAAATATCTCAGGGCCTCTTCCTTCTTGGCGGGGTCATTCAGGTTCAGCAGGCACATGGCGTATTTAAACCTTACGGAAGGGGTTTTGGAATAATCCGGGTGCTTGTCCAGTATTTTAGCGTAGAAAATGCCGGCTTCCGGGTAATTCTTCTTTTCATAAAGGCTTTCCGCCATGTAAAAATAAGCGTTTGCCAGGTTCTCGGCATCGGGATATCTGGTGATATAGGTTTTAAAATTCTCCACGGCCGCGTCGTATTTTTTTGCCGAGTAATTGCTCATGGCCTGCGAATAGATCCTGGCGGGAAGGAGGCTTTTTTCCACGTCCTCCTGCTGTTTTTTTATGGATTGGCCTATTACGTTTATCTTCTTGTCGGTAAGGTTGCCGTAATCGTCTATTTTCCCGGAAAGGCGGTTTATGTCGGAAGAGAGATCCTTCATGTTCTCGGAAAAGGCGTTCAGCGAGGAGTTGAGATTGTCTATCTTTATCGAAAGATCGGCCTGGTTCTTCTGCATAGTCGACAAATTGGCGTTCAGATCGTCTATCTGGCTTTGCAGCAGCAGCATATCGTTCTGGGTGGCCATACAGCCGGACAGGAGGATGACCGGCGCGAGAAGATAAAGCTTTTTCATTGGGGGTTCACCTTGGTTTCGGCTCTCCTGTTTTTGGCCCAGCAGGGGTCTTCTTCTTCGGAACAGACGGGCTTCTCTTCTCCGTAGGAGATGGTGCCCATGGCGCTTTCGGAAACGCCGAGCTTTTTATAATAATCGCGCACGACCCGGGCTCTTTTCTGTCCGAGGGCCAGGTTGTACTCTATGGTCCCTCTGTCGTCGCAGTGCCCTTCTATCATGGCGGTCCACTTCTTTTCCTTCAGTATGCGGGCGTTGAGTTCCAGAGTTTTTCCGGCTTCCTCGGAGAGGGAGTATCTGTCGAAATCGAAATAAACCGGCTTTATCCCTTCATGCTCCACGAATTCTCCCTGCCGGATGTCGGCTTCGTTGATGGCGTCGGTGGAGCCGGAAATGGTGGAAACGTCGTCCAGGACTTCCGTCTGGGAAGTCGCGTCTTTGGCGTTTTCTCCGCCTTTCACGTTTTTTTTATTGCAGGCGGAAAGAGCAAACAGGGGCAGAACGAGGAGAACAGCTATTTTTTTGTTCATATCATCTCCAGTATATTCCAGAATATTTTTTCACAATACTAATTATATCATAAAAAAGATAAAAAAATCAGGCGACCGGCCGCGCCGGAAAAAACGTCATTTTCCGAAAAACAGGGAAACGGAGAAAAGAAGCCCGAAAATCCCCACGAATTTCGCGTTTTCCCTGACCAAAACGTGGAATTTCCCTTTTTTCGCCAGTGAAAGGAGGTTGACGGCCATCGGGAGGGAAACAGCCGTTATCAGGAAAGCGGGGGAAAAACCCAGCGAATACAAGGCGGCCGGGTAGGGGAAGAGCACCAGAAAAAAGTAGAAGACCAGAGCTCTTTTTTCGCCCAGGAGACCCGGCAGGGTCTTGAGCCCTTTTTCGGAGTCTGTCTTAAGGTCCCTCAGGTTGTTGGCGAAAAGAATCCCCACTATGAGCAGGCCCGTGGGTATCGAAGCCAGCGCCGCTTCCGGCAGTATTTTTCCCGTCTGGATGAGTACCGTGCCGGCGACCAGGAGCGGTCCGAAGCATAGAAATATCCCCAATTCCCCGAGAGCCCTGTATTTATAGGCGGGAGCGGCCGTGTAAAACCAGGCCAGGGCGAAGCCTGCCGCGCTTACGGGCAGCAGCGAAAAAAGTTCTTTCCTGACGGCCAGATAAAGGCCGGCCAGCGCGCTGAGCGTAAAAAGGAACAGCGCCAGGCGCAGGGCTTTTTCAGGGGAGATGAGGTTTGCGACGATACCGACGTCGTCGGCGCCTTTTTGGTCCACGCCGTTCTTATGGTCGAAATAGGTGTTGGCCACGTTGGCGGCCGAATGGAGAAGCAGGCCGGCGGCCAGCGTCAGGGCGAAATCCGCCCAGGAAAAGGAGCCGCGCCTGTAGGAGAGTACCGAGCCTATCAATATGGGAGCCAGGGAAGCCGGCCAGGAGTAGGCCCTGAGTATTATCGCCCAGCGCATCAGCTTTTCCTCCGCGACAGGGAATACAGGTAATTGTAAAGGTTCACCGCCTCGTTTTTTTCCGGCAGTCTCAGGATCTCTTTTCCCACGCCCTCGATAAGAGCTTTGGCTTTTTCACGGGCTTTTTCCAGACAGCCGTTCTCCCTTATCAGGTCGGCCATTTCGTGCGCGGCGGAAATGTCGCAGATCCCGGATTCCAGGAAGGCGTTCAGTTTTTCCATAAGCGGCGCCGAGATCTTTTCGTCCTTGAGCGCCAGCAGGAGAGGCATGGTTATTTTGCCCCCGGTTATGTCCTTCAGGCGTTCTTTCCCCGCGTCAGCCCCTTCTTCCAGGTCTATGACATCGTCGGTTATCTGGAAGCTCAGGCCGAAAGCTTCCGCTATCAGGGAACTTTCCGCGAAAAGGCCGTTTTTCGACAGATAGCAGGCCGAGAGAGCGGACCAGCGGAACAGCGCGGAGGTTTTGAGGGAGACCATTTTTTCGTAATCGCCGGCGCTTATTTTCTTATACTTGAAATTTTCCTCGAGGAGAGCGCCTTCGGCCATTTTTTTCACGGCCGCCACCAGTTCGGAGGAGGTGTCCCGCGAAAGCGAGTCCGCCCTTTTGAAAGCCACCGCCATTATCAGGTCGCCGAGCAGAATGGCGGTGTTTACGCCGAATCTGGCGTTTATCGTGGGAGAGCCCCTTCTCATGGAGGAGCCGTCTATGCAGTCGTCATGGAGCAGGGAAGACGTGTGAACCAGTTCCGAACAAATCGAGAGCTCCTCGGCTTTTTTGTTTTCCAGCCCCAGGGCCGAGGAGAAAAGAAGGGTAAAGCGGGACCTTACGGCTTTGCCGGAGGGATTGAAGTAATTCCTTTTAAAATCGAAAACGGCAGGATCTATCGAGGAAAAAACGCCTTCTATTTCATTTTTTATAGAGTGAAGTTTTCCGTCCAATTTTTCCATTTTATAAATTTTATCATTTTATTATACTATTGTTAATGAGGTCCCCTTGCCCGGCTCTTAAAAAAAAGCTCCTTTTCTGGCGGCTACAGTCGCTGTTCTTTATTTTTCTCCACCTTTCCTCCTCGTTTTTCCTGGTATCCGTTTTTTTTTACTGGCTTTGTCTGCTTGCCTTGTACGCCGGAGGCGACCGCAACGTTTCCGCTCATATTTTCAGGTTCTCGGGCCTCTTTTTCTGGTTTTTCGCGGCAAGGGGCAAAATAGGGGAGGCGGTCCGCTCCCTCTCTCTTTCCGGAACGGCTTACGAGGCCGTGAAAATACGGCCGGAATTGGCGCATTACCTGCCTCCCGCGGCCGATTTCCTCGAAGGGAAAAAACGCGGCAGCGAAGAATTGGCGGTCAGGCATTTGGAAGACTCCCTGGAAAAAGCCCGCCAGGTCCCGCTTTTCCTTTTCTCGCGAAAATACTTTTCCGGCTCCGGTCTGAAGTTACTCCTCGCGGCCGCGCTCGCCGCTTCCCTGCCGTCGGGAAAAAATTTCACTTTCGCGGATTTCGCGGTTCCCAGGGGGAACGCGAGGCTGGAGGATTTTTTTTCCATAAACCCCGGAAACCTGGAGATGATAGAAGAACAGGATTTCGAGCTTTACGTCTGCCCGGTTAAACCTTTCGGAGGGGAGCCCGCCCTGCGCCTGGGGACCGCCCTTAAGAAAATGTCAAAGAACGGGCCCTGTTTTGAATACGGTGAAAAAAAGGTTTCCGGAGATTTCGAATACAGGTTGTCGGCGGGCGGTTTGAAAAGCGAAAGATACAGCGTGAAAGTTTTCAGGGAGCCCGGTTTCGCTTCGGTGAGAACCCGGGTTTTTCCGCCGCGCTATCTGGGTAAAAATCCGGAGGACTATGATTTTATACCGGAGAGCCTGGAGGTTCCGGAAGGGGCGAAGGTCTCTTTCGAGTTTTTCTCTCCGCGTGAGGTCGGGAGCCTTTCGGCCGAGATAAAGAGGGGGGAGAATTCTCCGCCGCTGAGAAAGGCCCTCGGCGTCTCCACCGGCGGAGGGTATTTTTTGGA
This sequence comes from Elusimicrobia bacterium CG08_land_8_20_14_0_20_51_18, assembly GCA_002774685.1. Lineage (GTDB taxonomy): Bacteria > Elusimicrobiota > Elusimicrobia > Elusimicrobiales > UBA9959 > 0-14-0-20-51-18. The sequence goes on along the minus strand of PEXN01000069.1, from coordinate 163 downwards.
ATACCTGCCCCCGGGGGACGCGGTAGTTTCTTTTTATATCGGCTCGAAGAACGGTTATTCCGGCCTTTTTTCCAGGTCCGAGATAAAGGTTTCCCCGGACGCCCCGCCGACATGCGCTATCCTCGATTATTCCCCGGAAGCGAGAATGCTTCCGGGAAGTTTT
>PEXN01000109.1 GCA_002774685.1 Elusimicrobia bacterium CG08_land_8_20_14_0_20_51_18 | reverse complement strand
TATCGCCGTCGGAAGCCTGTTTCCCGCAGAGTATCACGTCGAAATCCCCTATCTTTCTTATCGCCGCGGAAAGGGTGTAGCTGGTGGCCCAGGTGTCGGAGCCGGCGAATTTCCTGTCGCTTACGAGCACTGCTTCGTCGCAGCCGAGTGAGATGGCTTCTCTCAGGGCTTTTTCCGCCTGGGGCGGGCCCATGGTGAGGACCGTGACCTTGCCGCCGAAGCGTTCCTTCAGGCTCACGCCTTCCTCTATCGCGTAAGCGTCGAACGGATTTATTACGCTTTCGACGCCTTCGCGGATAAGGGTGTTGGTGACGGGGTCTATCCTCACGTCGGTGGTGTTGGGCACCTGTTTTATGCAGACTATTATTTCCATAATCAGTCTCAAGTCACATGTCTCAAGTCGCAAGCAGGACCAGCGTGAAAGCAATACAAGTCGCAGGTTGCAAGTCTCAAGTTGTAAGTCGCCTGTCGTAAATCGTAAAAAGTAAAGAGTGAAGGGTATATGGGGAAGTCCCCTAAAAAAATTTTTTCCGCTTTCCGGTCGTTTGGTTGCTTTTGCCGTTCCGAGTCCCGGTTTCTTAGCTGTTTTTGTCGTTCCGAGTTACGACTTCTCAGCTGTTTTCGCCAACCCTCCTTGCTTCCCTGCCTCCCTTTCTTCTTATGCCTTTCTCTTAACTTTCTCGCCAATCTCGCTTGTCTTGCTTGTTTTGCTATTACCCCTTTATCTTCTCCTTTATCATGTGACCGGCTATCACGTTGCGCTGTATCTGGTTAGTTCCTTCGTAGATTTGCGTAATCTTTGCGTCGCGCATAAATTTCTCCACGGGATAATCGCGCATATAGCCGTAGCCGCCGAAGATCTGCACCGCGTCGGTGGTCACTTTCATCGCCGCGTCGCTGGCGAAAAGCTTGGCCATGGCGGCGTCTTTCGAGACCGACTTGGCGCCGGAATCGGCCATTCGCGCGGCGGCGTATACCAGCGCCCTGGCGGCCTCCACTTGGGTGGCCATATCGGCCAGGATATGCTGCACGCCCTGGAAAGCCGAGATGGGCTGGCCGAACTGTATCCTGGTCCTGGCGTAATCTACGGCGAGGTCCAACGCCCCCTGCGCTATTCCGACGGACTGGGCGCCCACTCCGGCCCTGGCGGTGTCCAGCGTCTTCATCGCCACTATAAAGCCCATACCTTCCCTCGATATGAGGTTGGCGGCCGGGATCTCGCAGTCGGTGAAGATAACTTCCCTGGTGGCCGAGGCCCGTATCCCCATTTTCTTCTCTTTTTTCCCGAAATCCATTCCTTTGGTCCCTTTCTCGACTATGAAAGCGCTGGCCCCGCGCGCGCCCTTGGCCTTGTCGGTCAGGGCTATAACCGTGTATATTTCAGCCTCTCCGCCATTGGTTATCCATTGCTTGGTGCCGTTGAGGATGTACTTGTCGCCTTCTTTCCGGGCGGTGGTCTTTATGGAGCCGGCATCGGAGCCCGCTTCCGCTTCGGTTATGCAAAAGGCCGCGAGTTTCTTGCCCTTGGCTATGTCGGGCAGGTATTTTTTCTTTTGCTCGTCCGAGCCGTAAAGGAGTATGGGCAGTGTTCCCAGGCCGGTCCCGGCATAGCCGAGGGCTATGCCGCCGCAGGCGCGCGATAATTCCTCGGTAACCAGGCACATGTCCATTATTCCTCCGCCCAGGCCGCCGTATTGCTCCGGGAGGTAGACGCCGAAGAGGTCGCTGTCGGCGAGGATCTTCATTATGGGCCAGGCGAATTCTTCGGTCTCGTCGTAATGGGCCGCGACGGGTTTTATCTTCTCATCGGCTATCTTTCTCGCGAGCTCGCGTATCATCGTCTGCTGTTCGGTGAGTAAATAGTCCATAATTTCCAGGCTCCTTTTAACCGGATTCCGCGGAACGCGGAATCCGGTGTCTCATGGCTCAAGTTACAAGTAACAACGCAAGAAGCGTAAAGCGTGAAACGTAATAGCGTAAAGAGTTTTTTTAGGGAACTTCCCTATACACCCTTTACTCTTTACTATTTACGACAGGCGACTTGTAACTTGCAACCTGAGACTTGCAATTTGTGACTGTCAAGCCGCGATTTACCGGCGGCTTGACTATTATGATACAAAAAAGTCAGCGTGGTTTTCCAATGTCCAGCACGTCCAGCAGGCCGGGGCCGTAGGATATCAGGGTCAGCTTAGGGTACGGATAAATTTTTGACAGGCCCTCTATTTTTTTTACGAAGGCTTTTGCGGCGGCCGTGAACTGCGCGGGTTTGCGCGCGGCGGCGTTACCCTTAAACGTGTCGATGTGGGTTATCGCAAGCCGGGTGGCTGAATTTATGGCGACGGTTTTGCGGGCTGTGCGTTCTTCAAACGCGCCTATGCGCCTGAGTCGTCCGCTTACCGACCCCACTTCGCGGCCTTTTGTGTGATGCATATCGAGCGTTTCCGGGTCGGTAACTTCATTCTCGAGCGGCCCGGGGCCCACCCTTGAGACATAAGGTTTGAATATGGCGTAGACGTCGCGGACGTATTTAGGTCCCAGCCCCGCCTCGGCCAGGAAAGTGGAAGCTGTAGTGTCCCTGGAGGTGACGTAAGGGTATTCGCCGTGCAGGAGGGAAAGCTTGAAACCCTGGGTGCCTTCCAGAAGCACCCCGCCGCCTTTTTGCAGCGATTTATTCAGGAGTTCGCTCACTTCCTTTATATACGGCTTAAGCCTTGGTTCATCCTTGGCGAAGCGCAGGGGTTTACGTTCGATGCGTTCCTTTACCGCTTCCCCGAGACCGGTGCCTACGCTGCCGATGGTTTTCATCATGCGAGCGTCGCCTCTTTCTTTTTCCATTTGGCGTGGTTCTATGACGACGGCGTTCGGGTCTATTATGATGCGATTCGCAGAATCGGTATCCGCCATTTCTTTCAGCAGCCAATCGGTGATGATATATGTTCCGGCGCCCAGCGCGAGTTTGGTTTTTTTGTTTACAAACCCGGCCGGTATGGATTTGAGCGCGTAGATGCGGTCTTTATAAAAAACGGTGTGTCCGGCATTGGGGCCGCCCACTTTCACTGCGTACTGATAATCGCCTTTGTAAGCGAGGTAGGCGCATATCTTGCCTTTCCCCTCGTCGCCGGCCTGACCGCCGACTATTATATCAACAGGCATAGTTTTTACCTCGGATAAAAAAGTTACAAGTCTTAGGTTGCAAGTCTCAAGTTAGAAGTCTCAGGTTACAAGTAAAAAAGAAAAACAAAATCACATGTAACGATTATAAACCTTTGTAAAAACCCCACAACAACTTGCCTGTTTCCTGCCGCAAAAGTTCAAGCTCCAAAAAATCTTCTTCTCCTAAATATCCGATCCCCTTGCAAAACTCAAGCAGATATTCGGTTTCAGCGAGAGATCCCAAAGCTATGTTTGCGAATTGTTTTAGTTCCTTTCGGCTTTGCCTGCCTATTCCCTCAACGATGTTTACGGGGACCGACAAAGCGGCTCTTCTAAGCTGGCTTGTTATTCCATAAATTTCATCTTTCGGGAAATCAGGCGTTTTCTTATAAACTGCTTTTGCCAAAGCATCGGCTTTTTTCCAAGCTTCCAGATTTTTATACCCTTTCTTTTCCATACCTGTATTTTTCATACTTGCAGCTTGAAACTTGAGACATGAGACTTGTTACTTGAGACCTGTTACAGTTTGTACTTGGCGAGTTTTTCCGCCAGGCCGGTATAAGGCCGGGACAGAAGGTCCCTGAGTTCTTTCTTCGCTCCGCCGCCGGTCTTAAGTTCGCGGATGAATTTCAGTATACCGGTTTTTCCGGGTTTTTTCCCGCGGGTCAGTCCCTTAAGAAGTTCGTAGGGGTTTTTGACCCTTTCCCTTCTGAGAACGGTCTGAAGCGCTTCGGCGTATATCTGAGGATTCTTTTCCAGCGTTTCGGCCGATTTGCGCGAATTTACCTCTATTTTCTCCAGGCCCTTTAGAAGCGCCCTGTAGCCTATGAGCGAATAGGCGAAGGCGCTTCCGATATTCCTTTCCACCGTAGAATCGGAGAGGTCCCTCTGCAGCCTCGAAACGGGCAGCTTGGCCGAGAAAAAGGCGAACAGGGAATTGGCCAGACCGAAATTGCCTTCCGCGTTCTCGAAATCTATGGGATTCACCTTGTGAGGCATGGTGGAGGACCCTACCTCGCCTTTTACCGGCCTCTGTATTATGAGCTCGTCGCTTACGTATCTCCAGATATCCTGTGAAAAGCCGGTAAGGATGGAGTTTATGTGGCGCAGCCTGTCGAAAAGTTCCACCCAGGAGTCGTGACTTTCTATCTGCGTGGTAAAGAGATTTACCTCGAGGCGCGCGCCGGTATTTTCCCCGAGCCTTTTGAGAAAATCCCCGGAAAAGGAGACCCAGTCTATTGCCGGATAGGCCGAGATATGGGCGTTGTAGTTCCCCACCGCTCCGTTGAGCTTGGCTTTTATGGCGTGTTTTTTGACCGCGTCCAGCTGGTTTTTGAGCCTTTCGTAAAATATCCTGAATTCCTTGCCGAAAGTTGTTCCGACGGCCGGCTGGCCGTGCGTCCTGGCAAGCAGCGGAGTCCCGGCGTGTTTAAGGGCCAGCCCTTTAAGTGTTTTGAGGAGTTTTTCCGCTTCGGGAAGCAGTATTTCCCGCAATCCCCCGTCGATCATCAGGGAATAGGCGATGTTATTTACGTCTTCCGACGTCAGGCCGAAATGAAAAAATTCCAGACGGTCCCGGAAAGAGGAATTTTTAAAGTTTTTTTTGAGATAATATTCCACCGCTTTGACGTCGTGATTGGTGGCGGGCAGGCCGGCGTCGCCCTTGAATTCCAGCTGTTTCACGTCGAAAGCGTTTTTGTTCGCCGTCAGGTAGAGCTCGCGTATGAGGGAGCTCTCTGCTTTTTTCAGGGGTTTTACCCTTCTGTCTTTTTTTGAAAGCCGTTCAAGCAGGAAAATAAAATACTCGCATTCCACGACGATCCTGAAATTTATCAGGGCCTCTTCGCTGAAATAGCGGGAAAGGTCTTCAGTCCTGTTCCGGTATCTCCCGTCTATCGGGTTTATCGATTGGAGCTTCTCCATACCCCTATGTTATCAAATTTGGTGACATAATACTTAATTCAGGAGAAATAGGTAATATGTCACCGTATTACTCCGTTTTCATCAGAGAAATCTCTATCCGCCTGTTTTCGGCGCGTCCTTCCGGACGGGCGTTATCGGCTATAGGTCGGTTTTCCCCGTAGCCTATTCCGGCGAGCTGCTTGGCCGGTATCCCGTTCTCCTCCATGAAGCTTATGACGCTGTAAGCCCTGGCCATGGATAATTCCCAGTTGGTGGCATATCTGCCTTTTTTTACGGGCAATATATCGGTATGGCCCTCTATCACTATATCATTGGGGACTTTTTTTAGTTCCGCTATTATGGTCAGCAAAATCTGTTTCGCGCCGCTTTTTAAATCGGCTTTCCCCGAATCGAATAAAACTCCTTCGGTCAGAACCAGTTTTATTTTTTTCTCATTCTGCCGGATTTGCATGAAATTTTTGAGGGTCTCGGAGTCGACTGATTCTTTTATTTTAGAAGCAAGCATTTCCTCTTTTTCTATGGCGATGGCCTTGGCCAGCCTTTCCTTGTTTTCTTTGCCCCCGAAAATTTTTTGTATGCTGGCCATGGATTCCTCGTACTGTCTTGATTTGGTTTTGTCGTTTTTTGCCACGGAAAAGGAAAACAATACGAGAAAAAATATCATGAGGTAGCTCATCAGATCGCCGTAGGTCACCGCCCATAAAGCGCCTTTGTTGAGCTGGTTTTCCAAGTCGTCCCTTCTGCTTTTGTAAACCGACATGCAGCCTCCTTGCAACCGGTAAATCAAAGTTTTAATTTGTTAACGCTTTTGTTTAGTTTTTCTTTTAGTTCCCTGAATTCTTCCATATTCTTGTTTAATTTGTCGTAAACTATTTTTAGTTCCGAATAATTCTTTTTCAGGATAGTGGCGGTAACGCCTCCCACCTTGGTGATGTTAAGTCCTTCAATGTCCGCGAATATTTTATTTATGCTTTCTTTCAATTCAATATTTATCTTGTAAATGTTTTCGATATAAAAAAAAGACTCCTTTCCGTACAATTCGGAGCTTAGATTGGCCAAGAACAGGCCTTTCATACTTTCCGTTGTCGTTTTGTTTTCTTCTTTCAATTGCCCGGTTAAGTTATTTATTTCGGAGAGGACGCGGTTTTGGATGTTTTCCTCCAATTCCCTGTTGTTGCCCAGTTTCACAACCAGGTCGCCGATTCCCCTGATGTTTTCGGCCGTGTTCCCTACTATTTCGGAAAACTCATCGAATCTCTTTTTTATTTGTTTTTCCTGTTCCTGTAAAAAAACATTCAGTTTCTCTTTCTCTTTTTCCTGTTTTTTTTCAAAATCCAAGAAATATCTGGCGAAATAAAGATCGAAGAATTCCCTCATTCGGGAGGAAATTTCTTCTATGGATACGTCCTTTTTTCCCGAATTCCTTTTTATCGTTTCATCCAGTTTCTCCATGATGGTTCCGAAATAAAGGGAATTCTGTTTCAAAAGCGAGTCCGTGTGCTGGGAAATTGAATTTGACATGTCGTTGTCCCGTTTCCGGGTTTCATCTCTAATCTCTTCGCTCTCTCCACCCAGGAGTTGCAGGTTTTTCACGGTTTTTTCGCAGGCTATCCTGACCTCGTTCCCGATCTCTGACAGTTCTTTTTTAAATTCCGAAAAAAAATCCGAATTTTTTTCATTGTGCTCTTCAAAAAGTAAAATATTGTTCCTGTTTTCTTCTATTAAAACTTTGCTCGATTGTTTTATTAGAGAAATTTCGGATTTTAATTCTTCGAGTTCTTTTATGATTCCCCCGGTTTTTTCTCCCTGTTTCAGGGCTTCTCCAAGGTTTTCTTCGGATTTTTTCTCAAGGCGTGGCAGCGTTTCGCTGATTTTTTCTTCGAGTAAATCGATTTTTTCCCCCAGGAGGAGAAGTTTTTTCTCGTCATAGACCTGAGTCGGAATCTGCGAGGGAATGTTCCTTATGAGTTTTTCCTGTTCGGCTATTTTCGCGTTTATGAGCATGAAGCTTTTTTCGAAAGAACTTATTGCCGCCGCAAATTTGTCCAGGTCATCCAGTTTCGAAAAGGATTTTTCCAGTTTTTCCAGCTTTTGTCCCAGCAGGGCGATATCCCGAGAATTTCCGTGTTGCGCCGCGGTTGCGGGCTGTTCCGGGGAATTGCCGGCTATTGAGGAGAATACCGATTTTTTGTCGACCATAAAACCTCCGGTAACTTCATGTTTATTCCGTTTTTATTTCCATTTTTTTGTTCTCTATCAAGTTGGATGTTAATCGCGGATTTGGTTTTTTTATCCTTCCTTCATAAATTAATTCTTCGGTTTTTCCCAGTATGTTTTTCATCGCTTTTTCTATTTTCTCCCGGGAAGCCTGTTCATATTTATTTTTTTCCTTTATTATTTCCCAGGAGGTTTCCGACATCTGGGCTCTTATTTTTACCTTGAGTTCTTCGTCCATTTCGTAATATAGAACGGCCCAGTCGGCGTTTTCACAGGCTGAAACCAGAAGCGAAAGCTCTTTTTCTTCCAGGAAGCTTATATCGTCGAAGATAATCATGTGTTTCCTCAGCTCCGCCGCCGTCTCGGGGTGTTTTTTTTCGATTGTTTTGATCATTTCCATTTTCTTGAGAGGCGTGAGATTTTCAAAAGTCTCAAGGACGTTCTTGAGACCTCCAATCGCTCCGGAGAGTCTGGTTTCCAGTTCGTCCTTCAATATCAGGATAGTATCGTTTTCTATGAATCTTATTTTGGTCAGCCCGCTTATTATTTCCGAGGCAAATTCCGGGGGCAGCTTGCTGAAAAAAAGCTCCTTTATGTCCTTTTTTAAGTGGCTGACCATAATGGAAACGTTAAGGGGGTCTTCATTTATCATAAGCGCGACAAGAGCGTCTATCTGATGGAGTTTTATATCGAAATATATTCCTTCGTCGGTCTCGGCGGCTTTACCCGTTTCATTTCTCTCCTTATCCGCCGGGAAAGAGGACAATGAAATGTTGGCCCCTCCCGGATACCCGTCTTTGCCAGGAATCGGATTTCCCATTTCCATGGTTATATTGTGGCTCTGTTGTACTTTGGCCATAGTGTTCATGGCGCCGGCGAGTTTTAAAAAACCTACGGCTACTATGATAAGGCTTATTATGGCCAAAATGCTCAATATGATGTATTTAACCACGAAATTCATGGATTCCGGATTGTACCAGATGGTTTTCCACAACGGTGCAAAAAAAGCTTTTATTAAAACTATTTCGTCTCCCCTGGCTTCGTTAATGCTCAATACTTCTTTGGCCACTTCTCTTATGTTGAGAAGACTGGGCTCGTCGAGGTTTTTGTTTACAAGGATGGTGACTTTTATTTTTTTTATGAATACGCTCGGGAAAGCCATTTGTTTGGTATAGGATTTCGGGGAGTCCCCGCCCCCGGATTTGGGGATGCCGAAGCCCGGCATAAGGTATTCTATTCCGCTTACGTCCCCGGCCTGCCCCTGGACCTTAAATGGATTTTTATCCCCTTCTTTCTCCTTTTCATATTCGACTTTCTCGGTCTTTGTGAAATCCATGGAAGTTTCAACTATAACCTTTGCCTGGTTCGGGCCGAGCAGTTTCACCAGTACATCATCCACTTTCTGGGCCAAGAATTTTTCATGTTGAGCTTTTTCTTCGAAAGGGATCGTGTCCTGCGCCGGCGCCGGCGCGGTTAAAAAAAACAGGCAAATAAAAAAAAGTCCAGGTTTCATGCTGTCTCCTATTCGTTAAAAGATTTAAGCCTTCTTTCCACTACCAGCGGAACGCTTCCTTTCATTATCTCGAGAATCCCCTCGAGAATCATGGTTTTAAGTTTTATCTGCATTATGCCCCTGGATCTTATTTTTCCGGCCATAGGGACGAAAACAAGATTGGCCAGGAGTATGCCGTAAAAAGCGCTTGTGATGGCGGTGGCCATAGCCGGCCCTACGGTTTCGGGGTTGGAAAGTTCCTTCAGAACCCCTATTATGCCTATCAGGGTTCCTATAAGCCCGAACATCGGGGAAAGGATCGACATGGTCCTGTAAACGTTGCTTATTTCGCTATATTCGTCGAAAGACTGGTTTATTTCCTGTTCTATGGTTTTTTTTACGAATCCGGAATCGCCGTATTCCAGCGCCGCATCACAGCATCTTTTAAGAAAACCGTAGGCTATTTTTTCATCGGTTTCCTTAAGCGCCTTCAGGCCGTTTTTCCTTGAATTGTCGGCCAGTTCCACCATGTAAGGGATTATTTTTTCCGGAGAGACCTCTTCTCCCTCGAAAAAAACTAATTTTAACCCTTCAAGAGATTTTTTGATGTATTTTTGGGGCGTGTTCAGTAATATCGCTATCGCGGTCCCTCCCACGACAAGGAGGAGAGCGTGCAAGTTGAACGGAATTGGCGGTATTTCGCCTCTTAAAACGAGTATCGGCACGATGGCCGCAAGTATCCCTAAGCTCGCTAGACTCATTAAGTCCATATGTCCTCCAGCTTTAACTGTTGTAAATCGTAAATAGTAAAGGGTGTATAGGAAAGTTCCTTACAAACTCCTCACGCTTTACGTTTTACACTTCTCACGCCTGTTTTTCAGTCCACCGGCACTTTAAAAGAAAAGGTGGAACCTTTTCCGAGTCCTGCACTCTGAGCCCAGATTTCTCCGCTATGCGAATGTACTATTTCCTGGGCTATTGAGAGCCCCAGCCCCCAGCCCTGCTTCCTCAGCTTTTCGTCCTTCTGGTGTTTAGCCTGGTAAAATTTTTCAAAAATTTTCTTTGTTTCGCTCGGATGGAGGCCTATCCCCGAGTCTTTTACGCTTGTTACGATATGCCGCCCTTCCTTCCTGAAGGAGAGGTCTATTCTTTTCCCGGCGGGAGTAAATTTTATGGCGTTGTTCAGGAGATTCATAAGGACCTGAGAAAGTCTGAATTTATCGCCGTCGATATAAATCTCCTCGGGGAACTGATGTTCTATCAGTTCCACCCCTCTTTTTTGCGCGTTTATCCTTATCGCGGGAAGGATTTCCCAGGCTATTTCCGGAAAATGGACCCTGGTTTTTTCCATTTTCAGCTTGCCCGCTTCTATCATGGCGAGGTCGGTGAGGTCCGAGATCAGGCGGCCAAGCTGATCGCTGGCTAAAGAGATGTTTTTCAGGTATTCCGCGCTTTTTTTATCCGTGGTTTTTTTTATCATAAGTTCGCTGAAACCTTTTATGGAAGAAAGAGGCGTCCTGACATCGTGCACCACCATGGATAAAAATTTGGATTTCATATCGTTGAGACGGGCTAGTTCCTGGTTGGAAAGATCCAGCTTTCCGGCCAGGAGTTCCAGTTCCCTGCTTCTCCGGGAGATTTGAGTCTGGGCTAAAATCAGGTTGTTCATATATTGTTGTATTATCATGTCCGAATGTCTCTGCCTGCTGTTAAAATAAGTCGACTGGAGAAAACTCGATGTCTGGCCCACCACCAAAAAAGCTCCTCCAAGCAGCAGTAGCGCGATGGGGATGGCGACTATTATCAGTATTTCCATAACAAAGCATTCCTCTCTATCCCTTCTCCTCTATTTTCTTGCCTCTATTTTCTCTCGTTTTCATTTCCATCCCTGCGATTTCATGAATTCCAGGGTCATTATATCGTTCGGATTTATCTGCAGAGCTTTCTCATAGGCTTCTTTGGCTTTTTCTTTGTCTCCCAGCATAAAATAAGCCGACCCCAGTCTCGTGTAAGCGAGATAATTGGTTTCGTCCACCATCGTTATCTCCTCGCATTCTTTTATGACCATGTCATATTGCCGAACATAAAAAAAACTCGCGGATTTCTTGAGTTTCTGCGTTACCCAGGCGTCTTTGGAAAGGATTTCATCCCTTCTTACCGACATTTTGAGAAGATCCGTTATTGAATACATCAATTCTTCGAAAACGGCGTCCCCTGATATGAACGAGCCAGTCAAGCCCATTCCACTTTATACGATCTTTCTTTCTGGTCCGGCTCTGGAAAGCCA
>PEXN01000161.1 GCA_002774685.1 Elusimicrobia bacterium CG08_land_8_20_14_0_20_51_18 | reverse complement strand
CGGACAAAAGTGATGAGCTGACAATGTTACCTGAAAAACCGTTTCACGGACAAACCTAAATGAGCTAACACGACGGGGCTGCAAATTCGTGCAGCAAAAGAGGTAGATTTTCGGAGAGGTAAAAGCTATTTCCCGGAATATTTCATCCAGGACAGGTAAAGGTCCTCGGGGATCTCCCCCGCTTCCACGGCTTTCTTTACGGCGCAGTCCGGTTCGGTCAGGTGCTTGCAGTTGGTGAACCGGCAGGTCAGGGCCGTTTCCCTGATTATCTGGAATTTCTCCATGTCGGTAAGGGTTTCGTCGAAAAAAACCAGTTTTATGCCCGGCGTGTCCATTATCAGGTGGCCGTTGGGGAGTATTATTATTTTCCTCGTGGTGGTGGTGTGCCGGCCCTGCAGATCCCTTTCGCGTATCGCCCCGGTTTTGAGAACTTCCCTGCCGCAGAGATTGTTTATTATGGTGGATTTTCCGGCGCCGGAGGGACCGATGAAAACGGAGGTTTGGCGCGGGATAAAGAGCGGAGCCAGTTCCTCGTAGCCTTTCTTATTGACCGAGTCCAGCGGGATGACGGTTTTGCCCGTGAATTTTTCTTTTATCAGTTTCAGCCTTTCCGCGGTTTCGGGGCAGAGGTCGGTCTTGTTCAGTATTATGGCGTAATTTATACGGCTGTGTTCGGCCACGTAGCAATGCTTTTCCAGGCGGTTCATGGAAAAGGAGGCGTCGGCGCTGTGCACTATGAAGACGAAATCTATATTGGCGGCGAGTATCTGGCTGGGCGTTCTGTCCGGCACCTTTCTTTTGAGTTCCGAGGACCTTTGCAGTATGCTTAGTATCGGGAGTTGGTCGCCTTTGTCTTTTCCCATTATCACCCAGTCGCCGGCGGCGGGCATCTTGGACCTGGCGCGGGTGAGGTGTTTTATCCTGCCGGAGAGGAAGGCGGGCCGGACCTCGTCGAGGCTGAGCATGACGTCGAAGAAGCCGGAATGCTGGAAGACTATGCGTCCCAGGGCGTTTTGGGCCGGGTCGAAATCGGCAAGCTGAGCTTTGAAGAACTCGGAGAACCCCAGGGGTTCTAAATTTGAAAAAAGATTTTCAGTCATAAAAGTCTCAGGTCTCAAGTCTCAGGTCTCAAGTCATCTGTCGTAAAGAGTAAAGAGTAAATAGTAAATAGCAAAACTAACCATCTAACTTCTAACCTTCAAACCCTCTAACCCTCAAGCTTTAGACCGCTTTCCGTTTTACGCTTTACGTTTTCGCGTATTCGCAAAGGTGCCGTTCCGGCCGTTCGTATTACTCACGGCACCTGCGGCACCGGAGGTGCCGTTCCGTATATTTCACTATCTCGTTCATTATCCTGACGCATTCGACCGGGTATTTGCCGCTGGCGGTTTCGGCCGAGAGCATCACGTAATTCGCGCCGTCGAAAATGGCGTTGGCCACGTCCGTGGCTTCGGCTCTCGTGGGGAGATGGTTCTCGGTCATGCTTTCGAGCATCTGCGTGGCCACGATGGAGAATTTTTTCTTCGCCCCGGCTTTTCTTACCAGGTCCTTCTGAAGGACGGGGATTTCCCAGATAGGCACCGAAATGCCGAGGTCCCCCCTCGCCACCATAATCCCGTCGGAGAGTTTCAGTATTTCGTCCAGGTTTTTGAGCGCTTCCCTGTTTTCTATCTTGGCTATCACGAGAGCTTCGGAGCCTTTTTCCTTTAAAATTTTCCTTACCGCTTTAAGATCCTCCGCGTTCCGGACGAAGGATTGCGCCACGTAGTCGAAGCCGTTTTCGGCCGCGAAAACGAGGTCTTCCCTGTCCTGGGCGTTGAGCACGGGGAAGGCGAGCGGCGTCATAGGCATATTTACGCCTTTCCTGTTCTTTACCGGGCCGCCTATCCGCACTATGGTTTTTATGGAGTCTTTGGATACGGAAAAAACTTCCAATTCCAGCTTTCCGTCGTCTATGTAGATTTTATGGCCTTTCTTCACCGGCTTAAGCGAGCCCTTGTAATCGAAGCTTATGGTTTTCGGGTCGCTTTTCACGTTCTTCCGGGTCAGCGTCAAGAGTTGTTTCCTGGGTAAAAGGAATTCCTTCTCCACGTTCCTTATCCGTATCCTGTTGCCTTTGAGGTCCGCTATGGTCTTTATGCGCCTTCTCATTTTTTTATTCAGAGTCCGGACGGTTCTCAGATTTTTTAGATATTCGGGGCAGGAGCCGTGCGAGAAATTGAACCTTACCGCGTCCAGGCCGAAAATGAACATTTTCCTGAGCGTAACCGGATCGGCGGAGGCGGGGCCTATGGTGGCTATTATTTTGGTTTTCGGCATATTGTTATTCAGCGAGGTCCTTTAAAACATTTTCGAGGCCTTTCGTCACTTCCTCCATCTTTTTGTAGTCCAGTTTTTCCCAGGTGTCGCCGGGGGTATGATAATATTTGGTCCTGTAAAAGGCGGTGTCGGTGACCATAACCCCTTTATAGCCGAAGCTCCAGAAAGACCATTGGTCGGAAAGCGTCACCGCTTTGACCAAAAGCGCGGGGGCGGCTATATCCTCGGTTCTGAGATTCGTACCCGCCTTGAAGGAGGCGTGAACTTTGTCTTTCAGACTTTTGGAGGAGAGGTTGGAGATGACGCTTATGAAATCGCCTTTGGAGGGATAAAAGTATTTCAGCGGGAAAGGGTAATACTGCGAGCCTTCTTCGTCGGAGAAGAACCCCACGGATTCTATGCAGACCATGGCTATTATCTTTTCGCCTCTTTCCCTGCAGAGCTTGGCGTAGCGGTAGCTGCCCATGTCCGAGGTCTTGAAGAAGGGCGGTTCTTCGTTGGCGGCGGCCGCGAACCTTATGGTTTTGCCGTGATAGCCGGGAAAGGCTTTGCGGGCCATTTCGAGCAATACGGCTACGGCGGAGGCGTTGTCGTCGGCGCCGGGCGCGTTCTCGGCGGTGTCGTAATGGGCCAGGAAAATTATTATTTCTTCGGGATTATCGGTCCCTTTCTTTTCGGCTATGAGGTTCTCGTATTCTTTTTCGTCGTCTTTGTTGGATTTGAAAGTCTGTATTTCCGGGGCGTAGCCGTAACTTATAAATTCGCGCCTGAGGTAATCGGCGGCTTTCTTGAGATTTTCGTATTTAAAGGTGTTCCTTTCGCCTATATGGTCGGAAAGTTCTATGACATGTTTTTTGAGTATCTCGGACCTTGCCGGAGGCGCGGCAGGCGGCTGAGTTTCTTTCGCCTTTTTGTTTTTGGGCGCGGCTGGAGCGGAGGAAAAAGCCAGGGCGAGCAGGCAGGCGGTAAGAACGGTTTTTCGCATATTCTGAAATTTTACAATATTTGGGGAGCAACAGGCATAATAGCAAAACAAGCAAGAGAAGCAAGACAAGCGAGAAAGTTAAGCGAAGACAGAAGAAAGAGAATAGAAAATAGAGAATAGAGATTAGGGGATAGAGGCTGGGGAATAGGGATTAAGGAACAGAAAGGGGACGTTTTGGAAAACAAACATCCTCCCGTAAAAGGCCGCTAAAGAACTTAAGTCCCACTACAGAGCGCGGGAGAGAGCGCCCTGAGTCCCCTCATCTTGCGCGCGTTGGGGTTTGACTTCAACGCGCGCCCCAAAGGGTAATCGTGGTTTAAGGTTTCCCTGAGAAAGCCTTAATTATATTATCTTGCAGCGTCTTCTCTTGGACATCAGGTATTGACCGTTGCCCTTGTTCATCCTGGCGAGTATCTGGTACGTGCCGGGCTGAATGTTGGTCCAGTCATACCACCAGTAGCCGACCGAGCGCCTGCAGTTCTGCCAGGGCTGATCGTTGATGGAGACCTCGACGTTCACGCAATCGCTGGCTCCTATCCTTACTGCGTAATACCTGGCGGTGATCGTCTCCAGGTTTTTGGGATAGTCCATTACGATGTATTCAGTGTTGCTCGTCGTCTCTATCCTTTTGGTCGTTTTGGTGGTCTTTTTTTCCGCTAACTTTATCATTTGCTTTTCCTCCGTTGTCTCGGGAGAGGCTTTTTTTTCTCCGACTTCAACTATCCTGTCGGTTACATATTTAAGGCAGGCGTCAAAATCGCTTTTTTTGAGGTGTACGCGTATAACTCGCCGGTTTTTTGATTCCAGAGCCCTGAAATCGCCTATGGCTTGCGCGGTAGTTAGCTGGCAGAAGGTATACTTTTCCCCTGCTATCTTTATATCTTTTTTGGGCTTCGTTGTCAATATCAAAAATACCCCGTTATCCTTGCCGCCCTTGAAGAGCTGGCCGGTGGAATGGAGGTATCTGGGGCCGTAGGAATAGAAGGAAGCGGAGGCCGTATAGCGCCTTACCGCTTCGGCCAGCTCCGCGAGGCGCAGGTCGTTCTTCGGATTGGCTTCCGCGTAGGCGAGGACGGAGAAATACTCGTTCTCCCCGAGGGCCGAGAAGATCTCCCAGAAGATGTCCGAGTAATTGTTTATTTTTCCGCTCCCGGCCTTTTTCAGGGCCTTTGAAACGTGGATGGAGACCTTGTCGGAATCGAAATCGGGCTTCGTTTCCGTGAGCTTGCCGCTCTGGGCCAGCTTTTTGAGTATCTCCACGGTGAGGGTCTTAGATTCCTGCACATTGGGCTGGTCGAAGGGATTTATTTTCATAAAAAACCCGGCCGCGGCCGTAGCCGTTTCCCATCTGAAGAATTCCCCGCCCAGGTCGTAAAAATCCTTTATATAGAGCTTAAGCAGGGGATGGCCGTTCTTTACCAGCGCCTCGGCGGCCCGTTCCTGCTCTTCGCTCCTGAAGTCCAGCGGGTTCAAAACCACGAAAAAGCGGTCCTTCTGGTATTCCCCGGCCGGCCTGAGCCCGTCTTCGCAGACCGGGACTATGCCTTTCCCTTCCTTGCCGGTGCTTTCGGCCACGAGCTGTTCTATCCAGAGGCCCAGGGCCTTCATTTTCTTAGGCAGAACGACGGTCAGTTTGTCGCGGCCCATTGACCAGCCGTTGGCCATAGCGGCGCCCAGGAAAACTCCCGGATTCCCGTGAAAATCATTCTTCTGACAGGCGTCGGCGGTCTCCACGGCCCTTTCCAGCAGTTTTCTTATGTCCGCGCCGCAAAGCGCGGCTGGAATGAGGCCGAAATATGACAGGGCGGAGAACCTGCCGCCTATGTCGGAAGGATTGATGAAGACGCGCCTGAAATCCTTTTTCAGGGCTAAAGCTTCCAGCGAGGTGTTCTTGTCCGTTATGGCTATGAAATGGTCGCCCGGCTTCTTCACGCCCTCTTTCTTCAGTTCGGCCCAGAAGTACCTGAACTGGCTGTTGGGCTCGACGGTGCCGCCGGATTTGCTGGAAAAAAGGAAAAGGGTGCGTTTCAGGTCCAGGTTTTTCCTCGTCGAGGCTATCCAGTCGGGGTTAGTGGTGTCGAGGACGAACATTTTGGGATGCGAGTTTTTCTGGAACAGGCTTCTGAAGACCTCGGGGGCCAGGCTCGAGCCGCCCATGCCGAGTATGACCACGTTCTTGAAGCCTTCTTTACGGACGCTTTCGGCGAACTTCTCTATTTCTCCGGCCCTGGCGAGCATCTTGTAGGGGATGTCCAGCCAGCCCAGAGAGTTCTTTATGTTCTTCACGTGGTCCGGCTCCGTTTTCCAGAGGGAGGCGTCTTTTTTCCAGAGCCTTTGGGCGAGTCCCGAGGCCGCGACCAGGTCCGCCTGGGCGTTGAGGTCCGTCCCGAAAATTTCCTGCTTGAATTTTTCGTTCGTTTGCATTTTTCGTATCTCCTTTTTTTTGTTTTCAAGAAGCGCGACCAGATTGTTGTGCGAAGCCGAAAATTTTTCCAGGCCGTCCTTTTGCAGGGACGAGAGGAGGAAGTCGAAATTCACCCCGGAATCTTTCAGGGCGTTGAGCTCCGCGGCGGCCTGCGCGTACCTGGTTTCCGGCGGCGCGGCCTCGGGGTCGCCGTGTTCGTCGAAGGCGGCTATAGTGTTTTCCGGGACCGTGATCACCGAGCCCGCCAGGCACAGGGCGTCGAGGTAGATAGTGTCGCTGTAGGCCGGGTTCTTGGCGCTGGTGGAAGCCCACAGTATCTTCTGGGGCCGGAAGCCTTTCGCGGCCAGGGCTGAAAATCTTTCCGAGTAAAAGAATTCCAGATATTTTTTATAGGCCAGCAGGCAGCTGGAAACGGCGGCTTTTCCCCTCAGGGCGAGTATGG
>PEXN01000147.1 GCA_002774685.1 Elusimicrobia bacterium CG08_land_8_20_14_0_20_51_18 | reverse complement strand
TAATCCTCCAGTCCTGGGTCTGGCTATGCCCCTCTTGGTGCCCTTGCAGAAAACCAGTATGTCTTTCGCTTCCTGGGGCAGGTCTTCCTTCGAGAGTTTTTCGAGAGCCTCTTCCATCCTGAGGCCTTTATAGAAAAGAGTTTTGAAAACGTATTTTATGGCTTTTATGGTTTCCGGCTTGAAGCCGTTCCTTTTCAGGCCCACCACGTTCAGTCCCACCGGCCGCGCCCTGTCGCCCTGCGCTATGACATAGGGGATTATGTCCTGGTTGGCCATGGAGCCGCCGGAAAGCATGGCGAATTTCCCTATCCTGGTGAACTGGTGTATGCCCACGAGGCCCGAAATGAGGGCGTTATTGTCTATATGGGTATGTCCCGCCGCCGCCGCGGAATTTACCATTACGATATTGTCACCGAGGCGGCAATCGTGGCCCACGTGTGAATTGGCCATAAAGAAACACCCCGAGCCCACCTTCGTGAGGCCGGTAAGGGGGGAGCCCCGGTGCATGGATACGCCTTCTCTTATGAAATTATTGTCCCCTATCTCGAGATAAGTCTTTTCGCCGTGGTACTTGTAATCCTGCGGGGGCGTGCCCAGGAAGACGTGTCCCGTTATCTGGTTATTCTTCCCTATTTTCGTGAATTCTATCAGACAGGAGGGCCCTATGACGGTGTTCTCTCCTATCTCGACTTCCCCGCCTATAACGGTATAAGGCCCTATTTCGGCGCTTTCCGCTATTTTAGCTCCGGGATCTATTATCGCTGTCGCATGTATTTTAGGCATATCTTCTCCGTATAGCAAGTCTCATGTCTCAAGTCTCATGTCTCAAGTCTCATGTCTCAAGTCACAGGTTTCTTAAGGAGTTCTTTAGCAAACTTGTAACCTGTAACTTGTCCCACAGGGACTATCCCTTCCTTGAAAAGGCCATAGGAAATGGGATGTTTCTTGCGACTCCTGAAATCGGGTTTCCCGATTTCAGGATCAGTCCACCGCGAAAATCATTTCCGCTTCGCAGGCCAGTTCGTCGCCTACGCAGGCCTCGCCCTTCACTTTGCCTATCTTCGACTTAAATTTTACTATTTCCACGTAAAGTTTCAAAACTTCGCCCGGCACCACCTGCCGTCTGAACTTCGCCTTGTTTATTCCGGCGAAATAGGCGAATTTGCCGTGCATTTCCGGCAGGCTCATCATCATGGCGGCCGAGGTCTGGGCCATCGCCTCCAGTATCAGCATACCGGGCATTATCGGTTTTTCGGGGAAATGGCCGTGAAAATAAAGCTCATTGGCGCTGACGCATTTTATGCCCACGCATTTTTTGTTTTCTTCTATGATTTCCACCCTGTCTATCATAAGGAAGGGGTATCTGTGGGGGATTATCTTGATTATATCCTCGGAAGTGAGTATCTTTATCGGGTTATAATTGCGGTCTTTATTTTCCATAGGAACTCCTTGTTACGGCAGGTTAAGACTAAGAAAGTTTAGAGTTTAGAGTTTAAAGTTTAGAAGCCGGAAGCAAGAAGTCGGAAGTAAGACCTTTACGCCTTCACGCCTTCACGCTTTAACCTGTCAACTTATCAACTTTCTTTGTTCTTTCTTAACTCCTAATTTCTATTTTTCCGCCCTTAATCTAATTCGCCGCGCTTTGAAGGAGCCTGGCGAAGTTTATATTGCCTTCGTGGGAAGGCTTGAGAGCGGTTATCCTCGCCCTTTCGAACCTCAGGCCCAGAAGCTTCAGGTCTCCCAGCAGGTCGAGTATCTTGTGCCTTACGAATTCATCCTTAAATCTCAGGGGCTCTTTGTTCAGGAGGCCGGTTTCGCTGAGGACCACGGCGTTTTCGAGACTGCCGCCGAGCGCGAGCCCGTTCTTTCTCAAGAGGTCTATCTCCCTTTCAAAACCGAAGGTGCGGGCCGGGGCTATTTCCTTTTCATACGAGGCCGGGGTTATTTCCAGCCTGAGCCGCTGTTCTTTTATGAGCGGGTGCGGATTTTCGAAGGAACAGTCGACCTCGAAACGGTCCGATTCGGAGAGCTTATAAAAGCTGTCCCCGTTGCGGTAGATAAGGGGCTCGCTGAACTCGAAAACCCGGGCTTTCTCGTCTTTTTCAGTAAAGCCGGCTTTCCTTATGAGTTCCGCGTAGCTTCCGGCGGAACCGTCGAGAGCGGGAGGTTCCTCGCCGTAAATTTCTATGTCCGCGTCGTCTATCCCGAAGGCGAAGAGCGGGGAGAGAACGTGTTCCACCGTGTAAACCACGTCTTTGCCGTTGGTAAGGTTGGTCCCCCTTACCGTGGAATGTATGTTTTCCACCGAGGCCGTCACCGGGGACCGGAATTCCGGGTTGAGGAATCTTATGCCCAAGGCTTCGGGCTGCGGGCTGAATTTCAGGCCGCTTTTTTTGCCTTTATGCAGGCCCGTTCCCTCTATACCGAAAGGAGTTTTAATCGTTTTTCTTTTCATTCTCTTGAAAGGCGGGATGCTTTTTCGCTTTCTTGTAGAAATCGTAGATGTCCGGCAGTTTAGAAAGTATGGCCTCTATCTTCATATATTCGTTGCGGGGCCTGGCAAGATAACCGAAAAGCACGGAGCCCGGCTTTACCGGTCCTATGACCCCGGTCCTGGCCACTATTACGGAATTGTCGCCTATTTTCACGTGGTCGGCGACCCCGGCCTGGCCGGAAATTATCACATTGTCGCCTATGACGCAGGAGCCGGCTATGCCGACCTGGGCGACGATGAGGCAGTTTTTGCCTATTTTTACGTTGTGGGCGATGTGCACCAGATTGTCCAGCTTGGTGCCGTCGCCTATTTCCGTCTCGCCGAGCGTGGCCCTGTCCACGGCGGAATTAGAGCCTATCTCCACTCCGTCTCCTATTTTCACCGAACCTATCTGGGGTATCTTTTCGTAAACCGCGCCGTTCTTCACGAAGCCGTAGCCGTCGCCGCCGAGGGTCGCGTTGGGATGGATTATGCAGTTCTTTCCTATGAAAACGTTTTCCCTCGCCACGACTCCCGGATACAGCCTTGTGTTCTCGCCTATCCTGGAATTTTTCCCCACGTAGCAGTTCGCCTCTATCACCGCGTTCCGCCCTATTACGGCGCCCTCTTCTATTACCGCGAAATGGCCCACGTAGGCCGAATCGTCCACGTCGGCTCCCGGGGCGACCACGGCGTGGGGGGAAACGAAAGGGGAATAATTTTTCTGCGTTCTTTTTTCCTCGATGCCGAGGAGTTTGGCGAAAGCGAGTTTCGGGTTTTCCACCCAGACCACCGGCAAATCCAGTTTTATCTTTTCTTTTTCCCGTAACGGCGCCAGGAGGCAGCCGGCTTTGAGCTCTTTTATTTTCGAGAGAAGTTCCGCGTTTTCCAGGTAGGAGACCGAGAATTCGTCCGAGGACTCCAGAGGCCTTATCGAAGTTATTTTTTTGTTTTGGCTCCCGCTCGCTTTCCCTCCGACGAGCGCGGCGATCTCGCCGACCGTGAAATTCATCCAGACACCTCTTTGGACGTGAAGAGTAAAGGGTAAAGAGTAAAGTGCGAACGACAGCTTCCGATCTCCAAACGTTCCGACTTTTTAACACTCTTAATCTCCGAGAACCTATACATCAAATCCTCCAATCTTCCAATCCTCCTTCGATTTATCCGGATCATCGTTCGCCTTCCATCTCCAGGAGCAGCTTTTCGGTAAGGTCCACGGCCCTGTGGCCGAAGAGAATGGATTTTTTATCCACCACCACGCTTACGCCCTCCCTTACCGACAGTTTTTTCAGCTTCAGGTAAATATTGCCCAGTATCTTTTCCGTTTCCAGGTCTTCGTAATCGGCCAGTTCCCTGTCGAACTGTTTTCTCAGCTTTTTCAGCTCTTCTTCCTGTCTTTTTATCTCGTCTTCCTGTTTAAGTATCTCCGCCTCTATTTCGGCCGGCGAGGTGGAAAAAGAGAATTTGAAATGGCTCAGCGGGAGGGACCCGACGCCGGGCATATTTATAAGGGGTATCTTTTCGTTATCCGAACCCGTGGAAACCAGCAGTTCCGGCTTCCCGATTTCCTGCGACTGGGGCCGCGCCGCGGAAGTTCCGTCGGCCGCCGCCGTTTCCGTCGAGGCCTTAACCGTTTCCGTTCCCGCCGTAGGCAAGGCCGCGACCGCCTGGCCGGTGGCCGCGGGCGTAAGTCCCGGCAGGAGCGGCTGCGCGGGCTGTTCGGGAGGCATGGACTGCGCTATGGATTCCATCAGCGCCGGCAGGGCTTCCGCCAGTTGTTTTTCCTGTTTGAGCTTCAAGACGCGGACCTTTATCGAATTTATCCGCTCTTTTTTCTGTCCCAGGATGGTTTCTTTTTCCTTTATTTTGGAGAGGAATTTTTCCCTGGATTCGGATTTAATGGAGTATTTCCTGAAGACCTTCTCTATGTCCACGTAGCCGATGGTGCCGCTCTCGGCCTTGTTCTCCTCGAGGCTCAGCTCTATGGCCTGGAGCCCGCAGGAGCAGACGAAAAAGACGAAAAAAGAAAAAAGCGTTTTCTTGCCCATAAATCTGATTTTATATATTAATAAGGGAAATATCAATAAGAAAGGCGGATGGCGTCAGGCATAAGGCATAAGGGGTAATAGCAAAACAAGCAAGACCAGCATGAAAGCGATACAAGCAAGAGAGCAAGACAGCCGGGGAAGCGGGAAAACGGATGCATGGAGGCATAGAAGTGTGGAGGCATAGATGCGTGGAAGAAATACCTTATTACTCCCTGCTTCCTGCCTCTTTGCCTCGATGCCTTTCCCCTTATTTACAACAGCTCCGCCACCAGGGCCGCCAGCGGGCTCCTTTCGGTTTTAGTGAAGGTCAGGTGTCCGTAGAGCTTCTGTCCCTTGAACCTGTCTATTATGTAAGTAAGGCCGTTAGAGGCCACGTCAAGGTAAGGGTTATCTATCTGGTAGGGGTCCCCGGTCACCACCACCTTAGTCCCGTCGCCCGCGCGGCTCAGGATGGTCTTCATTTCGTGCGGGGTGAGGTTCTGCGCGTCGTCCACTATCATGTACTGTTTGGGCAGGGAGCGGCCCCTTATGTGGGTCACCGAGGCTATCTCTATTTTTTCCTGCTGGAGCAGGTACTCGAATTTGCTTACGGCGTCTTCCTGGTGCTTCTTGTCCATTATGAATTCCAGATTGTCGTAGATGGCGCCCATCCAGGTGGCGAGCTTTTCCTCTTTGGTGCCGGGCAGATAGCCTATGTCCTTGCCCACGGGAATGACCGAGCGGCAGATGATGAGCCGGCGGTAGACGCCTTCGTCCACGGCTTTCTGCAGGCCGCAGGCGAGCGAGATCAGGGTTTTCCCGGTCCCGGCCGCGCCCAGCAGGGTGACGAGCTTGACGTTCTCGTCCAGCAGCAGTTCCATGGCGAATTTCTGCTCTTTATTGAGCGGCTTTACGCCCCAGGGCGTGGTTTCGGGGGCGAGCGCCTTTATGAGAGCGGTATCGTTGGCGTCGGTCCTGGCCATGGCCGTTTTCTTGGGGTCTTCCTTGGCCCTTAGTATCACGAATTCGTTCGGTACCGGAGAAGGGACTGGATTCGCCGACTTCTTGTCCTTGTAAAATTTGTCTATGAAAGAGGAATCCGCGTCGTAATGGTTTACGCCGGAATAAAGCTCGTCCATGTTCACCTTGCCGGTCTCGTAATCTTCCGCTTTCAGGCCTATCGCTTCGGCTTTCAGCCTCAGGTTTATGTCCTTGGTGACCAGTACCGTGTTCTTATTCCTCTTGTAATTGCAGTAGGCGGTATTCAATATCCTGTTGTCCGGGTTGGAGGTGTTAAAGCCCTCGGGCAGAAGCAGTTTGCTTTCGAGCTCCACCTTTATCACGCCGCCGTCCTTGGTTTTTACGCCCTTGTCCAGCCGCCCGTCCTGCCTGAGCTCGTCCAGCTTCCTCGAGACTATCCTGACGTTTTTGCCTTTTTCGTCCGCGTGAACCTTGAAATTGTCCAGCTCTTCTATTACGGCTATAGGGATGATGACGATGTTGTCTTCGAATTTCATGAAGGAAAGCGGGTCGTGTATGAGGACGTTGGTATCCAGTACGTAAGTTTTTTTCATAAAAATCTCCCGGGAAAACTTTTAATTGAACGGATTATTCCCCTTCGCAAAAATAATAAAAAACGTTTTTTGCTTCGGAGGAATTATTCCGCAGAAAAATATTCCTGCGAAGCCCTTTGCGTAGCAGAATAATTATCCTAAATTTAAAATCCTAATGCAAACGGCGTCGCCGGAATTGCGGCCGGCCGGGCCGTGTTAGATCAAAACTGGATGTCTCCGAAATGACTTTTTTGCAGGACTGTTAGATAAAAATGTTTGTCTCCGAATCTTTACCGCCTTTTCTCCGTTTTTTACGCTCGCAAGCTCAAACAATTCCCTGACGCATCTCTCCATTCCTTTCTTCAATTCTACCATAGTGAGGTTTTTATAAAGGCCGGAAACCTTTTTCTTCTCTTCCACGCTCAAGGCGGGACATTCCATAAACCGCTGGTAAGGCGTTTGCGGTTTATCGTGTATTCTTTTTATTACCCTGCCGTTTTTACCGTATATTTTGCTTTTCAACTTTGCCGAGGCTATGAAAAAATTGTCGTAAAAATCGGCGTAATCGTAAAATTCGTTGAGGACTTCCGTTTCCCGCTCGCTATCATACCTGAAATAACCCACGTGCTTTCTGACTTTGTCCCCGTTCTTCTGTTCCACATGGGCGTTGTCGTTGCTTTCATAGGGCCTTGACCTGGACAGCTCGCAGGGCTGAAACGCTCCCGGCAGATTCTTTGTCTTTTCAAACAGCACTTTCAATATGCTTTTGTCATTGTCGGGATGGTAATGCTTTATGCGGTGAAATGTTTTCCTTGACGCTATCCCGTCCATAACCCTTACGCTCGCCGGGTTTTT
>PEXN01000015.1 GCA_002774685.1 Elusimicrobia bacterium CG08_land_8_20_14_0_20_51_18 | reverse complement strand
TTTACCCCGCCCACTTCCGGCCAACGTCGTAGCGGCCGTCCCTCTTCCGATTAAATCCCGGGGAAGGGACTGTCCTGCTCCATAGACGGTTTAAGAAGTGGGACGACATTAGCCTGAATCCTGCAGTTCAGGCACGTTTTCCTTGGAAAACAGGCGGATAAAATTATGCAGGATTCCCCACAGTAGTGGGTTGCGGATTGGGGGCTATGCATCCCAAATCCGCAAGGGTGAACCCAGCGCGAGGCGCTCCCGAACTCTGTGAGGGGAAAGTTTCATCCCACTCCCCATAACCCAAATAGACGGGATAGTCCCAGTGGGACAACTGAAACTTTCGGGTTAGAAGTGGTGGGGTTACCCCATTCCATAATATTGGCTGCTCTTATCGCCGGCTTGAAGCTATATCCGTTAAAATCACACCGCAGTCCCCGCCTTCCGGGGCGCCACTTCTCCTGTTGTGTCCGCCCTCCTGCGCAACGGCAGTCGCAAGCGTGCCGAATTCGGGGAGAAGTGGTGGGGTTACATTCTTCGCAACGAAATTATATAATCTAATGATAGGAGAGTTTATGTGCCTTGCGGTGCCGGGCAGGATTATAAAAATACAGGATTCCGGAGCTCTCGTCGATTTCGGGGGGGCCAGACGGGAGGTCTCTCTTTCCCTTACCCCTGACGCCGGGCTGAACGATTATGTCCTGGTGCACGCCGGGTTTTCCATACAGGTGCTCGACCCCGACGAGGCCAAGGCGACTCTCGAGCTTTTCAAAGAGATCTATGACCCCCGTTAGAAATTTCAGAACTTTACCGGAAAATTTTCGTTTATTTTCAGGCAAGGCGGTCGCTTAATGAGATTTCTAAACGGGGTAAAGATAAAAAATAAGGATTATTTTAAATCCTCTTTGTGGAGCGATAAAAACCTCGCCGTTAAAATCCTTGAAGAGATAAAGATTTTGTCCCGGAAGGCCTCCCTGCTCAAAAAGGGGCCCGTCAATATAATGGAAGTCTGCGGCACGCATACTATGGCGATAGCCTCCAGCGGCATAAGGAATATCCTGCCGGAGAGCATTAATCTTCTTTCCGGGCCGGGCTGCCCGGTCTGCGTCACTTCCGCCGGGGACATAGACAGGATATTGCAGCTTTCCAGGCTCAAAAACGCCATAACGGCCACTTTCGGCGACATGCTCAAGGTCAGAAATTCTTCGGGGGAGGACCTTAACTCGGTCAGGGCGTCGGGGCGGGACGTCCGGATAGTATACTCTCCCTCGGACGCCCTGGGAATAGCGAGAGCGAATCCGGATAAAAACGTGATCTTCGTGGGAGTAGGCTTCGAAACCACGGCTCCGCTGATAGCTTCGGTCATCAAGACCGCGAGCGCGGCCGGGGTGAAGAATTTTTACGTGACCAGTCTTTTTAAGCTGGTCCCTCCGGCTCTGAAGATTTTAATGGAGAATAAAGCCGCGGATATAAACGCTTTTATCCTTCCCGGGCATGTCAGCGCCATCATAGGCTACAGGCCGTATGAATTCGTCCCCGCCAAATACGGGATACCCTGCTCGGTCTGCGGTTTCGAGCCGCTGGACATCCTCCGCGGCATAAGCGCTCTTTTGAGGCAGATCGTGGAAAAAAAGCCCCGCCTGGACGTGGAATATTCCCGGGTGGTCAGCAAGGACGGGAACGCAGTCGCTAAAGCCCTTATGGCCGAAGTTTTCAGCGTTTCCGCCGCCAACTGGAGGGCCATAGGCGTTATCCCCGGTTCGGGATACGACCTTTCCCCGGAATACGACAGATATGACGCTTTTTCCAGTTTCGGCGTAAAATATTCCGAGAAAAAAGAGCCTTCGGGCTGTCTTTGCGGGAAAATACTCCTGGGCGTCGCCAAGCCGGTACAGTGCAGGCATTTCGGGAAAGCCTGTACACCTCTTAACGCCATAGGGCCCTGCATGGTTTCCTCCGAGGGTGCCTGCGCGGCCTGGTATAAATACGGTGTTAAAAAATGAACATAGAGACGCTTAAGGTTTTCAAAGACCTCATAGAAACGGAAAATTTTTCCCGTACCGCGGAGCTGAATTATATTTCCCAATCGGCGGTCAGTCAGCAGCTGAAAAAGCTCGAGATGATCTTCAAGGCCAAGCTTTTCCTCAAGAAAGAGAACGGTTTCAGCCTGACCCCCCAGGGCAGGATTTTTTATAATTCCGCGAAAAAAATACTCCTTATCTACAACGGGACCCTTTCGGAAATAAAGCAGACAGGGGTAAACGTGGTTAACGGGGAACTCCGCATTTCCGCCATTTACACGCTTGGGATATATCTGATAGGCGATTATATAAAAAAGTTCCTCAATCTTAATCCTTTTACCAGGCTCGACCTGGAATATAAGAAATATTCGGACGTAATAGACGACGTTTCCGGGGGAAACGTCGATTTCGGCTTTATCGCCTGCGGAGCGATAAAGGGAAGGGATATAGCCGCCATCAATATGGGAGAGGAAGAGCTGGCGCTCATCGCTTCTCCTTCACTGGCCCCGTTTAACCTGAAAACCATAAATCTGAGGGATATTTCAAAATTCAAGCTGGTTCTTTTTGACAAGAGCACTCCTTCGAGGAAATACATAGAAAAAATTTTGAGGGGAAAAAGCGTTAAAATGAACGTTACCATGGAAATAGACAATGTCGAGGCCATAAAAGCCACTGTCATGTCGAACGCGGGCGTTTCCATAGTTCCGCTCTCCTGCGTGAAGAACGAGGAGAGAGAAAACAAACTCAAGGTTTTGCGTTTCAACGACGTAAAACTTATGCGTCCGGTTTCCATGATATACAACAAGAAGAAAAAAACGGGTTCGACTTTTCACAATTTCCTCAATATGATGCTGGCTATCAAGAAGAATCATCTTCTGGGCGGTAAAAATGGCATCTAAGGAAATAACTCTGGCTTTCGGAAGCGGCGGAAGGCTCACCAATGAACTGATAAGAGATCTGTTCGTAAGGCATTTTTCCAATAAAAGGCTTAACGAGCTGGAAGATTCCGCGGTCCTGCGTCTCGGCCGTGAAAGGATAGCTTTTACGACGGATTCCTACGTGGTGACCCCGCTTAAATTCCCCGGCGGGGACATAGGCAGGATAGCCGTGTGCGGGACGGTCAACGACCTCGCCGTAAAAGGCGCGAGGCCGCTGGCCGTTTCCTGCGGTTTTATAATAGAAGAAGGCCTGGAGCGCGGGACGCTTGAAGAGGCGGTCGTTTCGATGAAAAAGGCCGCCGCCGAAGCGGGGGTGGAGATCGTGACCGGCGACACCAAGGTCGTGGAAAAAGGCAAGGCGGACAAGCTGTTTATAAACACTTCCGGGGTCGGACTCGTTATTCCGGGGACGGCCATTTCGCAGAAAAATATAAGGCCCGGCGACGTCATAATAATAAACGGGGAAATAGCGGCCCACGGGGTCGCGGTTTTAAACGCCAGGAATAATCTCGGGCTTTCAGGCAATATCAAAAGCGACGCCGCGCCTCTCAGCCGGATGCTGAACGGCCTGGCCGTAAAATTCCCTTCCATAAGGTCCATGAGAGACGTGACAAGAGGAGGGCTGGCTACGGTGTTGAACGAAGCGGCTCAGAGTTCCGGCTGGTCCATGGAAATAGAGGAGGAGCTGATCCCGGTCTCGGAACCGGTAAGGAACGCGTGTTCCGTGCTGGGCCTGGACCCGCTTTACGTGGCCAATGAAGGGAAGGCCGTGATCTTCGCGCCGGAAAAATACGCTTCAAAAATACTTTCGGCCATGAAAAAAGACAAATACGGAAAAAAGGCCGCGATTATAGGCCGGGTTCTCGCCGAAAAGAAGGCTTCCCTGAAAGTCAGGACTCCCATAGGTTCCGAGAGATACGCCGTCATGCTGGAAGGGGAACAGCTGCCGAGAATATGCTGAAAAACGTACTTTTATGGGTGTTTAGTTTTTTGGTAACCGTTTCCTTCTCCGTTTTCCAGAGGCTGACCGGCCCCACCTATCCCTTGAAAGAAAAAAAAGAATTCATGGGAGAAGTCCTGGAATATAAATTCCCCAGAAGTTGTACCGTTTCCGGTAACGACTGCGCGCTTAAAATAAAATCTGCCGGAGAGCTTGACGCGTACGTTTCCTACGTGAGATTTAAAACCGGAGAGGCGCCTTCGCAAATAGCGTTTGAAAAGAAAGAGGGTTTTTACCAGGCCGCGCTTCCGGACCAGCCGCCGGCGGGGAAACTCAAGTACGACGTTTTTATCGTGAAAGACGGCTCCGGCCTCAAAATAAACGAAAAAGCCGTAATAACCAGGTTTAAAGGGGCGGTGCCGCCGCTCGTTCTGGTCCCGCACGTGATCTTCATGTTCTTTTTCATGTTCTTTTCGGTAAAAATATTTTTGAGCAATGTTTCGGGTTTCGGCCCTGTAAAGCACGCCGTTTTCCTGAATTACGCGTTTTTAATAATCGGGGGATTCGTTTTCGGGCCGCTGACCCAGTATTACGCTTTCGGCGACGCCTGGACCGGTTTCCCGTTCGGTCACGACCTCACCGACAATAAAACTCTTATAATGCTCGTTTTCTGGACCCCGGCCCTTTTCGCGGTCGTAAAAAATAAAAATCACAAATCATGGATAAATCTGGCCTTCGCCGTCACCGCTCTGGTGTATCTCGTCCCGCACAGCCTTCTGGGGAGCGAGCTGGATTATCAGAGCCTCGGTCAAAAATAGCCGGTAAAATGAACAAAAAAATAACCGTTAAAGGAGTGGTGCAGGGCGTCGGCTTCAGGCCCTTCATCTGGCGTCTGGCCGGGGAAAACGGGATAAAGGGCCATGTCAAAAACACTTCTTCGGGAGTCGTCATAGAGGCTTCGGGGGAAAAAAACGCCCTCGCAAAGTTCATTTCCGGCATCTCTTTGAAAAAACCTCCGCGGGCCGAAATTTCATCCGTTAAAACGGAAAATTCTCCGCCTAAAACCTATAAGACTTTCGAAATACTTAAAAGCGAATCGCTGAAGCAAAATAAGGCGGCTATTCCCGCCGATCTCGCCGTTTGCGGGGATTGCGTTTCGGAGACAATGTCGCAAAGTGACCGCCGGCATTTTTATCCCTTTACCAATTGCACCAACTGCGGTCCCAGGTTTTCGATAATAGAGCGCATCCCTTACGACAGGTCCTATACGGTCATGAAAAGTTTTAAGCTGTGCCCGGACTGCCTGAGGGAATACGAGAACCCGGCGGACAGGAGATTTCACGCCCAGCCGAACGCCTGCCCCGTCTGCGGGCCCGGAGTCTGGACCCGGGTAAAAGGCCGCCTGCTGCGCGGCGAAAAAGCCCTGGACCATGTCGTGAGGATTCTCGCGGAAGGCGGGCTCGCGGCCATAAAAGGATTGGGCGGCTTCCATCTGGCCTGCGACGCCTTTAGCCCGAAAGCCGTGGAAAGGCTCAGGAAATTCAAGGACAGGCCCCGGAAGCCTTTCGCGCTAATGAGCGGCGAGCCGGAAAATCTCGGGAAACTGCTTTTTATTTCCAGAAGGGAAAAGAAATGTCTTAATTCCTTCAGGGCGCCGGTTCTGATGCTCAGGAAAAAAGATTTTAAGAAATTCGCGGCGGTTTCTCCCGGTCTCGATACGGCGGGCGTTATGATCGCCTACACGCCGCTTCACAGGGTTATTTTTAAAAAACTCGCGGCCCTGGGCTTCCGTAATCCGCTGGTAATGACTTCCGGCAATTTGAGGGACGAACCGGTAATAAAGGACAATGAAAAAGCGGAAGAGGTTTTCGCCTCTTTCGACGCGGTGCTTTGTCACGACAGGCCCATCCATAACCGCGTGGACGACAGCGTCTGTTTTCTGGATACTTCCGGCGGGGAAAGGCTGATAAGAAGGGCCAGGGGCTACGTTCCGGAAAGCGTCAGATTGCCGTTTGAAAGCCGGGAACAGGCCCTGGCGGCCGGCGCGGACATGAAAAATTGTTTCGCTCTCCTGCGCGACGGGGAGGCCTTCCTTTCCCAGCACATAGGCGACCTGGAAGAGAAACTCAACAGGGATTTTTACGGAGAGACCATCTCCAACATGAAAAAACTCCTGGGGATAAAGCCGTCGGTCATAGTCGCCGACCTGCACCCGGATTACCATTCCAGGAGGATAACGGACGCCCTGCCGGGAAAACATGTCTATGTCCAGCACCATGTGGCCCACGTGCTGAGCGTAATGGCCGAGACGGGGCTTAAGGACGGGGTCCTTGGCGTCTCTTTCGACGGCACGGGTTACGGCCCGGACGGGAAGATCTGGGGCGGAGAGTTCTTTTACATAAAGGCCGGGAAGGTCGAAAGGAAGGCCCATCTTTCCTATTTCCCGCTGCCGGGAGGCGACCTTTGCGCCTCGGAAATCTGGCGTTCCCTCTTTTCCCTGCTTTACGCGGGGGGAGTGGAAAATAAAAAACTGCTCTCTTTTTTTCGCGGCGCCGTAAAGGTTTCCGAGCGGAACACGTTAATGAGAATGATAGACTCGGGAGTGAACTCGCCTCTTACTTCCAGCGTCGGCCGGCTTTTCGACGCTTTCGCCTGCCTGATAAAGAGGGATTTTTACGCCACCTACGAGGCTCAGGGCGCCATGGAGCTGGAGAGTCTGGTCCGGGAAAAACCGGAGGATTTTTACCGTTTTAATATCGTTGAAGCGGACGGTTCCCTCCAGATCAGCCCTCTGGAAGCCGTCTCAGCCTGCCTGTCGGATTCTCTGGCCGGAGAGGACGAGGGGCTTATGGCGGCCAGGTTCCACCTCGGCCTCTCGGTCGCGGTCGCCGAGACGCTGTCGAAAATAAGAAAGGGAACCGGTCCGGCGCCGGTTTGCCTTTCCGGCGGGGTTTTTCAGAACAGGGTCCTGACTGAATGGGTTTCCGGGGAATTGTCGAAAAGAGGATTTAAGGCCTTTTTTAATTCCAAGGTTCCGGCCAACGACGGGGGAATAGCCCTGGGCCAGTTGTATTCGCATCTGCTGGGAATAAAGCCGGCCTGGCCGGGGAACGATTAACCCGAAAGTTTCAGTTAGAAACTTTCCCCTCACAGAGTTTGGGAGAGCCTCGCTCTGGGTTCACCCTTGCGGAAACTGCGCGCATAGCGCTTGTTCCGCAATCTGCTTCGCAGAGAATCCTGCGGAATATTTTCGTTCTCACGGTTTGTCAATGAAAACCATGTTGAACTGCAGGATTCGGGTTAATCGTTAGAAGTTTCCGTGTTGTCCTTGGCAAAAAGAAAAAAATACTCGAAAAAATCGCGCAGGGCTGAAAACTCCATCTTAAGATTTACCGGATGGTAATTCATGTGCCCGGTCATTACCCCGTTCTTTTTGTCGAATTGAAGCCGCACGGGCATCCGGTTGACATAGCCGTTTATAACCACCGTTTCCGGCCCCGCTTCCGAACCTTGCATGTCGAATTGCAGTTTGAGCGGGCTGAGGCAGGTGTATCCTTCCAACAGGCCTTTTTCCCAGTTTACGGAGTATTTGGTCGGGCTGAGGTTGGCGGCTCCCTCGACGGTCGTTTCGTTTTCGCCGCGCGTAAATTTCAGCCTTATCGGAGTCAGGTTGGCGCCGCCGGAAATAGTTCCGGCTTCCGGGTCTATTTTCAGGTTTATGACCCTGCGGTTTACGCCGCCCGTTACGGTCATGGCGGTTTTATTTATCGCTACGTTGGCCCGCGAACGGTTGACCAGCCCGGTTATGGTTACGATCTCGTCTATTTCCTGCCGGTTTTCGGAAACAGCGGCCGGAGAGTGAACGGCGTCCAAAAGCGGGACGGGCGAAGGAAATTCTATTTTCAAAGCTTCTTTTTCCAGATTTTCAGCGTCAAGCTCCTGTAACTCCTGTGAAAACGCGATGGCGGCGGAGAATAAGACCGCTCCCGCGAGACAAATTATTTTTTTCATTTTTAACCCCTCCGTATAAATCTATTCTATATAAAACCGCGTCCCCGGACAAGAAATTTCTTTTTGAAAAATCGATCCCAGTTTAAAGCCCCCGCTTGCGCTTTTGAGCGCAAGCGGGGGTTTGGGGAGGGGACTTCTATATCTTTACTTGGCGGTTTCAGCCGGCTTCTCAGGTTCGTAAACCCATTTAAGGAAGTCGTCCCAGATACCGACCTGGGAAAGTTTCAGCGCGTCGTACTTGGAGTCGTAGTTG